>JADJVE010000001.1:0-300000 GCA_016716715.1 Acidobacteriota bacterium | reverse complement strand
AGGAGTCCGGCGACCCCGCGCTCGCCGCGATCGCCTCGGAAGAGGCGGGCGCCCTCCACGGCCTCGTCGTCCTCGCGCGCGACCTCGCGGACCAGGAGGAGAACTGGACGCGGTTCGTCGTCGTGTCCGCGATCCCGATCGCGCTCGACCCGCGCATCCCCGCGAAGACCTCGCTCGTCTTTTCGACCCCGCACCGCCACGGCGCGCTCGCGCACTGCCTGAACGTCCTCGACGCGCACGGCCTGAACCTCACGAAGCTCGAGTCGCGGCCCGTGCCGCGCCACCCGTGGGAGTACCTCTTCTACGTGGACTTCGAGGGCGCCGCCGGCGAGGACGCCGCCTCGCGCGCGGTCGCCGCGCTCTCCGCCGAGTGCCCGTACCTGAAGGTTCTCGGCTCGTACCCCGCCCGCACCACGAAGAAGGGGCGGGTCGACCGCCTCCCGGAGGCCGCCCCGTGATCGTCCTCGTCGACGAAGCCACCGCGAAGAACGCCGCAGCCGAGAAGGAGCTCATGGACGCGCTCGGCCGCCTGCCCGGCATCGAGATCAAGGTCCACAAGGTCCGCGGCGCCGAAAAGACCGTCACCGAGGTCTACCTCATCGGCGACACGCATCGCCTCGCCGTCGAGGACGTCGCCGTGCTTCCGGGCGTCGAGCGCGTCGTGCGCGTGTCGCAGGAATACCGCGTCATCGGCCGCCACAAGGACGACCGGCGCGCGAGCGGCTTCACGTACAACGGCGTCGAGTTCTCGCAGGACAACCTGCACGTCTTCGCCGGGCTCTGCGCCGTCGACACGCCGGAGAACGCCGACGCGATGTTCGCCGCGCTCGCGTCTTTCGGCCAGACCACGACACGCATGGGCGCGTACAAGCCGCGCACGAACCCGTACGCCTTCCAGGGCCACGGGAAGAGCTGCCTCCCGTGGGTTTTCGAGAAGGCGGGCAAGCACGGCATCCGCGTCATCGCGATGGAGATCACGCACGAGAGCCACATCGACGAGATCGCCGAGTGCCTCGAGAAGACGGGCCGCCCCACCGGGGTCATGCTCCAGATCGGGACGCGCAACATCCAGAACTTCGAGCTGCTGAAGACGGTGGGCCGGCAGACGGTCTTCCCCGTCCTCGTGAAGCGCGGATTCGGGATCACGCTCAACGAGTCTCTGAACGCCGCCGAGTACCTCGCCTCCGAGGGCAACTCGCAGATCGTCTTCGGCCTGCGCGGAGTCAAGACGAACCTGGGCGACCCGCATCGCAACCTCGTCGACTTCGCGCACGTGCCCGTCATCAAGCGGCTCACGCGCCTCCCCGTCTGTGTCGACCCCTCGCACTCCGTCGGCAGCCGCGAGAAAGCGCCGGACGGAATTCCCGACCTCATGCACGTCACGGCGCAAGCCGTCGCGGCCGGCGCGAACATGGTGCTCGTGGACTTCCACCCGCACCCGGCCAAGGCGCTCGTCGACGGGCCGCAGGCGCTGCTTCTCTCGGAGCTCGGCTGGTTCCTCGAGGACGTGGCCGTCGCCCGCGCCGCTTACGAGAAGCGCCGCGCGCTCGCGCGGGCGCACGCCATGATGCAAGAAGCCCACGTTCCCTGACGCTTCGCGCCTTGCCGCCCGCCAGGCGCGGCACTACCTTGAGAAAGGCGCGATGAGACGACTTACCCGCAGCCTGTATGCGCAGGTCCTCATCGCCGTCCTCCTTGGCGCGCTTCTCGGACACTTCAAGCCCGCTCTCGGCGCCTCGCTGAAGCCGCTGGGCGACGCGTTCATCAAGCTCGTCAAGATGCTCATCGCACCGATCGTCTTCACCACGGTCGTGACGGGCATCGCGAAGATGGGCGACCTCAAGAAGGTCGGGCGCGTCGGCCTCAAGGGGCTCGTCTACTTCGAGATTCTCACGACGATCGCGCTCGCGATCGGTCTGGTCGTCGGGAACGTCTTCAAGCCGGGCGCCGGGATGAACGTGAACGTGGCCTCGCTGGACGCCTCCTCGATCGCGGCCTACACGAGCTCGGGGCAGCACCTCTCGACGGTCGACTTCCTCATGAACGTGATCCCGAAGGACGTCGCGGACGCGTTCGCGAAGGGCGACATCCTCCAGGTGCTTCTCTTCTCGATGCTCTTCGGCGTCGCGCTCGCGGCGCTGAGGGAGAAGGGCACGTTCATCCTGAAGGTCGTCGACGACCTCTCGAAGGTCCTGTTCCGGATCGTCGGGATCGTCATGCGCGTCGCGCCGATCGGCGCGTTCGGCGCCATGGCGTTCACGGTCGGCAAGTACGGCATCGGAACGCTGCTCTCGCTCGGCAAGCTCATGGGGACGTTCTACGCGACGAGCCTCCTGTTCGTCTTGCTCATGCTCGGCCTCGTGCTTCGGCTCTGCGGCCTCGGGATCCTGAGGTTCGTGCGCTACATCAAGGAGGAGATCTTCATCGTGCTCGGGACGTCGTCCTCCGAGTCCGCTCTCCCGCTCCTCATGCGGAAGATGGAGCGGCTCGGGTGCAGCAAGCCGGTCGTCGGCCTCGTCGTCCCGATGGGCTACTCCTTCAACCTCGACGGCACGTCGATCTACCTGACGCTCGCGACGCTCTTCATCGCCCAGGCCACGAACACGCACGTGACGTTCGCCCAGGAGCTCCAGATCCTCGCCGTCCTGCTCCTCACCTCGAAGGGCGCGGCCGCGGTGACCGGCGGAGGGTTCATCACGCTCGCGGCGACGCTCTCGGCCGTCGGCAACATCCCCGTCGCGGGGCTCACGCTGCTCCTCGGGGTCGACCGGTTCATGTCCGAGGCCCGCGCCATCACGAACCTCATCGGAAACGGCGTCGGCGCCATCGTGGTGTCGCGCTGGGAGAAGGAGCTCGACACGGTGCGTGCCCGCCGGATTCTCGCGAACGCCGAGGTCGCCGACGAGTACGAACACCCCGCCGGGTACCTCGGGCGCGACGGCGCCGCCGTGAAGAACGCCTCGCGAGGATTCGCCTAGTTCGCTCTGTTTCGGAGAGGATTTCTTAGAAAGAAAGAGCGGAGCGAGCGGGGACGTGTTTGTGTCAGCCGCCCGGCCCCGGCACCGGCCTTGATCTTCCCCGGTTCATGAGCGTTAAGCTGACCCGTCCCCTCGAACGCCCGCCGGCTCGACACAGGAGATGCGCATGAATCCGTCCGTCCTGCTCGGAGTGATCCTCGCTCTCCCGCTTTCCGAAGCGCCGGAGCCCCGCCAGTCCGGCAGGATCCTGGGGGCCGGCACGGCCGCCCCGACGATCGCGCTCACCGCGCCGACCGGCGGCTGGACCGTGGACCGCATGGTCCTCGTGGCCGGGACGGTGAGCGACCCGACGATCAACCCGGTCACGGTCAGCATCAACGGGGACCGCTATCTCCTGAAAACCGTGGGCGGCTCCTTCCAGCGCAAGTTCCCCGCCTCGTCCGGCAAGAACGCGATCGTCGTGCAGGGCACGAACAAGGGCGGAACGGGCCGCGCCGAGCGGACGGTCTACGCGCAAGTGCCGTCCGTCCCCGTCTTTCTCGTCCTCACGAGCGACACGGACGGCGTCTACACGGACCTCCACGTCTACGAGCCGCTGCCCGACGCGCCCGACCCCGAGACGGCCGGCAAGGACGCCACGCAGCACATCTTCTGGGCGCGCACGAGCTCGCCCTCGGGCGGCACGTTCTACCTGAACGAGCAGGGCGGCGACTTCGACAGCCCGGGCTACGGGCCGTACCTCTACACGCACGCGTCGCCGCCTCTCGGCTTCACGCGCGTGGACGTGAACTACTGGCCGAGCGGCGACAAGGCGCACACCGTGGCGACGCTCAACATCGTCCTCTTCGGCGGCACGCCGAACGAAATCCGCCGGCGCGTGAAGCTCCCGCTCGTCAAGCCGGGCGAAACGCAGACGCTCGCGTGGATCAGGGTCGAGAAGGGGCGCCGCGCGCACGTCTGGCTCCCGACGCTCGAGAAGAAGCCCGCGGGCGCGAAGACGTGGCCCGCGTGGGTGACGGACTTCAAGCGGAAGCCCGGCCCGGACGACGCGATGGACTCCGAGGACGCGGGAAACTGATGCGCGCCGCCGCTTATCTCCTCGCGCTGGGGACCGGCGCCGCGCTCGCGGGGGCCCCGCCCGACGTCGCCGCCGCGCGTTTCCGCCTCCTGAACGAGGCCCTCACGCAGGCCGAAAGCCCCCGGCCCGACTGGGATCCGGCGCAGCGTGACTGCGCGGGCTTCGTGCGTCTCCTCTTCCGCAAGTCGCTCGGGAAGGACGCGCCCGCGTGGCGCCTCGCCGGAGGGACGACCGCGCCCTTCGTGTCGGCGGGCGAGCTCCTCGCGTACAACTTCACCGCCGTGTCGCGCGCACCTGGCAGGAACCGCGTCGAGACCGGCGACCTCCTCGCGTTCTTCAACCCCGAGAAGCCGCGCACGGACGCCTGGCACCTCATGGTTCTCCTGCGCCCGCCCGGCGCCGCGCCCGGCCGCGTCCTGGCCGTCTGGCACAACGGCGCCTCCGGCGACGGCGCCGCCGTCCGCAAGGTGTGGCTCGACGACCTCGACAGCGGCCCGCCCGAGTGGCGGCCCTCCCCGGACAACCCGCGCTTCCTCGGCACGTTCCGCTGGAACGGCTGGAAGGAGAACGCCCGATGAACGCCCGCGCCCTCCCCTGCCTCTTCCTCCTCGCCCTCCCTCTCGCGCCCGCGCCCGCCGCCGCGCAGGAGCCGCCCGACGCGCTCGTGCCCGAGTACGAGCTGACCGTCGCCGACGGCGCGCGGCTCCGGTCGCTCTTCAAGGACAACGCCTGGATGAAGGAGTTCGC
Organism: Acidobacteriota bacterium; assembly: GCA_016716715.1. NCBI lineage: Bacteria > Pseudomonadati > Acidobacteriota > Acidobacteriota bacterium. Next base: position 295,197 of record JADJVE010000001.1, on the reverse strand, counting down.
CGCGTCGAACCTCGCCCGCGGGACGATGGTCCGCCTCGGACCCGTGCTGTACGCCGTCGGGCGCGACGGGAAGGACGGCTGGACGGGCCGCCTGATCGATTTCGTTGCGGACCGCTTTCTCGAGAAGCGGCCGGTGAAGCTCAGCTACTTCCACACCTCCGGGCTCGTGAGCCCGATCGGAATCACGTTTCCGGACCTGACCGCGCGCGAGCAGGCGAGCGTTCATCTCGTGCTGCAGGGGCTGCGCTCGGGGCCCGACCTCGCGCGCGAGGTCGCGGACGACGAGGGCGGCGCCGTGTCCGTCTCCGTCACGCCGCTCGCGCTCCGCCTCCAGAAGTTCGCCGCCGTCGAGACGAAAGGCTGCCTCGCCCTGAGCCGCGACCCGCGCGTCGCGGCGACGCTCTCCCGCAACTGCGCACTCGACCCGCGCCTCGCGGCCGCCACGCTCGACCTCCGCACCGACGAGTTCTTCTCGGCCTGGTCGGCCGTCCTGGAAAAGCTCTTCGGCGTCGGCCCGCGCCTGCGCGTCACGTTCGACTGGGACAAGAAGGCCGCGCGCTTCACGCCGTCCGGCGCCGCGCTCCAGCTCGCTCAGCATCACGCGCTCGGCACGGCGTCGCTCGACCCGGCGCTCCTCGCCGCGATTCCGGCGGACGCGCCGTTCCTCGCGACGGCCGTGCTGCCGGACCCGGGCCACCTCGACGCCTCCTCGGCCGAGGAGTACTTCCGGACGGCGCCGGGCAAGCGTGGGGGGGGCGCCTACGTCCCCGTCACGCTCGTGTCCCTTGGAATGCGCGCGGGGACGGGCGACCGCGAGGGCCGTGCCGAAGCCATGTCGGTCCTCCTCATTCCACGTTCCGGCGCCGGCGAGAAGACCGTCGCGGACCTCGACGCCCTCTTCAACCGGCATCGGACGTTCGAGGTCCACGCCTCGCGCGCGTGCCCCGGCGTCGTCGCCCTGAGCCCGTCGAAGGCTGCGCTCGCGCGCGTCGCGGACGCGTGCTCCGGGCGGAAACCGTCCTTCCGGCAGGCGCCGCCGAAGATCGTCGGCGCCCTCAGCGGCGGACCGATCTCGACCGCGGCGTTCCTGAACGTCGGCGGGTTCCTCCGGTCGGCGCTCCTCTGGGGCTGGCAGCGTGAAGCGCCGTCGCCGCCGAAGGGCGGGGATGACAAGGGACCGCCGCCTCCGCCGAAGGAGCTCGTCGACGCGATGCAGCTCCTCGATCGTCTGCCGATGTACGCCTTTTCGGGCCGCGCCGTCGGGGACGCGGTCGTCATGACGGGAGTCGAGCCATGAACCGCCGCGGGATCCGATCCGCTGTTTTCGCCCTCTCCGGCCTCTTCTTCCTTTCGGCCACACCGCTCCTCGCCAAGGAGATGATGCTCACGGTGCGCCGCGACTTCGGCGCCTCCGAGACGCCCGAGTTCGAGCTGCACTACACGCGCTCGGCGCCGTTCACGGTGCGCGTCTACCGCCCGAAGGACATGAAGGAGTTCGTGACGAGCCAGGCGGACCTCAGGCGCGCGTGGCGCCAGCCGGCCGTCGAGTGGAACAGCGCGAAGTTCCTCTTCTCGGGCCTCAACAAGACGCGGCTGGACCTCGACTGGCTCCGCACCGCCGCGGACCTCGACATGCGCAAGCGTCTGCGCGTCGACTTCGGCGGCAGTGCCTGGAGCCCGTCGCCGACGCGACTGTCGGAAGGCCCGGCGAAGATCGTCGCGGGGCCCGGCGCGTTCGACCTCGTGAACGAGTTTTCGTTCGAACCGGACGCCGCCGACGCGAAGGAGCCCTTCGACGTCCCCGGCTTCGACTGGTGGTTCTCGCGGGAGGGCCGGTTCCGGCAGAAGGTCGTCGCGCTGCCGAAGCTCGCGCCGGGCTTCTACCTCGTCCAGGTCCTGCAGGGCGACCTCGAGGGCCAGGTCGTCCTCGTCGTGAACGACCTCTCGGCCGTCCTCCAGCAGACGGACGGCGCCGCGCTCGTGAAGGTCGCCCGGCGCGACGGCCGCCCCGCCGCGGGCGTGGCGGTCGACGTGAGGAACCTCCAGGGCGCGTGGGTCGCGGCCGGAAAGACGGACGCCGACGGCGTTCTCGACCTTCCGAACGTCAGGGACTCGGAGCTCCTCGCGGTCCTGAGGGAGAAGGACTCGACCGCGATCGTCGACACGGAGTTCTTCCCGACGACGGCCGTCTTCCCGGACGTCTACCTCTACACCGACCGGCCGCTCTACAGGAAAGGCGCGAGGGTTCGCTTCCGCGGCGTCCTGCGCGAGCCCGGCACCGGCATCTCCCGGCTCTTCACGGAGTGGGCGGGCAAGCCCGAGGTCGCGCGCGTCTCCATCCTCGACCTCGCCGGGACGACGGTCGTCAGGGAAGTCACGGCGCCAGTCGGGGCCTTCGGAACATTTTCCGGCGAGCTCGTCCTCGACGGCGAGGACCTGAACGGCGTCTACCGCGTGACCGCGAAGGTGGCCGGCGCCGCCCACGCGGGCGAGCTGCGCGTGCGCGAGTACGTCAAGCCGCTCTTCTTCTTCAAGGTCGACGCCGCACCGGAAACGCTGCGGGCCGGCGAGACGCTGACCGCGAAGGTTGCGGTCGAGCGCTACGCGGGCGGCGTGCCCCCCGGCGTGAAGGTCTCCGCGCAGCTCGTGCGCGTGCGCTCCGAGGCCCCCCAGTGGGTCGAGGACGCCGGGCTCGGCGAGACCGGGAGCGCCACGACGTACGGCTGGGATTCCGCGAAGGGAGAGTCCGTTTCGGTTCCGTTCCCCGTCGCCGACGCAGACGACGTGGCCCTGGACGCGCAGGGCAAGGCCACGATCGCGCTCAAGCTGCCCGAGAAGCTCCCGGGCCCCCCGAATTACGACTACTCGTTCGTCCTGCGCCTCTTCGGCAAGGACCCCGACGGCAACGTCGCGTCGTTCTCGAAGTCGTTCCCGGACGCCCGGAGCGAGGTCGTCGCGCTCGCGAAGGCGTCCGCCGTGTATGCGAGCGCCGAGAAGCCTGCGACGCTTTCCGTCCGCGCCATTTATCCCTCGGGCAAGAGCTACGGGAAAACGAGGGGCAAGGTCGTCTTCACGCTCACGCCGTACAAGCTCCCGCCCGTCACAAAGGAGATCGCGTTCACGACGAAGGACGACGGGCGCTGGGAGACGCCTGTTTCCACCGACGCTTCCGGCCGCCTCGACGCCCTCGTGACGCTCGAGGACCGCGCGGGCCGCCCGACGACGGCCGAGGCGACGATCGTCGTCGCGCCGCAGAAGAGCGGCGCGCCCATCACGGACGTCTCCGAGATCACGCTCCTCCAGGAACGGGACACGTACCAGCAGGGCGAGACCGCGCGCGCGCTCGTCCTCCTCCCCGAGGGGTGGGGCGAGGGCGGGTCGGACCACGGCCGCATCTACCTCACGGTCGCGGGCCGCCGCATCCACGAGCAGCGCGTCCAGAAGGTGGAGGGCCTCTCGGCGTGGATCGCGCAGCCGATCCTCCCGTCGTTCGGGACCGCGGCCTACGTCGTCCTCGGCTACGCGGATCCCGTGCGCGGGTGGATCGAACGGACGATGACGCTGCGGATCCCGCCGAAGGACAAAGCGCTTACCGTCTCCGTGAAGCCGCAGGCGCCGTTCGTGAAGCCGGGCCAGAGGCAGGCGCTCACGCTGCGCGTCACGGACGCGTCCGGCAGGCCCGTGGAGGCCGAGGTCTCCGTCGCCGTCGTCGACAAGGCCGTCCTCGCGCTCCAGCCCGAGTTCCGGCCGCCGCTCCTCGCGTTTTTCTACCCGCTCGAGCGGCTCAACCTCATGAGCTTCTACAGCCGCGAGTTCCAGTCCTACGGGTACGGCGAGCGGCTCGCGCGCCTGTACCGTCCGAACTTCTGGCTCGCCGCGACGAAGCCGGACAAGAAAGACCAGAAGGAGGACGACACGGCGTATTGGAACGCGCGCGTCGTCACGGACGCGGACGGGCGTGCGACGGTCGCGTTCCGCCTCCCGTCGAATCAGACGACGTGGAACGTGTCGGCCGTCGCCGTCGACACGCGCGGCCGGTTCGGCGAGGGCTCTTCGTCGTTCGGGACGAACGCGCCCGTGACGCTCTCCGTCGCGGCGCCACCGTTCCTCCGCCGCGGCGACACGGCCGAGGTGCGCCTCCTCGTCGCCAACCAGGAGAAGAAGGCGAAGGACGTGTCCGCCGCGCTGACCGCCGGCCCCGGCACGGCCCTGGCGGCCCCGCTCGCCGTCGCGGCGAGCCTCGCGCCGAAGCAGGAAGCGTCCGGCAAGGGCCTCGTGACGCTGACGGAGCTGCCGGCCTCCGGATCAACCGCCCTCGCGACGACGCTCACGGTCGGCGGCGAGGCGCAGCGCTTCGAGCATCCGCTCCGCACGCTGCCCGACACCGTGTTGTTCCCCGAGACGAGAGTCCTCAAGCAGGGCGAACCGTTCCTTGCGGCTGCGGGCCCCGGCGAATCCCTCTCCGAGCTCCGCATCTTCGCGACGAACGGCTTCACGGCCGCACTGCTCCCGTCGCTCCGCTGGCTCGTCACGTATCCGTGGGGCTGTGCCGAGCAAGTCACGTCCATGACGGTTCCGAGCCTCGTCGTGAAGTCCCTCTTCGATCCGAAGCGGGGTTCGCCCGGCGCGCTCGGCAATCTCGCCGTCGGACAAGAGGAGACGTGGAAGAACGCGGTGGACTTCTCCGCCGCCGGCGTCGCTCGCCTGAAGACCCTCCAGAACCTCGACGGCTCGTTCGCGTGGTGGGCCGGGCAGGGCAAGGGCGACCCGGCGATGACGGCACTGGTCCTCATGCTCGTCTCCTCCACCGACGACGCCGCCGCCCTCAAGACGCTCGACGCGCCGCGCGCGCTCGGGTGGCTCCGAGACAAGACGCCCAATGCCTCCTCGTCCGAGGGCGTCGTCGCGACGTACGTCGAGTCGCGGCTCGCCCTTCTGGGCGTCCTCCCGGCGGCAGGCGCGTCCGCCGAAGCGACGCTCCGCCTCCAGGGCGCGTGGGCGGCCGCGAGCGGCACCGTCCTCGACCGGTCGCTTCTCCTCCTCGCGCTCAAGAACTTCTCGATGGAAACGAAGCCAGGCCTCGACCGCGTGACGCAGGACCTCCTCGGCTCCGTAGACGCGGACGTCGCCGCCGCGCTCGACAAGCCCGGCTCCGAGGATCCCGCGCGCTGGACGCCGCTCGCCGGCAGCTGGACGCGCTACCCGGGCCGTCTCGGCTCGACGCTCGCCGTCGCGGCGCACGCGCTGAAGGTCCACGGGCGGCTGGACGCTGCCCGGCAGAAGACTCTCGCGCGGCGTCTCCTCGACCGCTTCAACGGACGTCACTTCGGCTCCACGTTCGAGACGTCGCAGGTGCTCGTCCACTCCGCGTGGCTCATCGAGAGCGAGCTGCGTTCCGCGCGCGCCCTGCCGAAGGTGCGCGTCCGCGCGGGCGGGGCCGAGTTGCCGGCGTCCGCGCTCAGCGCCCGCGAGACGCCCGGCGGCGTGGAGATCTCCGTCGATCCGCGCGAAGCCGCGAAGGGCCCTCTCACCGTCGACGGGGGTGGCGAGGACGCCGTCTTCCACGCGCGCTTCGTTCGCGTCATTCCGTTCGACCGCGCGCCCGCGGTGCCCGGGGGCTGGGACCTCCGCCGCGAGTTCTTCCGCCTGAACCCGAAGACGGGCGCGCTCACCGCTCTGGAAGGAAGGGTTGCGATCGGCGACCTCGTCTACGTGAAGCTCACGTTCCGGCCGCGCGCGGGATCGCTCCCGTGGTGGGCGTCGTCGTACTACGTGCTCACGGACCAGGTACCCGCGGGGCTCACGGTGGTCGAAGAGGACAAACTCTACGACGCGGCGCCGTTCAAGCTCGGCCTGCACGGCGCCGGTTACGCCACGCGCGACCTCCGGAGCGACCGCGTGACGTGGACGTTCTCGTTCCAGCGCGCATTCATGGACCGCGCCGTCCAGACGGGTTACGTCCTCCGCGCGCAATACGCGGGCGACTTCTCGGCGGGCGTCGCGCGTCTGGAGGACTTCTACGATGAGGCGCTCTACTCCCAGACAGCTTCTCGCCGCCTTGGGGTCGATCCTCTGCCTGACCGCCCGCGCGCAAAGTGACGTGAGGTTCGAGCCTCCCGTCTCCGCCGACCAGGCGCGGAGATGGGAGGCCGGCGCGCGGACCGTCTGGGCGGAGTGGGAGGCGCGGTTCCGCGCGAAGGCGGAGCGCCCGCCTCTGACGGTCGGCCTCGCCGACGTCTCGAGCCTGCCCCGCGACCTCGGCCGCTCCCGCGGCGCCCGCATCGAGCTGAACGTCTCCCTCCCGCAGGAGGCCGCGGACGCCACGTTCCGGCACGAGCTCGCGCACGTCTTTTTCGAAAGCCGTTGCCCCGGTCTCGCGAACGCGTCGCCGCTCCTCTCGGAAGCGTTCGCCCTCCACGCCTCGGGCGACGCCACGCGCCGTCTCGCGTCCGCGAGCGGCCTTCCCACGCTCACCGCGGCGCGCGACTGGCTGATCCTCCACGGCGAGGACGGGCGGACGGACGAGCGCGCCGCCTCGCGCGCCCTCGTACGCGTCGTCGGGCGGAGCGGAGGCGCCGCCGCGTGGGACGCCGCGTTCGCCGAAATGCTGGCGAGCTGCCGCTTTGCGTCGTTCTCGACGAGCGGAGCGGTCGCGGCGTTCGTCGACGAGATCCAGGGAGGCGGCGACGAACCGGCCGTCTCGCGCGCGGACTTCCTCCTCCTCGACGGTCTCTCGGGCGAGACGCTCGCCGAGGACGGGCGGCCGCGCGCGCGCTTCCCGGCAGGCTCGATCCTGAAGCCCTCGCTCGTCGCCGCCGTCCCCGCGCTTCTCGAGCCGCGCCCGGCGCGCGAGGACGCGTCGTGGCGTTGCCCCGGACCGCCGCGCGCGGGCGAGGTGATGGCCTGGCAGGATGCTCTCCGGCGCTCGTGCAACGGCTTTTTCCTCGACTTTTCGAGCCCCGACGCCACGGCATTCTCGAACTGGGAGGACATGTTGCGGCGGCTCGCTCTCCCGGAGCCTCCGCGCACGATGGAGGGCCGGATCGGCCTTCTCGGCGACTACGCCGTCTCCACGCTCGACGCCGTCCGGCTCTTCGCGTGGCTGGACCGCGCGGCGCCGCACGTCGTCGACGCGCTGCGTGGAACGGCGGTGTCGGGCACGATTTCGGGAGCGTCCTCCGCGGCCTGGTTCGCCGCGCGCGGCATCGCGCTGAAGACCGGCACGGTGCGCGACGCGCGGAGCGAGCCGCGGGACGCGTGGGTCGTCGCCGTCGGGCCGCGCGCCGCCTCGGGCACGCCCGCGTACGTCGCCGCGCTCCACGCGACCGGCCGCGCGACGACCTCTCTGCTCCCGGAACTGAAGCGCCGTCTCGAGGCTGCCCTCACGTCTCTCGCGACGCCCGCCTCGGTGCAGATCCTCGGCCTCGTTCCGGCCGGCACCGTCGGCGTCGCGTGCGAGCCCGGCGTGGCACTCGCGATCCGCAGCCCCGAGGGGGAATGGAGCCTCGGAGAGCCTAGCAGGGGCCTCCCCGCCGGAGCGCTCCTCGCCGGCGCGTCTTACGCGTGCCCGGCGTCGAACCTCCTCGTCACGCGAACCGTCTCCGGCGGAGCCGTCCGCGTGCGGCCGTACCACGGGACGCTGCACGTGGAGGCGCCGCCGCCCACGCCTCCCTCGACCGTCCCGCTCCGCGCGAGGAGCGCGCGCGCCCGCGCCGGTTCGTGGTTCGTCCTCGAGACGAGCGTTCTCGCGTACGTGACGTCGAGCGTCCTGTCCGAGGCCCCGTCGGCGCACTCCGAGCTTCAGAAAGCGCTCTCGCTCGTGGTGAGGAACAACCGCCTGACGGCGCGCCACGGCGACCGCCCGCCCTGCGACACGACACACTGCAACCTCTTCGGGCAGGACGAGCTGATCCATTCGCGGGCGCGCGCGCGCGTGCGCGCCGCCGCCGCCGCGACGGCCGGTCTCGAAGTCGCGCCGCCCGCCGCGGGCCGGGCGTGGCTGCCGTTCTTCCTCGGCGGGCGCGATCCGTGGACCGAGACGCGGAGCGCCGAGGAGATCCGCGCCGAGATCGGCCTGCCCGTCGTCCCGGCTCGGATCGCGAACCGCGGCGACGGCGTTCTCGACGTCGACGGCGACTCCGGCGCGTCGTTCCGCGTCCCGTGCGAGACGCTGCGCAACCAGCTCCGCCTGCCGTCCTGTCCCGACCGGATCTTGAAATCGGGCGACGGCTTCGTCTTTCGCGGTGCGGGCGAAGGGCACGGCGCGGGCCTCGACGTCACGGAGGCGAACGCCGCAGCAGCCGAGGGCGCGGATTTCCGCGCCCTTCTCGAGCGCGCTTATCCCGGACTCGAGCTCTCGCCCGTCAGCGGCGACGCCGCGGCTTCTCCCCGTCCTTCGCCTTGACGGCGAGGCCCTCGAAGCCCTTCTCGGCCTCGTCTGCCGCCGCGAGGACCTGCGGCGTCGGCGCGTCGTCCGATTCCTGAACCACTCCGTAGAGGCGCGTGAGCTTTCCCTCGAGGGACTCGGCCTTCCCGGCGTCCGCGCCCTTCTTTCGCGCGTCGTCGAGGCGCGCGAGGTCTGCCGCGAGGCGGCGCGCCGCCGCGTGCTGCGCCGCGAGGTCCGCGGCGGATGCCTTCACGCGCGGGTCCATCGCGACCGTCAGCGTCCGCGTGAAAGTCTTCCCGTCCACCGTGAGCGCGGCCGTGTAGGTGCCGGGCAGGACGAGCGGGCCCTCCGGCTCCGGCGGCGTGCGCCCGGGTATCGCAGAGATCGGGTACTCGCGCGACGAGACCGGTGGCGCGGCGTAGCGGAGGTCCCACACCCAGCGGTGGTGGCCCGCGATCCGGGGCAGGACGCGCGCGGGACGCGCCCAGTCCGGCGTCACGACGAGCGGCTCGACCTTCGCCTCGGGCGCGTCGTCGCTCGCGTACCGGCGCACGACGGCGCCGGCCGCGTCCCGGATCTCGAAGACCACGGGCGTCGCGGACGAAGCGCCGAGGAAGTAGTCGAGGATCGCGCCGTCGGGCGGGTTCTCGCCGGCGGGCTCCTCGACCGGCACCGGCGTGTCCGTCCAGCGGTTGCGGCGGATGCGGGTCGCTTTCTGCGGCTCGAAGAGGTGCGCCCGCGCCGCGGCGACGGCCGGCGTCATCTGGCGGAGCGGCGTCACGTCGTCGAGGATCCAGAACGAGCGGCCGTGCGTCCCGATCACGAGGTCGTCGCCCTTGACGACGAGGTCGCGCACCGACGTCGCGGGCATGTTCAGGCGCAGCGGCTGCCAGTGCGCGCCGTCGTCGAACGACACGCACACCATCCGCTCGGTCGCCGCGTAGAGGAGCCCCCGTCTCACGGGGTCCTCCCGGACGGCGTTGACGGGGTCGTCGGGGAGGCCGTGCACGACCTCCTCCCAGGTTTTCCCGCCGTCGTGGGTCCGGAGGACGTGCGGCTTCATGTCGTCGAGCCGGATGCGGTTGATGGCGGCGTAGGCCGTGAGGTCGTCGTGCGGCGAGGCCGCCAGCATCGACACCTTGCTCCACGCCGTGAGCGCGGGAGGCGTGACGTCGGCCCACGTCTTCCCGCCGTCGGCGGTGCGGTGGATGAGGCCGTCGTCCGTGCCGGCCCAGAGCACGTTCGCGCTCTTGTACGCCGGCGCAAGCGTGTAGACGACGCCGCGGCGCGTCATCGTCTCGAGGTCCTTCGTCCGGAAGACGCCGATCGTCTCCGGCACCGCGGTCTTCTCGCGCGAGAGGTCGGGGCTGATCACGTCCCAGTTGCGGCCGCCGTCGGCCGTCCGGAAGACGACGTTCCCCGCGTAGAAGAGAAGACGCGGGTCGGCGGGCGAGAAGATCACCGGCGCCGTTCGCAGGAACCGATACGTTCCGCGCAGGGGCGCGGGCGAGACGTCCTGGACTTCCTTCGTCGAGTGCCGGTAGCGCGTGAGCTTGCCCCGTAGACGACGTCGGGGTCCTTCGGGTCGGGCGCGACGTATCCGTACTCCTCGGCGGCGACGGGATGCCAGTCGCGGGACGTGATGGCGCCGTCGTCGCCGCGGCTCGCGACGCCGACGGAGCCGCTCTCCTGCTGGCCGCCGTAAACCCAGTACGGGAAGCGGTCGTCCGTGGAGACGTGGTAGAGCTGCGCGGTCGGCTGGTTGTACCAGCTGCTCCACGTGGAGCCGCCGTTCACGGAGACGATCGCGCCCTGGTCCGCGGCAAGAAGGATGACGTCGGGGTTTTCCGGGTGGAACCAGATCGTGTGGAAGTCGTCGCCGCCCGGCGCGCCGCGCACGGGCTCGAACGTCTTCCCGCCGTCCTTCGAACGGTAGGCGGACGTATTCGCGACCCAGACGACGTCCTTCGACAGCGGGTGGACCTTGATCTCGGCAAAGTCCGAGCCGCGGCCCCAGAGGCGCTTCTCGCCGTTGACCTTCACGAACGTCTCGCCCGCGTCGTCCGAGACGAAGATCCCGACGTTCTTCTCCGTCTCCTCGCTGAGAGCGTCGACGGTCGCGTAGACGCGCTTCGGGTCCGACGGCGCGATTCCGAACCCGATGCGGCCGCCGCCCTCGGCGTGCGCGGGCAGCCCCTTGCCGATCGCCCTCCACGTCGTCCCGCCGTCCGTGGACTTGAAGAGGCCCGTGCCCGGCCCCTGCCACTGCCCGTTCTCCCAGGGCCCGAGCCGCGACGACCACAGCGCCGCGTAGACGACGTTCGAATCCTTCGGGTCGAGCGCGACGGCCGCGCCGCCCGTGTCCGCGTCCCTGTAGAGGACCTTCACCCACGTCTTCCCCGCGTCCGTCGTGCGGAAGATCCCGCGCGTCTCGTTCGCGGCGTACGGGTGGCCGAGGACCGCGACGAACGCCCGGTCGGCGTCCTTCGGGTCGGCGGCGATCGCCGCGATCTGCTGACCGTCCGCGAGGCCGAGGCGGATCCACGACTTCCCTCCGTCGTCCGAGCGGTACATGCCGTTCCCCACGGAGAGGTCGGGGCGCTGCAGGCCCTCGCCGCTCCCCACCCACACGCGGTCGGGGCGCGACCACGACACCGCGAGAGCGCCGATCGAGCCCGTGGGCTGCGCGTCGAAGATCGGGGCCCACGTGCGGCCGGCGTCCGTCGTCTTCCAGACGCCGCCGTTGTTCGGCGCCATGTAGAAGACGTTCGTCGAGCCGGGAACGCCCGAGGCGGCGACCGTCCGGCCGCCGCGGAAGGGCCCTATCATCCGCCAGCGCATCTCGCCGAACAGGGCCTGGGGAAATGGCTGCGCGAAGGCCGGGAGAGCGACGAAGAAGGCGAGGGCGAGAAAACGCGACGGCGTGCGGTCGTGCGTCATGGTCATTTTGCCGGCGGCGTGACCGCCTCGAGGCCGTGGGCGTGCGACCCCCTCTCGCTCCGCCAGAGGAGGAACGAGAAGACGAACGCCACCGACGCCAGCACCCCGAGCGACACGATGACGGGCGTCCAGCCCTCCGGGCGTGCGGCGCTCGCGTGCGAAGCGTCCTTGAGGAAGCCGAGGCCCCAGCTCATTCCGGCCCAGCCCACCTGCTGGCAGAACGTCATGAGCGCGTAGGCCGAGCCGAGGCGGGCCTCGGGAACGAGATACGTGACGGCGGGCCAGAGGACCGCCGGGACGAGCGCAAACGCGAGGCCGAGCATTCCCATCAGGAGCGTCGGGGAGACCCCGGAGAAGGGCAACAGGAAGAACGGGGGCACGAGGAGCGCCGAGCCCACGGTCATCAGGAGCGCGCGCTTCCCGATCCGGTCGGCGAGCAGGCCGAAGAGCGGCATGCCGATCATCGAGAGGAGCGGGAGGATCGACTTCAGATTCCCGGCGGCCTCGGGCGACAGCCCCTTCGCCTCGATGAAGTAGAGATTCGCGAACGTCCGGAACGGGAAGATCGTCGCGTAGAAGGCGACGCAGAGGCCGACGACCCACCAGTAGCCGAGGTCGAACCTCACGAGGTCCGACCAGACGAGCTTGTCCGTCTTGCCGGGCCGCGACACCGCGTAGACCCGGGCGGCCCGGCGCTCCAGCCCCGAGTAGACGACCGCGAAGAGGAACCACACGACGCCGAGCGCGGCCGCGAGGAGGAGCGGCGGCTGCCAGGTCGCGAAGAGGGGCTTGACGAGATCGGGCGACTTGTCCGCCGCCCAGGAGCCGAGGCGCGCGACGAGAAGCTGGATCGCGAGCGCGAACGAAATTTCCCTTCCCCTTGAACCAGCGTCCGATCACGGTCGTCGCCGCGACGATGAAGAGCTCCGAGCCGATCCCGAGGAGAAATCGCCCGGCCATCATTCCGGCCCAGGGCGCGCCGGGGACGAGAACCGGGAGAACCGCGATCAGGATGCCTCCCGCGGCTCCGATCGCGCCGAAGAGAATGGCCGAAGCCGCCACGCCGATCCGGTCGATGAGGACACCCCCCGCGATGAGCGTCAGGAGGGCCGCGACGTTGTACGACGTGTCGAGGAGCCCGATCTGCGCGCCCGTGAAGCCGAAGGCCTTTTCGAGGAGCGGCGTCACGGGGTAGAGCGCGTCGAAGACGTAGTAGGCCCCGAACATCGCGAGGCTGCACGTGAGCAGAACCGCCCACCGGTAGGCGGGCGGCGGAGGTGCGAGGGCGGGGCCCGGGGCGGGACTGTCCGGCATCCGCGCAGTCTAGCCCGTGCGTTGAGGCGAGCCGCTGGCGGCGGCCACCCTCGCGCGCTCAAAGCAGATTCACGGCACGAGCTTCACGACGAGGCCGGCGTGGTCGGACGGCCACAGTCCGGACGGCGCCACGTCGCCGCGCGTGTTGCCGACGACGTCGGCGCTCACGAGGCTGAAGTCCTCTCCCTTGAGAAAAACGAAGTCGATGCGCTGCGTGAAGGCCGGGAACGGCGCGAGGAGGTCGGGGTTCGGGCCCCACGTCAGGCCGGCTTCCTTCGGGTGCAGCGCGAGCCACGCGTCCTTCAGCCCGGGCCCGGCCGGCGCGGGCGCCGTGAGGAACCGGTACGTCGGCCAGAGCGTGGCGGCGTCGGTGTTGAAGTCGCCCGCGAGGATGACCCTGAGATCGGTCGCGAACGGCCCATTCTCGCCGAGCGTCAGCTCGGCCGCCTGCGCAAGCTGGAGCTGTTCGAGCGGCGAGGGCTCCTCGTTCGCGACGGGCGCGGGCACATCCTCGAGATGCGCCACGACGAACCGGAACTTCGCGCCTTTCGTCCCGACGTCGACGGACGCCCAGCCGCGCTTGATCACGAGCGGGACCTCGCACGATCCGTCGGCCGCGGGCACGATGCAGAGCTCGGCGAGGAGGGAGAACGTTCCGCTCTTCGGGTTCGAAACCGCGAGGCGCCGCTGGCCGGGCGGCAGGTCGACGCGCACGAGGATCGCGCTTCGGTCTAGGAGCATCACGACGTTGCCGTCGGCGTCCGGGAGCATCACGCTCGTGTCCTCGACGACGGACCTCATCTCGTAGAACATTCCCTCGGCCGCGAGGGCCTCGATCAGGATCGCGAGGTGGTCGATCACCTCCATCGGCTCGAAGGTCGCCCCGTCGAGCCGGACGTACTGGACGGCCTCCTGGACTCCGAAGAGATCGGGCCTGGCCGCCTTCACCTTCTTCGCGATCTCGGCGGCACGCACGTGGAAATCGGTGGCGTGGACCTGCGCCCAGACGCCGCTCACCGCGGCGGCGATCAGCTCCGGGTCGCCGGAAGCCGCGGCCGCGAAAAGCGGCCCCTCGTCGAAGCCGAAGTACGTGTTCCAGGTCATGAGAGTGATCGGCGCTCCGCCGCTCGCGCGCGCCGCGGGGCTGAGTACGAGGCCCGCGGCGAGCAGGAGGGCCGCGAGCGCGGGAAAGAGACGCGTACGTGAGTTCATGGGGTCCTTCCTTTCCGTCCGCGCGGGCCCTTGCTCACGGGACGAGGGTCACGACGAGACCGGCGTGGTCGGACGGCCACATGCCGGCGGGGACGCGGTCGAGAAGCGTCGCACCGACGACGTCGGCGTCCGTCACGCGGAACGCTCCCGAGAAGAGGACGAGATCGAGCCTCTGGGTGAGGCGCGGGAAGGGGTTCAGGAGGTCCGGCGACTGGCCCCACGTGAGGCCCGGCGCGAAGCGGTTCGCGGCCCTCCACGCGTCGGTCAGGCCGAAGTCCTGCGTGAGCATCTTGTACGTGGGCCACCTGCGGAAGCCGTCCGTGTTGAAATCGCCGACGAAGACGACGGGCAGGCCGGACGCAAGGTGGATGTTCACGAGCTCGGCGGCCTGCGCCTGCTGGAGCGGCGTGAGCTCTTCGGGACTCGCCGAAGCGTCCTCGAGGTGAGTCGTCACGAAACGGAAGCGGTGCCCCCATGCCGCGACGTCGACCGACGCCCAGCCCTGCGCGAGCGGGAACGGGAAATCCGGCGGGCCGAGAATGTACTGGAAGATGCCGCGCTGCGGGTTCGAGGTCGTGACGCCGTGGCCCTTGCGCGAGAGGATCGCGTTGCGATCCCGGAGAGAGACCATCGTCAGGTTTCCCACCGCGTCGAGGACCGGCAGGTCGACGGCCGTGACGTCGACGGACGAGACGATTTCGTACTTCATTCCGACCTGATCCAGCGCGGCGACGAGGATCTCGAGGTGATCGAGCCTCTCGACGATCGAGCCCGTCGGGCCGACCTGCGTGTAATTCACGGCTTCCTGGACGCCGATGAGATCGGGCTCCGCGAGGCGGACCCGAAGGGCGATGTCGCGGACGCGCCTGTGGAAGTTCGTCGCGTGGATCTGCCCCCACGCCACGGTGGCCGCTTCGGCGATGGCCGCCTCGTCGCCCGACATCGCCGCGGCGATCACCGGCCCGTCGTCAAATCCGTAAAAGAGGTTCCACGTCATCACCTTGACGGGCTTCGGCCCGTCCGCCGAGGCGGCCGGGGCGGCCGCGAGGCACAGCGCCGCCGCCGCTGCGGCGAAGAAGGCAATCAGGCTCGAGCGGCTTTTCATGGGGTTCCTGCCTTTCCGTCCGTTGGAGTGGACGCTCCGAACGTAGGAGCGGTGAAACCCTCAGTCTCAGCGGATTTACAGGAGAATTTGCGGTTCCAGGCGGCGGTCATGAAGCAGTTGCTTCAATGGCGGCGGGACGAGGCCCGGCCACATCTTCTAGGAGGAGGGATCTCCCCCATGAGGAAAGGCTCCGTTGCCGTGGCGCTTGCGCTCCTCCTTGCCGCGGCCCTGCCGCTTGCGGGCTCCGGCCGCGACTGCAGCAAAATGACCGAAATCCAGGTCCAGGCCAAGTCTTCCAAGACGATCTACACCGGCAACGTACCCGCGACGTACCGCGTCTGCGTGTGCGACGCCGAGCCGGTCGTCGAGCTCGTCGTGGACGGGAAGGTCGTCGGCGTCGTGACGGGCGGCCAGTGCATGGACGCCACCGGCACGAAGATCGAAGTCCGCGCGTCTCCGGACCGCGGGGTCACGGTCGGCTACACCGCGGTGCACTGAGCGGCGCTCCGGGCGCGCTCCGCGCTATCCTGCGGCCACGATGAATTTCCGCACGATCATCGAGCCGTTCCGGATCAAGTCCGTCGAGACCGTCAAGGAGACGACGCCCGAGTACCGCCGCCGCGCGATCGCCCAGGCCGGCTACAACGTCTTCCTCCTGCCCGCCGCGGACGTCCTCATCGACCTCCTGACCGACTCGGGCACGGGCGCGATGTCGGCCGCGCAGTGGGGCGCGCTCATCCAGGGCGACGAGTCCTACGCGGGCAGCCGGTCGTTCTACCGTTTCCGCGACGTCATCCAGGACCTCACGGGCTTCAAGCACGTGATCCCGACGCACCAGGGCCGCGCGGCCGAGCGCATCCTGTTCCACACCGTCCTCAAGAAGGGCGACGTCGTCCCGAACAACAACCACTTCGACACGACGCGCGCGAACATCGAGGTCGAGGGCGCCGAGGCGCGCGACCTCGTCATTCCCGAGGGCCGCATCCCTTCGCTCGTCCACCCCTTCAAGGGGAACATCGACCTCGTCGCCCTCGAGAAGACGCTCGCCGAGGACGGCGGCCGCGTGCCGCTCGTCATGGTCACGGTCACGAACAACTCGGGCGGCGGCCAGCCCGTCTCGCTCGAGAACCTGCGCGGGGTCCGCGCGCTCTGCGACCGCTACAAGAAGCCGTTCTTCCTCGACGCCTGCCGCTTCGCGGAGAACGCGTACTTCGTGAAGCGCCGCGAGAAGGGGCAGGAGGGCCGGACGCCCAAGGCCATCGCGCAGGAGATGTTCTCCCTCGCGGACGGCTGCACGATGTCTGCGAAGAAAGACGGCCTCGCGAACATCGGCGGCTTCCTCGCCATGAACGACGACGCGTGGGCCGAGAACGCGCGGAACCTCACGATCCTCACGGAGGGCTTTCCGACGTACGGCGGCCTCGCCGGCTACGACCTCGAGGCCATCGCGCAGGGGCTCATCGAGGTCGTCGAGGAGCACTACCTCCAGTACCGGATCCGCTCGATCGAGTACCTCGCGGACAAGCTCGACGCCGGCGGCGTCCCCATGATCAAGCCGTCCGGCGGCCACGCCGTCTATCTCGACGCGCGCGCCCTCCTCCCGCACATCCCGCCGGTGAGGTATCCCGGGATCGCGCTCGCGAACGCCCTCTACGAGACGGGCGGCATCCGCGGCGTCGAGATCGGCACCGTGATGTTCGGAATGAAGCCCGACGGGCGCGAGGAGCCGGGGCCCATGGACCTCGTGCGCCTCGCGTTCCCGCGCCGCGTTTACACGCAGTCGCACGTCGACTACGTGTCGGAGGTCGTCCTCGAGGTCGCGCGAAACGCGGCCGCTCTTCCGGGCTACCGGATCACGTCGGCCCCGCGCGTCCTCCGCCACTTCACGGCCCGCTTCGAGCCGATCGCGTCGTGAACTCCATGCGTCACCGCCGCGCCGCCGCGTTCCTGCCCGTCGTCCTGTTCCTCGCTTCGGCCGCGCCGCCCGCGCGCGCGTCCGCCGACGTCCCACCGGCGGCGTTCGCGGACCCCGCGCGCCGCGCGAAGCTTCTCGCGGCGCTGCCGGCCGTCGAGAAAGCCGTGGCTTCGGCCGTCGAGAAGAAGAAGTTTCCGGCCGCCGCGTTCGGCGTCGTCGTGGACGGCGAGCTCGTCCTCGCGAAGGGGTGGGGGGCGCGCGGGACGGCGGGCGGCGCCGTGGACGCGGACACGGTCTTCCGGATCGCGTCGATGACGAAGAGCTTCACGGCCCTCGCGATTCTCAAGCTCCGCGACGAGGGCAAGCTCTCGCTCGACGATGCGGTCGCGAAGTGGGTGCCCGAGCTCGCGGGAATGCCGAAGGCGACGAAGGACTCCCCGGAGATAACGATCCGGCACCTCCTGACACACTCCGAGGGTTTCCCCGAAGACAACCCGTGGGGCGACCGGCAGCTCGCGCAAAGCGACGCGTTCCTCGCCGCGATGGTGAAGGCTGGGATCCCGTTCTCGAACGCCCCGGGCGTCGCGTTCGAGTACTCGAACACGGGCTTCGCGCTCCTCGGGCGCGTCGTCGCGAACGTGTCGAAGATGCGTTACCGCGATTATGTGGACGCGAACATCCTGAAGCCGCTCGGGATGACCTCGACGTACTGGGAGGCTTCGGCCGTGCCGCCGGGGCGCCTCGTGACGGGCATGCGGCTCGAGGGCGAAACCCCCGTCGAGGAGCCGCTCCTCGGCGACGGCGCGTTCGGGGCGATGGGCGGGCTCTTCTCGACCGTGCACGATCTCGCGCGGTACACGGCGTTCTTTCTCTCGGCGTGGCCCCCGCGCGACGACGCGGACGCGGGCCCGGTTTCGCGCGCTTCGCTGCGCGAGATGCAGCAGTCCGCTCGCGCCACCGGCGCCTCCGCGAGGCCCGCGGCCGACGGCAAGCCCCTGCGCCTCGCCGCGGGCGGATACGGCTACGGCCTCAACGCCCGCACGACGTGCTCGTTCCGCCACGTCGTGTCGCACGGCGGCGGCCTGCCCGGCTACGGCTCGCTCATGCTCTGGCTGCCCGAGCACGGCGTCGCGCTCGTGGCGCTCGCGAACCTCAGGTACGCGGGCTGGAGCGGCATCTTCAACGACGCCCTCGACGCTCTCGCGGCGGGCGGCGGGCTCAAGGCGCGCGTCCCCCAGCCGTCTCCGGCTCTCCGCGCCGCGTACGGCGCCGTGAACGGGCTCTACGCCGGGTGGGACGACGCGGCCTTCGACGCCCTCGCCGCCGACAACCTCGTCCTCGACACACCGAAGGAGAAACGGCGCAGCGAATTCGCCGATCTGCGGGCGAAGCACGGCGCCTGCGTGCCCCGGGCGCTCGAGGCCGAGAACGCGCTGCGCGGAGCGTGGACCCTCGCGTGCGAGCGCGGCGAGATCGCCCTCAACGTCACGCTCGCGCCGACGCGGCCGCCGAAGGTGCAGCTCCTCGAGGCGAAATCGGGCCCTGCGCAGGCCGCCGACGAGCCCTGCAGGCCCTGACGAAAAGAAAAACGCCTCCGGGCACGGAGCCCGGAGGCGCACGAAACGGCCGCGGGGGCGGCCGGAGCGAGAACCCGGTTACTTCTTCTCTTCGACGACGGGGATCTTCGACCAGTCGATCTTCCCGTCCTTGCCCTTGGCGGCCTTGACCTTGTCGCCCAGCTCGTTGAGCGCGGCCGTCTCCTTCTTGGGCATCTTCTCCTTGTGGCAGCTGGCGCAGGTCGCCTTCGGGTCCTTGGCGCCCTTTCCGTCCACTCCGCTCTTGTAGACCTTCATGATGTCCATGGTCGCGAAGGCGGAGCTGCCCAGCACGAGTGCGGCGATGGCGGCGACGGCGGTGGTGGTCTTCTTCATGTTCTTTCTCCTCCGTTTTGTCCCGTCATCGGGACCAATGTCACTTGAACTCAAGTCCGGTGCCAGCCGCGGGACGAAACAGAATCCCTTGCATCGACGGGGGTTGCGCGGCCGGACCCGGATTGGTCCGCGAATGATCGCCCTGCCCGGGCGGCGAATCACACGAAATCGTGCTGATTCAGATGCTTCATTGAACTGGCGCGCCGGCGCCGTCAGAGGACCATCGTCTCGTGGATCAGGGCGCCGCGCCGAAAGCGATCGAGCGCGAGGGGCCCGACGTCCACCGTCTCGCTCCGCCCGTTGAGGACGAGCTCGGCGATCGCGCGCCCCGCGGCCGGCGCGTGCATGACGCCGTGGCCCGAGAAGCCGGACGCGACGAAGAGGCCGGGCATTTCCGGCACGGCGCCCACGACCGCGTGGTGGTCGGGCGTGACCTCGTAGAGCCCGGACCAGCTCATGTGCATGTCGAGCCCGGCCGCGGCGATCGACGGGAACCGCGCCTCGAGCGGCTCGGCGAAGCGGAGGAAAAAGTCCGGGTCGAACGCCGCGTTGAACCCCGGCGGCTCGTCCGCGTTCGACCACGCGATCGCGACGCGGCTTCCCTCGCGCCGCACGAGGACGCCGCTGTCGGCGTCGATCGTCATCGGGATCACGGGCGCGAGGTGTGGGCAGGGCCCGCTCACGAAGATGTGCCGGCGGACGGGCTCGACGGGAACGTCGAGCCCGGCGAGGGCCGCGACGCGCCCGGTCCACGGCCCCGCCGCGATCACGACGACCCCGGCCTCGACGGCGCCCGCGCCCGTCTCCAGCCGGAAGCCGGCGCCCGCGCGCGCGACGGCCGTCACGCCCGCGCCGTAGAGCGTCCTGACCCCGGCTCGCGACGCCTCGCGCAGAAAGAAGTTCGTGAGGCCGCCGGGGTCGATGAACCCGTCCCGCGGGCCGAACGTTCCGCCGGCGATCGGGCCTTCCGCGTACGGCGCCCGCGCGCGCACCCCCGCCGCGTCGAGGACCTCGACGGAGACGCCGCGCGCGCGCTGGAACGCGGCGGCCGACTCCATGGCGTGGAGCTTCTTCGGGTCGCCGGTCAGGAAGAGATAGCCCGCCTTGCGGTACATGGGCGGCTCGCCGATCTCTTCCGCGAGCGCGTCGAGGATCTCCATCGACGCGAGCGACATCGCGACGTTGACGTCCGTCGTGAACTGCGCGCGGATGCCGCCGTTCGCTTTCGCGGTCGAGCCCGTGCCGGGCAGCGACTCCTTCTCGAGGAGGACGACGCGCGCCGCTCCGAGCCGCGAGAGCTGGAACGCGACGCTCGTGCCGATGACTCCCGCACCGATGATCGCGACGTCCGCGCGCTCCGCCATCGTGCCCGAAGGCTATCAGGCCGGACGAGGCGCCGGCCCGCAAACGGGCCGGCGCCTCCGGAAAGCTAGACCAGCGCGGGAACGAAGTCGTCCGCGTGGACGTCCGAGCGCAGCGGCACGGCCACGGTCGGCAGGTACGCCGGGTTCCACATCGCGGCGGCGACGACCTTCGGGATCTCGGCGTCCGGGATGGCCTTGCCGAGCCCGGAGTCGCGCGCGACCTTGACGACCGCAACGGCGACGGCGGTGCTGACGCGCCGAATCTCCGACGTGGACGGGAAGAGGCTGCCGGACGCGAGGTCGGAGGCCTTCACCTCGTCGGCAAGGGCCTTGGCGGCGGCGGCGAACATCGCCTCCGTGACCTCCTTCGCCTCGGAGACGAGGACGCCGAGCCCGACGCCCGGGAAGATGAACGCGTTGTTGCCCTGGCCGACGACGATCTTTTTTCCGCCGTGCGGGACGGGGTCGAACGGGCTGCCGGTCGCCATGAGGGCGCGGCCGTCGGTCCACTTCACGAGGTCGACCGGCTTCGCTTCGGTCTTGCTCGTCGGATTCGACATCGGGAAGATGACCGGCCGCTCGACGTGCTTGGCCATCTCGCGGATGATCGCTTCGGTGAACGTGCCGGGCTCGCCGGACGTCCCGATGAGCACCGTGGGCTTGACGGCCTTCACGACCGCGAGGAGGTCGCGCGGCGCGCCGGGGCCGAGGCCGTACTTCGCGGCGAGGGCCGCGGGCCACGCGAACGGGCGCTTGTGGACGTCCTTGATCTCGACGTCGTCCACGACGAGACCCTTGCTGTCGATGTTCGCGGTCGCGAGCGCGAGCGCCTCGCCCGAGACGCCCGCCCGCGAGAACGTGTCGCGCAGGAGGCGCGCGATGCCGATGCCCGCGGCGCCCGCGCCGAGGATCACGACGCGCTGCTCCTTGACCGGGATTCCGGTCACGCGGCAGCCGGCCATCATGCCGGCGACCGCGACGGCGGCCGTGCCCTGGATGTCGTCGTTGAAGCAGGTGATCGACTTCTGGTAGCGGTCGAGCAGCCGGAACGCGTTCACCTTCTTGAAGTCCTCCCACTGGAGGAGGACCTTGGGGAAGCGTTTCTTGACGGCCTGCACGAACTCCTCGACGAGCGAGTCGTACTCGGCCCCGCGCAGGCGCGGGAAGCGCCAGCCGAGGTAGAGCGGGTCGGCGAGGAGCGACTCGTTGTCCGTCCCGACGTCGAGGCTGATCGGGAGCGTCTGGGCCGGGTGGATGCCCGCGGCGGCGGTGTAGAGCGCGAGCTTCCCGATCGGGATGCCCATGCCGCCGGCGCCCTGGTCCCCGAGGCCGAGGATGCGCTCGTTGTCCGTGACGACGATCAGGCGGACGTCGGCGAACGGCGCGTTTCCGAGAACCTCGTAGATCCGGCCGCGGTGGCCGGGCGTGATCCAGAGGCCGCGCGAGCGCCGGAAGATGTGGCTGAACTCCTGGCAGGCCTTCCCGACGACCGGGGTGTAGACGATCGGGAGGAACTCCTCGATGTGATCCACGAGCGTCCGGTAGAAAAGGTGCTCGTTGCGATCCTGCAGGGATGCGAGCCCGATGAACTTCTCGAGTTCGTCGGCCTTGCGCGAGATGTTCGCGTAGACCCTCTTCTCCTGCTGCTCCATCGTGCTGACGGCATGGGGCAGGAGCCCCTCGAGGCCGAACGCCTCGCGCTCCTCCTCCGTGAAAGCCGTGCCCTTCGTGTAGATGGGGTGGCGGAGCAGCCGTGTGCCGCGGTAGGGCACCTCCAGCCGGGCCGCGCCCTTGGAATCGTGCCGAACCGAATACTTCTCCATGTCGGAAGCCTCCGTCTTACAACGTGGGCCTCCGGCCCGCCCCGGGCATGAGGCATTTGCTTCAGTTGGGCAGCATCACGACCAGGTACTTGCTCCCCTTCCAGAAGCGGGCGGCGTCCGTCACGGTCAGGATGCTCGCCTTCTCGCCGGCGGCGGCGAGCGTGTAGCTGTCCTTCGGGTGGTCCGAGAGGACCCGGGCCTTGTCCGGGGCGGCCGGGACGTCGAACGTCGTCACCTTGCGCGTGTCGACCGCCTTGAAGAGGGTCTCGTCGAACTGGCCCGTCTGCTTGTAGTTGCCGCCGAGGCCGAGGACCGTCCCCTTCTTCTCGACGATGCCCGCCTTCTTCAGGGTCTCTTTCGGCGCGATGAGGACGTACGCGGTCGCCATCTGGGCCTCGCGGTCCGCGATGACGGCCTCCTTCTGCTGGACGGTCTCTTCCTTCTCCTTGACCGTCCCCCGCAGCTCCTCGGTCGTCTTCGTGAGCTCCTTCGTCTTGTCCTCGAGGGCGGCGATGGTGGCTTCCTTTTCCTCGAGCTGCTTCCTCAGCTCGCCGACGAGCCTCTCGAGCGACGTCACCTTCGCATCCGAAGCCTTCAGCGATTTCTGGAGGGTCGCCAGCTTCGCGAGGTTCGCGGCGACGGCCTTGCGGATGTCCGCGATTTCGGCCTTCAGCTCGTCGCGCTGCGCCGTGTTGGGCTTGCCTTCCTGGGCGAGGGCGATCGAGGTCTTGACCGCCTTGAGCTCCTTGACGCGCAGCTCCTCGAGGCCCTTCTGGACCTCGTCGAGCGTCGTCTGCATCTCCGCCGTCGCGGCGCCGGCGGCGCTGAGCTCCTTCTGGGCGCGGGCCTTCTCCTCGGTGAGCGTCTTGTTCTCGGCCTGGACCTTCTCGAGGTCCTTCTTCCAGGCGCAGCTCGTGAGGACGAGCGCGGCGAGGACCACGGCGGGAACGCGGGCGGAAAGCGGCAGTCGTTTCATGGCGTCACCTCGTTGCGCCCATCGTACCTCCGGAGTAACCGCGGCGGCGGACTCACGGCGACCAGGTTCGCGCCGGGATCGCCGTCCCGTCGTTGGACGCATTGTTCACGTTCACGCCGTAGCAGTAGACGCCGGCGCCGGGGTTCCCGGAGATGACCCAGAAGATGGCGATCACGTCGTCTCCCTCCACCGGCACGGCCTGCTGCGCCCAGCCGAGCGGGGCGAGGTCGAGCGTCGCGCTCGTGGTCGCCGAGCGGATGAAGTTTCGGAACGCGTAAAAATCCGCCCGCACCCGGATCGGGTCCGCGCTCGCGCTCGAGCATCCGAAGTTCGCCCGGTTCGCCGCGTCGACGCGCAGCCCCGCGGCGACGGAGACCGGGCTCGCGACCGGGCTCCCGAGCGTCACGACCGCGTCGTCGGCAAGGAGACCCGTGAGGGGCGTCGAGTAGCGCCCGGCGTCGCTCTCGGTGAAGACCTCGGCGATCGCGACGAAAGACTTCGCGAGCGTGCTCTCGGCGAGGTTGATCCCCGCGCCGCCCGTGTAGCCGAACTTGTCGTCCAGGAAATTGTCGAAGCGCGTGTAGGTGTTCGCCGGGAGCGCGATCGAGACGGTCTGCGAGGCGCCCGTGGGCGTCGACAGGAACGCGCGGACCGTGATCGGGTCGCCGCCCGGGTTGTAGAGCGTCAGCTTCGTCCTGAAGTACGCTCCGAACTGCCCCTGCGCGTTCGCGGAGGACGGGAAGACGTAGCTCTTGCCGACGAGGGCGGCCGGCCGGGGCGCGTCGCCGGCCCGTGCGGGCGGCGCCGCCAGGAGAAGACTCGGGAGAAGAAAACAGAGCGCATTTCGCAACACGTTCACGGGAGCCTCCACTCTGGAAGTGTGCACGGGTCACGCGGCAGCCGCCGGTGAGAAGATCCGCAGGTGAGACGAGCCGCCCCGTTCCTCGCCGCTCTGGTGCTGGCTGCCGCGCCCGCCCTTGCGCAGGATCAGGCGGGCCGCGCTCCCTCCGACTACGGACTTCGCACGAGCCGCTTCACGCTCGGCGGCTCCCTCGGTTTCAGGGATCGGGACCGTGACCTCGGTCGAGGTGGGGGTCCGGCGCGCTGGCGCTACCTCCCACGAAGGGGACCGGGTCTGCGGCTGGAGTCACTTCGGGAACGTTCGGCTACGCGGACGGCGACCCAGCTACCCGGCTGGTGCAAGGCCATGTACGACCAGGAGGGGATGCCGCGCATGGGGAACGGGTGCACGAGCTACGCCCTGACCCTGAAGTTCCTGCGCGGCGGCAAGGAAACCTGGGTGTTCCTCCAGGCCGGCGAAGGCGACGGTTCGTATTCGATGACGGTTTCAGAACGCGAGGCGATGAAGCAGGACGTCGCCGTGAACGAGCTGGCCGACAAGCTCGCCAAGGACGGGTTCATCGCGCTGTACGTCAACTTCGACACCGGGAAGGCGACGATCAAGCCCGACTCGGCCAGGACTCTCGACGACGCGGCGGCCGCTCTCAAGGCGGCCGCGGCTCTTCGTGTCGAGGTCGCCGGGCACACCGACAACGTGGGCGCGCCCGAGCGAACCTGCGCCTCTCCCGGAGCGCGCGCCCTGGGCCGCGCTCGTGGGGCGCGGCATCAAGACCGACCGGATGACCGCGAAGGGCTACGGACAGACGACGCCCGTGGCCGACAACCGCACGGAGGAAGGACGCGCCAAGAACCGGCGCGTGGAACTGGTCAGGAAGTAGCGGCGTCGACGGCATGGATCTCGGAGACGCCGCAGTCCGCTCGTCGACCTCGCTGCGGCCGAGTGAGTGGGTCTCCGTGTGGTTCCGGCGCTGCGTGCTCGCCGCCGGCATCTGCCTCCCGCTTCTCGCGAATGTGACGGGGCCCGGGCCGACGACGGCCCTGCGACCGGACGCGAAGGCCATCAGCGGCCTCAGCCTTCGGGCTGCGAGCCACCGCCGGGGCGTTTCTCCCTCGGTCTCGACTCCCTGACGACGGACCCCCCGGCCAGGCCCGATGTCCGGTGGGACCTGCCCCTCGAGCCGCCCTTCCGGCCGGCGCCGGCCCCCGGCGAACCGCTCCGCGGCGTTCGGAACTCGACCGCGACGTTCGGCACGAAGTTCTGGCGAGGCACGCTCATCATCACGGGCACGGAGCTCGCGAGCGGGGTCGTCCTCGCGCTGCTGCCGAAGGAGAACACGAAGTGGGACTCCGAGACCCTCAGCCGCGCCGGCTCGAATTTCGTCCGGGCGTGGACGGAGCTGCCGACCTGGGACGGCGACATTCCCTTCCACAACTGGATCGGGCACCCGTACGCGGGAGCCTTCTACTACAACATGATCCGGTCCCAGGGGGGGACGGTCCTCCAGTCCTTCGGCTTCGCCGCCTTCCAGACCGTGATGTGGGAGTACGTCCTCGAGTCGTGGGCCGAGCAGCCGAGCATCCAGGACCTCATCACGACGTCGATCATGGGCTCGGCCCTCGGCGAGCTCTTCCATCGCTGGTCGGTCGCCATCCTGAGGAAGGGGCGCCTGAACTTCGGGCAGAAGGCCCTGGTCTTCTTCCTCAACCCGTCCTACGTGATCAACAACGGCTACCGGCCACCCGAGTGAGCGCGGTCAGAACGAGAACAGCGTTCCGATGGACACGTCCACCTGAAGCGTTCCCCAGCCGGTGAGCCCGACCATGCACTCCGAGAACTGACAGAGGCCCTTCAGCGAGCCGCCCGAGAAGAGAGCGAGCGTCCGGAGCTCGAGGCGGGCGCCGAAGTTGCGGGTCGCCATCACCTTGACGCCGCCCGAGAGGGACGCCGTGAAGGACGTCACCTGGCCTCCCCCCTGTGCCTCGAGGGACGTCGCGCCGACGGCGGCCGAGACCAGCGGACGGACCCGGGCCTTGGGCGAGAAGTCCCACTGCACGCCCGCGAGCGCGGTCTGGATCCTCATGTCGTGGAGACCCCCGAGACCCCCGCCGAACGTGACGTCGCTCGACGCGCGCGTGAGCTGCTGCATGTAGGTCGCCTCGATGATGAGGTTCGGGGAACCGAGCGAGATCCCCGCCACGACCCCCCAGGACCACGACGGCTGGATGGAGAAGGACTCGCCGGTGACGGCGTCGTTCAGGGTTCCCCCCGCCCGGAAACCGATGATTGGGGTCAGCTCCCCGACGCCGTCCTGGGCGTTGGCGGGCGCAACCGCGGCGAGCATCAGCACAGAAAGGACGAGGAGACGGCGCATTCCGCGGATTCTCCCCGGTAACGCCCGAAGCTGCAGCCGTTCTTTCAAATCAATGGCCTGCCCGACCGGATTCGAACCGGTGACCCTCGGCTTAGAAGGCCGATGCTCTATCCAACTGAGCTACGGGCAGGTGCGGTGCCTGCGAAGCGAAATTACTGTAGCACCGAGCATCGGCTAAGCTCTCGCCCCATGTCGACAAAACGCGCATCCCTCGCGATCCTCGCCGTCCTCGCCTCCCTCGCTTTCGCCTCCGCCGCGCACGCCGGCACGAAGGTCAAGGAGAGCTGGGCCGACCCGCAGTTCGGCAAGATGAAGTTCAAGAACGTCCTCGCGATCGTCGCGACGAAGGACGCGTCCCTCCGCCGCACGGCCGAGGACGAGATCTGCAAGAACGTCGTGAAGACGGCGTGCACGCGCGGCTACACGATCCTCTCCGAGGCGGACGCCGGCGACAAGGAGAAGGCGGTCGCGGCGATCAAGGCGGGCGGCTTCGACGGCGTGGTCCTCCTCCGCTCCCTCGGCGGGGACGGCGGAATGTCGCGCGAGGCCGGCGCCGCCCGCCCGACGTACTACTGGACGTTCTACACGTACTACGGCTACTGGGGCACGAGCTGGGGCGTCCCGTACGTCGCCGCGAACACGAGCTACACGAAGACGCAGACCTTCATCACGCTCGAAACCAACATCTACGACATGACGACCGACAAGCTCGTCTGGGGAGGCTCGACCGAGACCAAGAACCCCGACTCGGCCCGGGAGCTCGTCCGGGACGTCACGAAAGCCGTTCGCAAGGACCTGAAGGCCAAGGGCCTCGTCGACTAGGGAGGCGCCCCTCCGGCCGATTCCTACGTTCGAATCGCGACGGACGTTCCGCCCCACACGTCGAGCACGGCGCCCGAGATGGTGGCCGCGGCGGGCGAGACGAGGAAAAGGACAGCCTCCGCCACGTCGCGGGCGTGGAGCTTTTCCTTCAGGGGCTCGGCGTGGGCGGGCGGGTCGAGATCGAGGCTCTTGTTGTCCGTCGCGCCGGGGCTGACGGCGTTCACCGTGACGCCGACGCCGCGCAGCTCGGCCGCGAGGGCCTTCGTGAGCCCGACGAGCCCGAACTTCGCCGCGCAGTGCGCGACGACGTTCGCCTCGCCCACGGAGCCGTGGATCGACGCGACGTTCACGACGCGGCCATGCCCCGACGCCGAGAGCGCCGGGAGCGCCGCCCGCGCGAGCAGGTAGCTGGCCTTGAGGTTCGTGTCGAGGATCCGGTCCCAGTCGTCCTCCTCGAGCTTCGCGAACGCCCGCCACACGAAGACGCCCGCGTTGTTCACGACGACGTCGATGCGCCGTGTCTCCTCCAGCGTCCGCGCCACGAGAGCCTCGACGGCGGCCCGGGACGTCACGTCCGTGGGGACCGCCAGGGCCCGCCCGCCGCTCGAGCGGATCTCGGCCGCCGTCCGTTCGACCTCGTCGGCGGAACGGGACGCGAGCGCGACCGTCGCCCCTTCGCGCGCGAACGCAAGGGCGATTGCGCGCCCGATCCCGCGCCCGCCGCCCGTGACGATCGCCGTCTGACCTTCGAGAAAGAGGGGCATGGAGAAAGGTTAGCAGGCTCCTAGAATCCCGTCATGAGACGTCGTTTCGCGTGCGTGCTTCTCGCGCTGCTCGCCGCCGCCCCGGCGGCGCGGGCCGCGCGGCGCGACGAGCGCGTGCCCACGCGAAACATGCCGGGGCCGGTCCCCGTCGCCGTCGCGACGCCGCCCTCGTACGAAGCAACGCCTCTCCGGCGGTACCCGGTCCTCTACTTCCTGCACGACGGGCAGGGCGACGAGGCGGTGCTCTTCCGGCAGGGCGTGATGGACGCGCTCGACGCGGCGATGCGCGCCGGGCGTCTCCCCGAGATGATCGTCGTCTGTCCGCGCGGCTCCGGCACCTGGTGGGTGGACGCGCAGGGCGGCGCGCGGCGGATGGCCGCGTTCCTCACGGACGACCTCGTGCCGTTCGTGGACCGGACGTTTCGCACGCGCGCGTCGCGCGACGGACGCGTCGCCGCGGGCATCTCGATGGGCGGCTACGGCGCCCTGCGCTGGGCCCTCGCCCGGCCGGATCTCTTCACCGCGGCGGGCGGCCTCTCGCCCGCGATCCAGCAGCTGTGCGTTCCCTCCGTCGCCGCGCTCCCCTTCTTCCTCAAGCCGTCTCTCGAGGCCGCCTTCGGCGCCGATCCCGTCGCGAACGTCCTGCGCAAGAACGACCTTTACCAGATGCTCCTCGAAGACGCCTCTCTGGCGGCACGGGCGCCGTTCCTGCTCGTGCGCTGCGGCACGGAAGACAAGTACCGCCTCGCGGAGATCGCGGGGTTCTTCGGCCGCTTCGCCTCGGCCGTCGGCGCGGCCCACGAGGTCCGGCTCGAAACCGGGGTGCACGACTGGCCGTACTGGAGACGCGTGTTCCCCGACTTCGCCGCCTCCCTCGCCGCGCGCCTCCCGTCCGGGGACGGGCCGTGAGCGCCGCCCGCGCGCCGCGCCCGCGGCTCGTCCTCTTCGACATCGACGGGACGCTCCTCTCGGGCGGCCGGGCGGCGCGCACGGTCTTCGCGGGAGCCCTGACGGAAGTCTTCGGGACGTGCGGCGACGTCGAGACGTTCGCGTTCGAAGGCAAGCTCGACCCGATGATCGTGAGGGAGCTCCTCCTCGCGGCGGGCGTCCCGGAGGAGACCGTGCTGCGCCGCCGGGCCGAGGCGCTCGCGCTGTACCTCGACCGTCTCGAGGCCGCGCTCGCCTCGGAGCGGCCGGTTCTCAAGCCCGGCGTCGCGGCCGTCCTGGATGGCGTCGCGCGCTCCGGCGGCGCCGTCCCGGCACTCCTCACGGGAAACGTCGAGCGCGGGGCGCGCATCAAGCTTTCGGCCGTCGGCCTCTGGGACCGATTCGCGTTCGGGGCGTTCGGCGACGAAGCGCCGCGCCGCGAGGACCTCGGCCCCGTGGCCCTCGAGAAGGCCCGCCAGCTGGGCCACGCGTTCACCGGCTCCGACTGCGTCGTGGTCGGCGACGCGCCGCAGGACGTCGCCTGCGCTCTCGCGCTCGGCGCGCGCATCGTCGCCGTCGCGACGGGCAGGACGCCCGCCGGACGGCTCGCTGAGGCGGGCGCCGTCGTCGTCCTCCCCGACCTCTCCGACACGTCCCGTGCCCTGGAGGCCATCCTTGGTTGAAGCCCGCGTTCGCCCTGCGCTTTTCACCGCGCTCGTCCTCGCGGCCCTCGCCGCGGCCCGCCCCGCGTCTGCCGCCGACACGGCTTCCGGGCCGCCGTTCGACCTCAGCGCGAAGACGCCGCACGAGATCGCTTTCACCATCGACACGCAGCCGGCCCGCGACGTGCTCGGCCTCCTCGCCGGCGCGCCCGGGCCG
The DNA here is from genome assembly GCA_016716715.1 of Acidobacteriota bacterium. Lineage (NCBI taxonomy): Bacteria > Pseudomonadati > Acidobacteriota > Acidobacteriota bacterium. The sequence goes on along the minus strand of JADJVE010000001.1, from coordinate 265,606 downwards.
ACGGCCGCGCTCCGGCGCCTGAAGGCGTCCGCCCACGCCACCGCGGCGATCCGCGGCCAGAACCTCTCGCCAGACGACTACTACGGCAAGCTCGTCTCGGCGATCGCCGGGACTCCGGACCCGCTCTTCACGTCGTTCATCGGGACGAGCCCGGCCTTCACGGCGCTGCTCGACGAGATGGACGCCACGGGCGCCGCGGACGCCGCGCTCGAAGCGCGGCGCCTCGCGTCGATCCTGCCCACGGGCACGCCGGTGAAGGTGAACGTCGTCCTCGTGCCGTTCCTCGCGATCTCGGGGTTCGCCGAGATCGTCTCCGTGAGCGGCGACGGCGAGATCGTCATCTCCGCCGACCTTCCCCGCCTCGTCGGCAGCGGCGCTGCGGCGCCACCGCCGCGCGAGACCCTCCTGAAGATCCTGCGCGGCGCGGCGGCCGAGGCGTGGCGCGCGCTCTTCGAGGCGCACGTGAGAAAGGCGCCCGCCTGGCCGCCCGCGGGCGACAAGTCGCTCGACTTCGACGCGCTGCTCGCGCGCACCGTCGCCGAGGGCCCGGGCACGCTCTTCCTCGTGCCGGACGAGTTCTTCCCGCTCTCGCCCTTCCTCGAGGAGCCCATCGCGCGGAGCTTCGGGCGCTGGAACACGGCGGCGGATCTCCTCCTCGAGCGCAAGCTGAAGGAGGACCAGAGGCAGGACCTCTTCCTGAACGCGGGCAAGGGCGACTTCTGGCAGCGCTACCCCGCGATCGTCGGCGCCCAGATGACGGACGGCGTCCTGCGCCTCGCGGGCCGCGAGAAATTCCTCGCGGCCTTCGCCGCGGGCCCGCGCGCGCTCGCCGCGCTCTACGTCTCGGCCACGAAGGGCAAGGGCTACCCCGACGTCACGAAGCTCGTGAAGAAGGCGCTCGAGGTCAGACCGTCGGGAGCAGCGGGAAAGCCGTGACAGGCGGCAGGTCGGGCGGGTTCTCGCCCCAGGCCTTCAGCCGCGCGTAGGTGTAGAGCCCGTCGGCGTGCCCGTCGCCCCAGAAGATCTGGAGCGCGTAGCCGCCCACCGGCGACGTGCCCTTGACGACGTACGACTCCTGCGTGAGCGGCTTCTCCGGGGGCTTGTAGATCCGGCCGAGGAGATCCCCCTCGCCCTGGCACGAGGCGCACGGGCAGAGGCGCCTGAGGTCGGTGAGTTTCTGGTACGTCTCGGCGCCGTCGGCCCACACGATCGCGAGCTCGTCGCCGAGGACCTGCACGTCTTTCGGGATCACGGCCACGGGAGGATCCTAACCGGAACGCCGGACTCGAGGGCGGGGGCCTGCCCGCCGGGGAACTACTCGTACCTCAGGGCGTCGATCGGATTGAGGCGCGCGGCCTTCATCGCGGGGTAGATCCCGAAGAAGAGACCGATCGACACCGAGACGCCGAGGCCGAGGAGGATGCTCCAGAGCGGCGTCTCGGTCCGGAGGCTCGAGACGTTCTTGACGATGAGCGACGTGAGCATGCCGAGGAGGACGCCCGCCGCCCCGCCGAGGGCCGTCAGCATCATCGCCTCCGTGAGGAACTGGAGCGAGATGTCGCGCCGGAGAGCCCCGACGGACTTCCGGAGCCCGATCTCCTTCGTTCGCTCCGTGACGGAGACGAGCATGATGTTCATGACGCCGACGCCGCCCACGAGGAGCGCGATCGCCGCGATGAGGACCATGACGCCCGAGATCGCGTTCGTGACCGCCTGCATCTGGGCGAGCATCTTCTCGGCGGTGAAGATCGCGAAGTCGTTCGGCGCGTTGAACGGCACCTTGCGCCGCGCCCGGAGGACGGCCGTGCCCTCCTCGATGACGCGGTCCACGAGCTCGGGCGAGCGCGGGATCGTCGCGATGTGGATCGTGTCGTCGTGCGAGTTCTTCGTCTCGGGAAAGTGGCGGTCGAACGTCGAGATCGGGATCACGACGACGTTGTCGGGCTGCCCGCCGAAGCCCGAGGAGCCCTTCTTCGCGAACGTGCCCACGACCTGGGCGCGCCGGCCGTTGATCGTCAGGATCTGGCCGAGCGGGTCCTTGCCCTTGAAGAGGGACTCGATGACGTCCTGACCGACCACCGCGACGTCCGTCGCGTGAAGGACGTCCGTCTCCGTGATGTTCCGTCCGTCTTTGATCTCCCAGTTGTTGCAGATCGCATAGTCCTGGTTGACGCCCGCGACCTGCGGGGAGTTCGCCTCGACGCCGTTCGCCTTCACCTGCGACGGGCGCCACATGTACCGCTCGGGCGAGACCGCGAGGATCGACGGGCAGAGATCGCGGAGGGCCTGGGCGTCCTCGATCGTGAGATCCCGCCGCTTGCGCTCCTCCTCGGAGCGGTGGCCGGGGCCGAAGCGCGGCTCGAACTTCTGGAACTGGACGAGCGTCGTCCCGAAGGACGAGAACGCCTCGGTCTGCGAGCGGTCGAATCCCGTCACGAGCGAGACCATCCCGATGACGGTCCAGACGCCGATCACGATGCCGACCATCGTGAGGAACGCGCGCAGCTTGTGGGCACGGAGCGCGATCAGGGCGAACCGGAGGTTCTCCGCGAGGATGCGCCGGAGGGCGTCCATGACGCGCGCCGTCATTCGAACCTCAGGGCCTCGATCGGCGTCAGGCGCGAGGCCTTGATCGCCGGGAAGACGCCCGCGATCACGCCCGTGAGCGTGGCGAGGACGAGGCCCGAGATGACGAGGCCGGGCGTCACGAGCGTCGGCAGCGGCGTGAACGCGTCCACGCAGATCGCGATGACCCACCCGAAGAAGACGCCGAGGACGCCGCCTCCGAGAGCGAGAAGGCCCGCCTCGAGCAGGAACTGGAAGAGGACGTCGCGCTTGCGCGCCCCCACCGCGAGGCGCAGCCCGATCTCCTTCGTCCGCTCGATGACCGAGACGAGCATGATGTTCGCGATCACGATTGCGCCCACGACGAGCGAGATTCCGCTGATGAAGACGAGGAGCGCGAACGCGGCGGCCGTGATCGCCTTCCAGACGACCTGGATCGCGTCCGCGTTCACGAAGGAGATCGGGTCCGGCGCCTTCGGGTCCGTGTGCCTCAGCGCGCGGAAGATGGCTCTCATCTCGTCCATGGAAGCCGGCACGCCCGGGACGCCGCCCTTGGCCTGGACGAGGATGTTGATGTTCCGGTTCTTGCCCCAGGCCTTGCAGAGCGTCTCGCGCGGGATGTAGACGACGGTGTCCTGGCTCTGGCCGAGCACCGAGCCCTGCTTCGCGAGCACCCCGATGACCTGGAACGGAATTCCGTTCAGCGTGAAGGTGCGGCCCAGCGGGTCGAGGCGCGGGAAGAGCTCGTCCTTGACGTCCGAGCCGATCACGGCGACGAACGAGCGGTGCTCGTTCTCCATCTCCGTGAAGAAGCGGCCGGATTCGAGGTCGAGGTTCCGGATCTCCGCGATGTTCGCGGTCGTGCCCGAGATCTGGACGTCCGAGAGCTTGCGGCCCTCGTAGCGCGCGAGGCGCGTCGTCCCGGAGGAGGCCCCGATCTTCTCGGCGTTCTTCGCGAGCCGCATCACCTGCTCGACCTCGGACTTGTTCAGCGGCTTGCGCTTGAGCGCGGCGAGGAACTCCTCGCGCGACGTGATGATCCCCCAGCGCGTGACGGCGTAGACGTCGGGCGAGAGGGAGAAGATCTTCGTCGCAACGTAGTTGTTGAGGCCCGAGATGACCGCCACGACGGCGACGACGGTCATGACGCCGATGATGACGCCGAGAAGCGTCAGGAACGAGCGGAGCTTGTGCGCCGTGACCGCCTTCCAGGCGACGCGCAGGAGCTCCCCGATCAGCATCGCCGCCTCAGGACTTCTTCGCGGCGTCGGCCGCGGGCGCGGAGTTGTCGACCTTGACCTTGTCGCCGATCTTGAGCTGCCGGAGTGCCTTGAACGGACCCGTCACGATCTCGTCGCCTTCCGCGAGGCCTTCGACGACCTCGGTCTGGAGGTCGGCGTTGATGCCCGTCTTGATCTTCTTGAACTCGACGGTGCCCGCCTTCGTCACGACGAAGACGCCCTCGACGTCCTTCTTCTTCTCCGCGGACCCCGCCGCCGCCGAAGCAGCCGGGGCCGCCGCCGTGGTCGACGCGGCCGCGCCTGCGGCGGGCTTGTCGTCCTTCTTGCCGGGCTTGGGCCTCTCGAGAGAGGCCGGGTCCGCGACGACGAGCGCCGGGATCGGGATGGCGAGGGCGGCTTCGCGGCGGTCCGTCTCGATCTTGCCGGACACCGAGAAACCGGGCCGGATGTTCCCGGGCGGGTTCGTGACCTGGACCTTGACCTTGAAGTTCACGGCCGACGAGTCCGTTCCGAGCGCGGACTTCGTGATCGGGCTGCCGCCCATCTCCGTGACCTTCCCCTCGAACTTCTTGTCCACGTACGCGTCGAACGTGAGCGTCGCCTTCTGGCCGATCTTCACGTGCGGGACGTCGGTCTCGTCGACCTCCATCTCGCCCTCGACGATCGACATGTCCGACACGGTCAGGAGCACGGTGCCGGGGTTGTTCATCGTCCCGATGATGGCGTTCTCGCCCTGCTCGACCGGGCGGGCGGTCACGACACCGTCGATCGGCGAAGTGAGCGTCGTTTTCCGGAGGCTGTCCTTGTTTCCCATGAGGTTCGCGCGCGCCTGCTCGATGCGCCGCTCGGTGGCCCGCTCGTTCGCGGCGGCCGCGTCGAGCGACAGCTTCGCCTTCTGAAGCGCCTGCTCGGACGTGATCTTCGCCTCGAAGTTCTTCTGCTCGCGCGCGTAGTCGCGCTCGGCCTGCTCGCGCGTGGCGCGGTCGGACTCCCGCTGGGCGAACAGGGCGTCGAGGCCCGCCTGAGTCGCCTGCGCGCCGGCGTCGTACTGGGCCTTGTCGATCTGGAGAAGGAGGTCGCCCTTCTTGACGTGGTCGCCCTCCCGGACCGCCAGCGTCACGATCTGTCCCATGACCTGCGACGAGATGTCGACCTTCGTCTTGGCGCGAACGCGGCCGTTGCAGCTCACGGTCGAGACGAGCGGAACCTTGCCGACCTTCGCGGTCGTGACCCGCACCGTGTTCTTGTCCTTGCGGGCGATCGACGCCCAGATGACGACGGCCAGGATCGCGACGACCCCGATCCCGATCGCCGCCTTGATCCGCGTGCTCATGGAACGGCTCCCTTCCGGCGCAAATGCTGACTCCGTCACCTGTTACGGCATTTCCGGCTCCGAGGTTTCAGGGCCGGGGGCGAAGGAATGGCGGACAGGGGGGGATTCGAACCCCCGGTAAGGTTTTAAAGCCCTACGGCGGTTTAGCAAACCGCTGGTTTAAGCCACTCACCCACCTGTCCGTGGCGGCACCGGGCCGCGAAGTCTAGCAGGGAGAGGAGATAATGGCTTTCCGCGTCCTTCCGGAGGAGTGGCCGAGTGGTTTAAGGCGGCGGTCTTGAAAACCGTTGTACCGAAAGGTACCGGGGGTTCGAATCCCTCCTCCTCCGCCAACCTTCCCTTTCAGAGCGTTCCCTGCACGTACCTCAGGTTCGTGAGCGCGACGAGGTAGTCCCGTTTCGCCTTGGCGAGGTTGCCCTCGGCCTGGCGCACGTTCACGAGGGCGTCGTCGACCTCGAGGCGCGTCTTCACGCCGAACTCCTGCCCCTTCTCGGACATCTCGAGAAAGCGCCGGGCCTGGTCCACGTTCCCCGAGAGGGCGGCCACGATCTCGCCGGCGACCTTCGCCTGGTCGAGCACCGTCCGAACCTCGACGTTGATCCCGTCGCGCAGCTTGGCGAGGTCGAGCTCCGCGCGCGTCAGGTCGCTGCGGGCCTGGATGACCCGGCCGCGCGTCGCGAGGCCGTCGAAGAAGGGGAAGGAGAAGGCGACCCCGATCCCCCACTTCTGCCCGTCGACCGCGATCGGCTCCGCCTCGAACCACGTCCATCCGGCGTTCGCGCGCAGGTCCAGCCGGGGCTTGTCGTCGGCGTTCCGGATCTTCACGAACTCGCGGTAGACCCCGACGCCGTGCTCGAGCCCCTTCACGTCCGGCCGGCGCTCGAGCGCCGTCTTGACCGCGGCGTCGAACGACGGGATCTCCTGCGTCCCGGATTCGAGCGCCCCCGTCACGTCGAGGGCCGCGGTCTCCTCCGCGAGGACGAGCCTCAGGCGGTCGAGGGCGATCAGGACGAGGTTCGCGCTGCGGAGCACCTCGGGTTTCTGGTTGTCGAGCGCGACGCGCGCCGCGAGGACGTCGTAGTCCGTCGCCGTGCCGAGCGCGTGCCGCTGCTCGGCCTGCGCGAGCTGCTGCTCTCTCAGCCGGAGCGTCTCTTTCGAGATCTCAGCGAGCCTTCGCGCGAGGAGGACGTCGTAGAAGGCCTCGGTGACGTCGCGCACGGCGGCCTGCCGGAAGTGCTCGAGCTGGTCCGCCGCCGCCGCGATCCCCTGCTTGGCGGCGCGGACGGCCGCGCCCACCTTGCCCCACGCGAAGAGCGTCTGGGACAGCGTGAGGCCGGCGGCCTGCGTCGTCTGGCCCGACGGAAAGAGGCCCCCGGTCAGCGCCGCGTACGTCCCGTCCCACGAACGCGCCCAGCCGGCCTCGGCCGAGATGATCGGGAGCGCGGCGGCGCGCTCCTCGACGTATTTCCCGCGGACCCATTCCTGGTAGCTCCTTGCCTTCTCGACGTCGCGGTTCTTGTCCGTGGCGATCGCCACGGCGTCCTCGAGCGTCAGGACCCGGGGCGACGTTGGGGCCGCGGGCTCCCCCGCGCCCGCGGAGGCGCGCCCGGCCGGGGCGAGGAGAGAGACGGCGAGCAGCACCGACGCCGCGGTCTTCGCAGCGGCCGCGGACCCGTGCGCGCCCCCGGCCTCGGCGTTCGCCTTCGCCCAGCGCCGGTGGATCCACGCGGCGAAGTCGTCGAAGAGCGTGTAGACGACGGGGACGACGAGGAGCGTGAGAACCGTCGACGTGATCAGGCCGCCGATGACGGCGCGCCCCATCGGGGAGCGCATCTCGGCCCCCTGGCCGAGGCCGAGGGCGAGCGGGAGCATCCCGAAGATCATCGCGAGCGTCGTCATCATGATCGGGCGGAGCCGCGTCCTTCCCGCGGTGACGAGCGCGGTCCGGCGGTCCATCCCCTGAGCGCGGAGCACCTTCGTGTAATCGACGAGGAGAATCGCGTTCTTCGTGACGAGGCCCATCAGGAGGATGAGCCCGATGAGCGACATGATGTTCACGGTGTCGCCCGTCAGCGCGAGCATTCCCGCCATCCCGACGATCGACAGCGGGAGCGACAGCATGATCGAGAGCGGCTCGATGAACGACTCGAACTGGGCCGCGAGGATGAGGTAGACGAAGACGACCGCGAGAAGAAGCGCCTCGGCCATGTACCCGAAGCTCTCCTCCATCCGTTCGGCCTCGCCCGGGAAGTAGATCCGGTAGCCGGGGGCCATCGGAATTTTCCCGGAGGCCTCCCGGATCTTCTGGACGGCCGTTCCGAGCGGGACCCCGTCGAGGTTCGCGGTGAGGAGGACCTCGCGCGAGAGGTCGCGGCGCGAGATCTCCGAGGGCGTCGTCGCCCTCTCGGCCCGGACGAGCTCCGAGAGCGGGACGAGAGCGGGAGCCCTCTTCCCGCCCGGGACCGCGATCCTCAGCTCCCCGATCTGCGAGACGTCGCGGCGCATCGCGAGCGGGAGGCGGACCCTCACGTCGACCGCCTCGCCCTCCTCGTCCTCGTACGTCGTCACGGTCTGCCCGCCGACGAGCGCGCCGATCGTCCGGGCGATCGCGGGCGTCGAGAGGCCCGCGTCCGAAGCGCGCTCGCGGTCCACGACGAGCCGGTATTCGGGCAGGTCGAGCTCGAGCGTCATCTCCACGTCGACGATGCCGGGCACCCCGTAAACCGCTTCCTTCAGCTGCGCGGCGTACTTCTTCAGGAGCGGGATCTCCTCGCCGCGGATCGACACCATGATCGGCTTCTCGGCGAACTCGTCGGTCTGGATCTCGACCGACGGGATGATCCCGGCGATCGGGGCGATCCGCCTGCGGGCCTCGGCCGCGAGGACCGTCGCGTGCTTCTTCCGCTCCTTCGCCTCGACGAGCTTGACGTAGACGCGCGCATCACGGACGGTGCCGGTCTCGCCCGCGCCGATCGAGGCGTAGGTGTGCTTGACCTCGGGCATTTTCTTCAGCTCGGCGAGCACGGCGCCCATCCGGCCGCGCGTCTCCTCGAACGACGCGTCCGGGGCCGTCTTGAACTTGACCTGGAACTCGGCCTGGTCCGCGTTGACCATGAACTCGCTCTGGAGCGTCCCGAACAGGAACAGCCCGCCGAAGAACGCGGCGGCCGCGAGGCCGAGGACGGTCCGGCGGTGGTCGAGGGCCCATCCGACGAGCGCCCGGTACCGGTCGGCCGTGCGGTCGAACCAGCCGTTGAAGCGGTCGAGGACGCGCGCCACCGCGCTGCGTTCCCCTTTCCGCTCGACGTCCGGGTCCACCCAGCGCGACGAGAGCATCGGGTCGAGCGTGAAGGAGACGAAGAGGGAGACGAGGACCGCGAACGCGACCGTCATCCCGAACTGGAAGAAGAAGCGGCCCATGATGCCCTTCATGAACGCGACCGGGACGAAGACCGCGATGATCGAGAGGCTCGTCGCGAGAACCGCGAGCCCGATCTCCGCCGTGCCGTCGCGGGCGGCCGACATGTGGTCCTGCCCCTTCTCGAGGTGCCTCACGATGTTCTCGCGGACGACGATCGCGTCGTCGATCAGGAGGCCGATGGCCAGAGACAGCGCCATCAGCGTCATGACGTTCAGCGTCATCCCGAGGAAGTACATCGCGATGAACGACGAGATGACGGAGATCGGGAGCGTGAGGCCCGTGATGACGGTCGACCGCCACGAGTTGAGGAAGCAGAAGACGATGAGGACGGTGAGGACGCCGCCGAGAATCAGCGTGTTCGTGACGTCGTGGACGGACTCCTTGATCATCACGGAGCCGTCCCTCACGAGCTGGATCTCGACGGACGGCGGAAGCTCGATCCGGAGGCGGTCGATCTCGCGCGTGACGGCCTCGACGACGCCGACGGTGTTCGCCTTGCTCTGCTTGAAGACGTCGAGCGCGACGGCCGGCACGCCGTTGACGAGCGCGAGCTTGCGCCGCTCCTCGACGCCGTCCCTCACGTCGGCGACCTCCCCGAGCGTCACGGCGACGCCGCCGCGCGTCGCGACGACCATCGACTTGAAGCCCGGCACCTCCTTCGGCTTGCCCGAGACGCGCACCGGCAGCTCCTGGCCGCCCCCGTCGAGCCGGCCGAGGGGCGTGTTCACGTTCTCGCCGGAGAGCCCGGCGACGACCTCGTCCACGCCGAGGCCGAGCGCGTCGAGCCGCGCCCGGTCGAGGTCGACGCTCACCTCGCGCTTGCTCCCGCCCACGAGGTCGACCTTGCCCACGCCCGGAAGGTTCTCGAGGCGGCGCTTGACCCTGCGGTCGACGAGCGTCGTCAGCTCGCGCGGGGTCATCGCGTCGGACCTCACCGCGAGCGACACCACCGCCATCCCGCCGATGTCGAGCTTCTGGATGACCGGCTCTTCGATTCCCTGAGGGAGATCGTTCCGGATCGCCGAGATCTTCGAGCGCGCGTCCTGCGCCGCGTCGTTGATCTTCACCTCGAGGTTGAACTCGACGATGACCGTCGAGAGCCCCTCGCGCGAGGTCGAGAAGACGTGCTTGACGCCCGAGATCGGGTTGACCGCCTGCTCGAGCTTCTTCGTGACCTCGCGCTCGACCGTCTCGGGCGAGGCGCCCGGGAACCGCGTGAAGATGGAGAGGACCGGGATCTCGACGTCCGGGAACATGTCGATCGCGAGGCGCCGGTACGAAAAGATGCCGAGCGTCACGAGGGCGAGCATGAGCACGGTCGCGAAGACCGGCTTTTTGATGGAGAGGTTCGAGAGGAACATGGCTCAGGCCTTCGCGGGCGCCTGCACGCGATCGCCGTCGCGCAGGCTGAAGCCGCCCCGCGTGACGACCTCCTGGCCCGCCGCGAGCCCCTTCACGATCTCCACGCGGTCGCCGGACGCCGCCCCCGTCTCGACGAGGAGCCGTTTCGCGGTGCCGCCTTCCACGACGAAGACGCCGGCCGAGCGCGCCGCCGTGTCCCACGAGACGAGCGCCGAACGGGGGACGACGAGAATCGAGCTCCTCTTCCCGGTGACGATCCGGCCCTTCACGAAGAGCCCCGCCTTGAGCGACTCGTCCGGGTTCGGCACCTCGGTCTTCACCTTCACGGTCCGGCTCGCCTCGTCCGCGGCCGGGTTGATGAACGAGACCCGGCCCGCGAACTCCTTGCCCGGGAACGCGTCGCTCGAGAAGGCGAACGGCTGGCCGGCCCTCAGCTCCGCCATGCGCGCCGACGGCACGCTCGCCGTCAGCTCGAGAAGCCGGTTGTCGACGATGCGGAAAATCGGCGGGGGATTTCCCATGTTCTCGACGAAGTCCCCCACGTTGACGTTCCGCGTCGCGACCACGCCGTCGATCGGAGAGCGGAGGACGGCCTTGGTCCTCCGCGTTTCGGCCATCGCGAGCTGGGCTTTCGCGGCCGCTTCGCCCGCCCGCGCGGCCTCGTCGACCGTCTTCGCCTCGTCGAGCCCCTGCTGCGTCGCGAGCCCCGCCTGCTTGAGCTTGGCGCTCCGGTCCAGCTCTCGCGCGGCGCGCTGCACGGCGACCTCGGCCTGGAGCGCGGCCGCGCGCGCGGCCGCCACGGTCGCGTCCGCCTCGCGCGTGTCGAGGCGGGCGAGCGGCGTGCCGGCTTTCACGCGCACCCACTGGGTCACGTAGACCTCGGCGACGGTGCCGCTGTACTCCGTCCTCACGTCGGCCTCGCTGCGCGCCGTGAGCGTGCCGACGACCTCGACCGCCTGCTCGAGGTCGGCGGAAGTGACCTTTGCCGTCTCGACGGCGACGGCCGGCCGGCCGGCGCCGGAGGCGCCGTTTCCGGCGACCGGCTTGCCGCAACCGGCGACGGCGAGGGCGAGGACGCTGCAAAGAAGGAGGGCGGCGGTCGAACGCGTCATCGGAGGGTCTCCTTGAAGGCGGGGCCCGGCGCGGCCAGGCCCTCGAAGAGGAGGTCGAGCGCGCGCCGCAGGCCGTCCTTGCCCACGCCGAGCTCCGGCCGTGCGAGCGTGAGGTCCATCGTGAACGAGAGGACGCCCATGAGGGCGAGCGTCATGTCGGCGGGGTCCGCGGCGCGGAGCTCGCCGGCGGCGATCCCCTCGCGGACGATCTCCCGCATGACGACGAGGAGCTTGTCGTGGAAGGTCTGGAAGTCGAAGGGCGGGGCGCCCTCGGCGGGCCCCCAGAAAACGGCGTTGATGAGCCGCACGCCCGCCTTCTTCTCCTCGAAGGCCTCGAACATCCCGACCAGGAACCTCGCCAGCCGTTCGCGGACCGGGCCGCTCGACACGCGGCTCCTTGCGATCACCTCGTCCGTGTGGCGCGCGAGGTCGTTGAGGATCGCAAGGTAGAGGTCTTCCTTGCTCGCGAAGTGGTAGTAGAGGGCGGGCTTCGTCACCCCGGCACGCTCGACGATCTCCCGCACGGAGGTCGCCGTGTACCCGCGTTCCGTGAAGAGCTGGATCGCGGCATCCTGAAGTCGTTTCTCTACAGACTTTTCCGTCGCCTCCGCGGGCATCCTGACGGCCTCCAGATTCCTACCAGCTCGTTCCCCAAAGGAACTACCGACCGGTAAGTAAACTTGGGGTTGCCGCCGGAGGGCGTCAAGTGATCAAGGCGCTTCAGGCCTTCGTGATCTCCGTCTTCCCGCCGCAGTAGGGCTGGAGGGCTTTCGGGATCGCGACCGAGCCGTCCTTGCGCTGGTAGTTCTCGAGGATCGCGACGAGCGTCCGCCCGACCGCGAGGCCGGAGCCGTTCAGCGTGTGGACGAGCTCGTTCCGGGGCTTGCCGCCCGACTCGACCTTGACGCGGATCGCCGCGCGGCGCGCCTGGAAGTCCTCGAAGTTCGAACAGGACGAGATCTCCTTGTAGGCGTCCTGCCCCGGCAGCCACACCTCGAGGTCGAACGTCTTCGCGGACGAGAACCCGAGGTCGCCGCGGCAGAGCGCGATCCGCCGGTACGGGAGCTCCAGCTTCTCGAGGATCGCCTCCGCGTCGCGCGTGAGTTTTTCGAGCGCCTCGTACGACGCGTCGGCCTTCGCGAACTTCACGAGCTCGACCTTGTCGAACTGGTGCTGGCGGATCATCCCGCGCGTGTCCTTGCCGGCGGCGCCCGCCTCGGCGCGGAAGCACGGCGTGTACGCGCAGTAGGAGATCGGGAGCGCGCTCTCCGCGAGGATCTCGTCGCGGTGCATGTTCGTGACGGGCACCTCCGCCGTCGGCGTCAGGTACCAGTCCGTGCCCTCGAGCTTGAAGAGGTCCGCCTCGAACTTCGGGAGCTGGCCCGTGCCGAAGAGCGAGGCCGCGTTCACGATGAAGGGCGGCAGGATCTCCGTGTAGCCGTGCTCGCGCGTGTGGACGTCGAGGAAGAACTGGATCAGGGCGCGCGAGAGCAGCGACGCTCCGCCCTTGAGGACGGTGAACCGCGAGCCCGTGATCTTCGCCGCCCTTTCGAAGTCGAGGATGCCGAGCGCCGGGCCGAGGTCCCAGTGGGCCTGCGGCGGGAAGTCGAACTTCGTCGGCTCGCCCCACGTCTTCACGACGACGTTCGCAGTCTCGTCGGCGCCCTCGGGGACGGACGCGTGCGGGACGTTCGGAAGCGTTCCTTCGATCGCGGCGAATCGTTCCTCGAGGCTTTTGAGAGTTTCTTCGAGTGAAGAGATCCGGGCCGCGAGCTCCTTGGAACGTTCCTGCAGCTCCGTTGCGTCCTGCTTGGCCCGTCGGAGCGCTCCGACTTTCTCGGAGATGGAGTTTTTCTCCGCGCGCTCCAATTCCACCTGCGTCAGCAGGCGGCGCCGCTCCGCGTCCAGCTCGCCCCACGCGGCGAGCGCCGACGGGTCGTAGTTGCGGCCGCGGAGCAACTCGGGCATCCGCCCGAATTCCTTTCTAAGAAAATCTCTCGAGATCATTCAGCCCTGCATTCTGTCGGGCGCGCCGCCGGGATTCAAGCAGCCCTCCCGCCGCACTATCATCGACAGGCTTGACCGCCCCCCGCGTCCTCGTCGCGATCGTGTCGTGGAACTCCGCCGCGCACCTGCCGGCCGCCGTGAAATCGGTGCCGCCCGGCGTGCCCGTCGTCGTCGTCGACAACGCCTCGACGGACGGGTCGGCCGGCGTCGCCCGGGCCGCGGGCGCGCGCGTCGTCGAGGCGGGCGCGAACCTCGGGTTCGGCCCGGCCTGCAATCTCGCGGCGAAAGAAGGGGCCCCGTCCGAGGCGATCCTCTTCATGAACCCCGACGCCGCGCTCCTCGACGGCGCATCCGCGCTCGCGGCCCTCCTCTCGGCCCTCGACGCCGACCCCGCGATCGTCGCCGCCGCGCCGCGCCTCACCGGCCACGGGCAGGAGGAGTTCCAGCTGCGCCGCCTGCCGCGCCTCGGCGCGATCCTGCGCGAGGCCCTCCTCGTCGACCGTCTCTTCCCGTCCAACCCGTGGCTCCGGCGCGACCGCTATCTCGACCGATCCCGCGACGAGGCGTTCGACGTCGAGCAGCCCGCCGCCGCCGCCCTCCTCGTGCGGCGCACCGACTTCGAGGCCGCCGGCGGATTCGACCCGGCGTTCGCGCCCGCGTGGTTCGAGGACGTCGACCTCTGCGCGAAGCTCCTCGAGCGCGGCGGCCGGATCCGCTACGTCCCGTCCGCGCACGCGACGCACGTCGGCGGCGTCGCGATGGACGCGCTCTCGTGGCGCGACTTCCGCCCGCTCTACGTGCGAAACCAGTTCCGCTACCTCGCGCGGCACGCGTCCCTCCCCGTGCGCGCCGCGGCCTGGGCGGCGACGCTTCTCGGCGCCGCGCTGCGCCTCGTGCTCGCGCCCGTCGTCCGCGCCGACCACCCGCGCCCGGACGTCGCCGCGGCACAGGTCCGGGTCGCCCGGGGCCTTCTCGGCCTCGGCTGGCGCTCCGCGCTTCTCCCGGGGGACGCGTGACGGCGCGCGTCCTCGTCTCGCTCGTGACGCACAACGAGTCCCATGACGCCGAGCGGCTTCTGCCCTCGCTCTTCGGGCAGTCGTTCCGCGACATCGCCGTCTCCGCCATCGACAACGCGTCCGAGGACGGGACGCGCGCGACGTTCGCCGCCTTCGAGAAGGTCGCGCCCGTCCCCCTCGAGGTCTTCCCGTCGCGCGAGAACCTCGGATACACGGGCGGCCACAACCGATCGATCGCGAAGGCCGTCGAGCGCGGGATCCCGTGGGTCCTCGTCCTGAACACGGACGTCGTCCTCGCGCCCGGCTTCATCGCGACGCTGCTCGAGGACGCCGAGCGCCCCGAGCACTCCCGCGTCGCGGCGTTCACCGGGAAGATCCTCCGCGCGGAAGGGCCCGACCTCGAGCCGACCTCCGTGCTCGACAGCGTCGGGATCCGGATGACCCGGAACGGACGCCACTTCGACACCGGCGCCGGAGACCGCGACGCCGGCCAGTTCGACCGGCCCGCCGGGATCTTCGGCGCCTCCGGCTGCGCCGTGCTGTTCCGGACGGAGGCGCTCGCCGACACGCGGATCTCCACGGGATTCTTCGACGACGATTTCTTCGTCTACCGCGAGGACGTCGACCTCGCGTGGCGCCTGCGCGGGCGGGGCTGGGCGGCGCGCTGCGTCCCGGCCGCGGTGGCCTGGCACCGGCGGCGCAACCTCCCGGAGCGGCGCCGCGAGATGTCGGCGCTCGCGAACCTCCACTCCGTCAAGAACCGCTTCCTCCTCCGGATCAATAACGCCGGGAAAGCGCACCTCCGCGCAACGTTCCCCCGGACGTTCCTCCGCGACGCGGTCGTCGTCGGGGGCTGCCTGACGGTGGAGCGCACGTCCTTCGAGGCGCTCCGGTGGCTCGCCGAAAACCGCGAGCGCCTCCTCGAGAAGCGCGCCGAGATCCAGGGCCGCAGGACGGTTTCCGACGCGGACCTCGCGCGCTGGTTCACGGACGACCCGCGCGGCGCGAGGATCGAGGCGTGAAGATCGCGATTCTCGGGACCCGCGGCGTCCCGGCGGCTTACGGCGGCTTCGAGACGTTCGCCGAGGAGCTCTCCGCGCGCCTCGCCGCGCGCGGGCACGCCGTGACCGTCTACGCGCGGCGCGGCGGAACCGCCGCCGAGGTGGCTCTCCACCGCGGCGCTCGCGTCGTCTTCCTCCCGACGGTGCGGCACAAGTACCTCGAGACCGTCGTCCACACGGCGCTCTCCAGCCTCCACGCCGCCGCGCAGGGCTACGACGCCGTCCTCGTGTGCAACGGCGTCAACGCGCTCGCGTGCCGGTTCGTGCGTCTGCTCGGCGCCGGAACGCGCGTCGTCCTGAACGTCGACGGGCTCGAGCGGAACCGGCGGAAGTGGAACGCGCTCGGCCGCCTCGCCTACGCCGTGTCCGAGCGCCTCAGTTGCGTGATGCCGGACGTCCTCGTGACGGACGCGCGCGCGATCCAGACGTACTACCGCGAGGCGTACGGGCAGGACTCGCTCTACATCCCGTACGGCTCGGACCTCGCCGAACCGGCGGGGACGGGGGCGCTCACGCGCCTGGGCCTTTCGCCGGGCGGCTACGTCCTCTACGTGTCGCGCTTCGAGCCCGAGAACAACGCCGACGCCGTCGTGCGCGCGTACCGCTCGGTCCCGGGCACGGCTCCGCTCGTGATGCTCGGCGGCGCGCCGTACGCCGACGCGTTCGTCGCGGCCGTGACGGCCGAGGCCGCGAGGGACTCGCGCGTCCTCCTCCCCGGCGCGCTCTACGGGGAGGGTTACCGCGAGCTCCTCGCGAACGCCGCCGTCTACGTCCACGCGACGGAGGTCGGCGGCACGCACCCGGCGCTTCTCGAGGCCATGGGGTTCGGCCGGGCGCTCGTCGTCCACGACACGCCCGAAAACCGGGAGACCGCGGGGAAGGCCGGCCTCTACGCGGACGCGGCCCGGCCCGAGACGCTGGCCCGCGCGATCCAGGCCCTCCTCGCCGATTCCGAGCTCCGCCGGCACTCCGGCCTGGCCGCCCGCCGGCGGGCCCGCGAGCACTACCGCTGGGACGCGGTGACGGACGCCTACGAAAAAGCCCTCCTGGGAGCGTGAGGAGGCGCGTTTTCGCGGCACTTGCTAGCATCCCCATGCCCCCTCGCCGGGGTTTGCCCCGATGCTGAAGCAACAGGCCCGGACCATTGCGGCCCTTCTGTACGCCGCCGACCTCAGCGTCACCCTCGCGACGCTGCCAGTGGCGTATCTCCTTCGCAGCGAGGTCGTTCCGCTTTTCGCGCGCCGCCTGACCGCCCTCTACGACTTCAACATGTACCTCGTCCTCGTCGGGCCGATCGTCCTGATCTGGACGGCCCTGCTCTTCCTGGGCGGGGCGTACCGCAGCCGCCGCACGGAGGCGCTCAAGGACGAAGTCGCGCTCGTCGCGCGGACCGCCCTTTTCGGCTCGGTCCTCCTCGCGCTCGTCGTCTTCGGCGCGCGCTGGGACTTCATTTCGCGCCCGTTCGTCGCGGCGTTCTTCGTCGTGAACCTCGTCCTCCTCGTCGCCGAGCGCGTCACGGTGCGCCTCGTCGCCCGGCGCGTGCGCGCCCTCGGCTTCAATTTCCGGACGGTCGTCCTCGTGGGCGACACGCCCGGCGCCGCCTCGATGGCGAAGCTCATCCGCGACCACCCGTGGTGGGGCCTCAAGCTGCTCGGCCTCATCCGCGAGAAGCCGATCGAGCCCGGCGAGACGACGACGTCCAACGGCGTGCCGTACCTCGGGACGCTCGCGGACTTCCCGCGCGTCTTCACGGAGTTCAGCGTCGACGAGGTGCTCCTCGCGGTGGATCGGGGCGACCTGCCGAAGATGGAGGATCTCTTCCTCCTGTGCGAGGAGATGGGCGTCAAGACGCGCCTCGTCCTCGACTTCTTCCCGCACGTCCTCGCGCGCGTCGAGCTCGAGGAGCTCGACGGGACGCCGCTCCTCACGTTCTCGACGACGCCCGACGACAGCGCCGCGATGATGGCCAAGCGCACCGTCGACGTGCTCCTGTCGATTCTCCTCGGCGCAGTCGCCGTCGTCCCCGTCACGCTCGCCGCGCTCGTCATCAAGCTCACGTCGAAGGGGCCCGCGCTCTTCCGGCAGACGCGCGTCGGCCTGAACGGGAGGCCCTTCACGCTCGTGAAGCTCCGGACGATGGTGGAAAACGCCGAGGATCGCCTCGCGGAAGTCGCGCACCTCAACGAGCACGACGGGCCGGTCTTCAAGTCCGCGATCGATCCGCGCCTCACGGCGTTCGGCCGGCTCATCCGGCGCTTCTCGCTCGACGAGATCCCGCAGCTGTGGAACGTGCTGCGCGGCGAGATGTCGCTCGTCGGGCCGCGGCCGCCGCTCCCGGAGGAAGTCGCGCGCTACGAGCGCTGGCAGCGGCGGCGCCTCTCGATGAAGCCGGGCGTCACGGGCCTCTGGCAGGTGTCGGGCCGCAACGAGATCTCGCGCTTCGAGGAGTGGACGAACCTCGACCTCGCGTACATCGACAACTGGAGCCTCTCGCTCGACGCGAAGATCCTTCTCCGCACGATTCCGACGGTCCTCTCCGGCCGCGGCGCGCGTTGAGATAACGTCCGCGCACCAGCGGACAAGACGAAAGACGCGCGAGGGCCGGGAATGACGCTTTCCCCGGGACAGAAAATCGGCCCCTACGAGGTCGTCGCGCCGCTCGGCGCGGGCGGCATGGGTGAGGTGTACCGGGCGCGGGACCCACGCCTGAGTCGAGAGGTCGCCGTAAAGGTACTGCCGGAAGATTTCCTGGAAGGTGAAGAGAGGAAGCAGCGGTTCGAGAGAGAGGCTCGGCTGCTCGCGGCGCTCAATCATCCCGGAATTGCCGCCATCTATTCATTCGAAGAGATCCCCTCTTCCTCCTCTTCTTCGTCCCGCCACATCCTCGTCATGGAGCTGGTCGAGGGCGAGACCCTGGGCGCGCGCCTCGCGCGCGGGGCGCTGCCGGTCGACGAAACCCTCGACATCGCGAAACAGGTCGCCGCGGCGGTCGAGGCCGCGCACGAGAAGGGGATCGTCCACCGCGACCTCAAGCCCGGGAACGTCATGCTCCGGCCGGATGGGACCGTGAAGGTGCTCGACTTCGGGCTCGCGAAGGCGGGCGCGGCGGCGGGCGCCGGGTCCGACGTGGACCTATCGCATTCCCCGACGATGACGCAGGTCGGCACGCAGGCCGGCGTGATCCTCGGGACGGCCGCCTACATGAGCCCCGAGCAGGCCCGCGGGAAGCCGGTCGACAAGCGCACGGACATCTGGTCCTTCGGCGTCGTCGTCTACGAGTGCCTCACGGGGCGCCCTCTCTTCCGGGGCGAGACGGTCTCCGATCTCATCGCGAAGATCCTCGAGCGCGAGCCGGACTGGACCGCGCTGCCGCGCGCGACGCCCCCGCGCGTTCACGACCTCCTCCGCCGCTGCCTCCGCAAGGATCCGCGCGAGCGCCTGCGGGACATCGGCGACGCGCGCCTGGAGCTGGCCGACGCGATGACCGCCGTCCCGCGCGCGGCGGACGCGGCCGCCGCTTCCCGCCGCGCACCCGCGTGGGCTTGGCTCCTCGTCGCGACGACGGCCCTCCTGCTCGGGATCGGCGCGGGCCGGCTGCTCCGCGGCCCGGCGAAGAGCGCGCCGGCGCTCCTGCGCTTCACGATCCCCGCCACGCAGCTCAAGGGCGGCACGCGCCTCTCGCCGGACGGCCTGAAGGTCGCCTATGCGACCGGCTCGAGGCTGATGATCCGGGACCTCCAGCGCTTCGAGTCGGCGGAGATCCCGGGCACGGAGGGGGCGACCGACCCGTTCTGGTCCCCGGACGGCTCGCAGATCGGCTTCGCGCGGGACGGGAAGATCTGGATCTCCTCCCTCGCCGGGTCGAGCGCCGCGCCCCTGTGCGCGATCCTGCCGGCGGGAGGGTTCAACGGGGCCGCCTGGGGAAAGGACGGGAAGATCGCCTACGCGGGCTTCCGCGGCGGGCTCTACGAGGTCTCCGCCCGCGGAGGCGAATCGAGGCTGGTCCTGGCGCCGGACCCGAGCGAAGTCGACTTCCACTGGCCCGAGCGGCTCCGCGACGACGGCAAGGTCGTCCTCGTCGCGCACCGCAAGGCCGGCCCCCGTCCCGTCGCGGTCGTGACGCTGCGCGACGGCTCGAGGAAGAACCTCCGCGAGTTCGGGGGCGTCGGCAACGCAGTCTACTCGGCCACCGGGCACATCCTCCTCGCCTTCAGCGAGGGCCGGCAGCGGATCATCGCGGTGCCCTTCTCGGACTCGAGGGACGAGATCACCGGCGAGCCGTTCGTCGTCGCGCCCGGCGCCTACGGCCCGTCGGCCTCGGCCGACGGCGCGCGGATCACGTACACCGCGGGCTCGTCCCGCTCTCTCCGCGAGATCGTCTTCCTGACGCGCGACGGACGCACGGAGCGCGTCGTCGGCCCGCCGCAGCTCGGCCTCGACTTTCCCGCGATCTCCCCCGACGGGACGAGCGTCGCCGTCACGGCGGTCGAAAACGAGAATGCCGACCTCTGGCTCCAGGACCTGGCCCGAGGCACGCGGCGCCGGCTCGTCGCGAGCCCGCGCAACGAGCTGTTTCCGAGCTGGTCGCGCGACGGCAAGCGCCTCGTCTACGGCGAAGAGGGGGACGTCGAGCCCGCCCTGAAGGAGGTGTCGGCCGACGGATCGGGCGACCCGCGCCCCATCGGCGCGACGGGGTGGTGGCCCGCGTGGACTTCGGGCGGTGACTCCCTCGTGTTCCAGCGGGACCTCTCGGGGCAGGGGGTTCTCTGGCGGCTCGACACCGCCGCCGGAGCAAAGCCCGTCCGCCTGACCTCCTCCCAGACGATCAACGAGGACGCCCCGACGCTCTCTCCGGACGGGCGATGGCTCGCCAGCATGTCCGACGAATCCGGTGCGAACCAGGTCTTCGTCCGGCGGCTGGCCGACGGGGCGCAGAAGCAGCAGGTCTCGCTGGCCGGGGGCGCGTTCCCCTTCTGGAGCCCGGATGGACGGACGCTCTACTACTGGGAGGGGCAAACGCTGATCGAGGTCGCGATCGGCGCCGGGGAGACGCTCACGTTCGGAGAGCCGAAGCGGCTCTTCAGCGCCGTGGACGCCGGCATCGCCCTCGCCACGTACCTGGGCAACCGGCCGGCGGTGGTCGCCGCCGGGAACGGCCTCTTTCTCGCCGTCCGCCGTGCGGCGAGCGACCCTTACGCCGGGATCCTCGTCGTCGAGAACTGGCTCGAAGAGTTCCGGCCGCGATGAAGCAGGCCTGGGCCGACGCGTGGCGGGACCCGCGCTTCCGGCTGGGTCTCGCCCTCACCGTTCCCGCGCTCGTCGCCGTGCTCGCGACACTGGCGCGCTTTCTCACGTTCGTCGAGGCACGGCCGGGCGCCGTCCTGCCCGACCCCGTCCTCGCGCTCCTCGCGCCGCGGGACCTGACGTGGCTGACGTTCTCGCTGATCTACCTCGGCCTCGCCTTCGGCGTCGCACGCCTCGCGACGGACCCGCGCGCCCTTCTCGTTGCCCTGCAGGCCTACGTCCTCATGGTGATCTTCCGGATCGCCGCCATGTGGGTCACGCCGCTGGAGGCACCGCCCGGGATGATCCCGCTCCACGACCCGCTCGTGCGCCTCTTCGGGCCGGGGAAACTCCTCACGAAGGACCTCTTCTTCTCGGGCCACACGTCGACGCTGTTCCTGCTGGCCCTGGCGGTGCCCGGCCGGCGGTCGAGGGTGTTCTTCCTCGCGTGCACGGGCGCCGTGGGAGTCAGCGTCCTCGCGCAGCACGTCCACTACACGATCGACGTTCTCGCGGCCCCGTTCTTCGCCTGGGCGAGCTTCAGGATCGCCCGGAACAACGCAGGACCTTAGGCCCCGCGAGGACCCGGCGGATCTGGCCGAGGTGCTTGCCCTCGTGCCCCGCGAGAAACTCGAACCAGTCCACTCCGCTGAAGCGCCCGAGGAGGAAGTGCGGGAAGACCATGTTCGCGAAGCGCTCCTCGCCCATGCGGTCGGCGATCGCCAGGAGGGCCGTCCGCGTCTGGCGGAGGCCTTCGACGACCTCCACCGGATTCACCTCGGAGCGGGGGCGCGGACGCACGAGCTTCGGCGCGCGGAACCTGATCTTCCAGAAGACGGGCGACATCGGGAGGCGGTACCACCATGCGTACTTCGGGACGCGCGTCGGCTCGCCCTTCTCGTGCTTCGTGAGCGCCTTGACGAGCGTGCGCTCGGCCGTGCCGATGTGGTCCAGCACTTCCGCCGCCGACCAGCCGCCGTCGGCCGGCGGGCAGAGAAGCTCCGCGGCGGACTTTCCCGAGACGGCCTCGTAGATCCCGGCGCGCACCGCTTCCATGCGCTCGCGGGCCTGACGGAGTTCCTCGGCGCGGCTCATAATCCCCGCTCATCCTGATCGGGAAGGGGGCCTCCGTCAAATGCGAATCCGCCTCGCGCTCGTCCTGCTCACCGCCGCCCTGACGCTGGACGTCGCGGCGCAGCCGCTCACGGTGAAATGCGGAACCCTCCTCGATCCGGGCAGCCGCGAATCGAAGAAGAATATGAAGATTTTCTTCGAAGGTGGCAGGGTGGCAAGGGTCGAGGCCGCGAGCGCCGCCGACGCGCCCCCGCCCTCTTCACCTTCTAAGAAATCTTCTTCCGAATCCCCCTCATCCGTTCTCGATCTCTCTTCCCACACGTGCCTCCCGGGCCTCATCGACGCGCACACGCACCTCCTCCTGCAGGGCGACGCGCTGCCGGAGGAGTACGACGAGCAGGTCCTCAAGGAATCGACCCCGTACCGAGCGCTCCGCGCCGCCGCCGCCGCGCGCATCGCGCTCGACCACGGCTTCACGACTCTCCGCGATCTCGGGACCGAGGGCGCGGGCTTCACGGACGTCGACCTGAAGAAGGCCTTCGACCGCGGGATCGTGCCCGGCCCCCGCGTCTTCACCGCCGGCCCTGCCATGACGCCGACGGGCCGCTACCCGCTCCTCGGCTTCTCGTGGGAACGCAAGATGCCCGACGGCGTCCTCAAGTGCGACGGCGCGGACGAGTGCCGCAAGGCGGTGCGGTACCAGGCGCAGTACGGCGTGGACTGGATCAAGGTCTACGCGGACGGGTCGTACTACCGCACCCCGGACGGCGGCTGGGCCTCGATTCCGAACTTCACGCAGGACGAGATGAACGCGATCGTCGACGAGACGCACCGCTTGAGGAAGAAGGTCGCCGCGCACTCGATGACGCCGACCGGCCACCGGATCGCGCTCCAGGCGGGCGTCGACTCGCTCGAGCACGGCGACGTGCTGGACGACGAGACGGTCAAGGCGATGGCCGCGAAGAACGTCGCCTACTGTCCGACGATCACGGCGCTGGACTTCGTGAAGGGCCCGCGCAGCAAGACGAACCCGATCTGGGACCAGCTGTGGGCCGCATCGGAGGAGTCGTTCAGGCGGGCCTACAAGGCCGGCGCGCCGATCGCATTCGGCACGGACGCCGGGGGCTTCGACTGGGACAAGCGCAACCAGGCCGGGGAGTTCTCCTTCATGGTCGCGTGGGGCATGACGCCGTGGGACGCGCTGCGCACGGCGACGACGGTCGCGGCCGACCTCCTCGGGCCGCACAAGGACGGCAAGCTCGGCTGCCTCGCCGCCGGCTGCGTCGCGGACCTCGTCGCGGTGAAGGGCGATCCGCTGACCGACATCAAGGTAATGGAGAAGACGGTCGCGGTGATCTCGCGCGGCAAGGTCGTCAAGAAACCCGATTGAGGGGGACAAAGGCCCGCACGCGACGAGCAAGCCTCTCTCTCGCCGTACTGCTGTTTTTCTTAGAAGGTGAATGCACCCTCGCGCAGGCGCAGCCAGCGCCCAATGCTGCGGCCGCGCAGGCTGCGCCGGGCTCTTTACCACTCGAAGAAAATCTTCAATCTCCCTCCGGGCAGACATTTCCCTGGCACGTGATCTCCTCCTACGGCCAGGCGTCCGCGCCGACCTCGCAGGAGTTCGCGGAGTTCGGGTCGCTGTCCGTCGCGCGCGACTTCCCGCTCGGCCCGAACTTCGTCTGGGGCGTGGAGCTGACGCCGCTCTTCCTCGTGAACCTCACGCGCGTCGACCTGCCCGACCACCCGCGCGAGAGCCGCGCGGCGGTGGCCGCCGCGCCGTTCCTCGCGTGGGAGGCGTTTCCCCGTGCCGCGGTCGGCCTTCGCCTCGAAGCCTCGGTGGGCCTCCTCTGGGCGTTCTCCCCCGTGCCCGCGGAGGGTTCGCGCTTCAACTTCATCGACATCCTCGGGGGGCGTGTGCGCGTCCGCCTCGGCGGGGGGGCCGCGCTTTCGCTCGGCGTCCGCCGGACGCACATCTCGAACCTCGGCACCGTCGGGCCCGACAACCCGGGGCTGAGCTTCTACGCGGGCGCCCTCTCACTCGACCTCACCCGCTGACTTATCCTTCCCGTGTTGACCATCCAGGCCGGAACCATGGTCGGGCCGTTCGAGGTCGTGTCGCTCCTCGGCTCGGGGGGCATGGGTGACGTCTACCGCGGTCGCGACACGCGTCTCGGCCGCGAGGTCGCCCTCAAGGTCCTGCCGGCTCACCTCGCCGACGACAAGGAGGGCCTCGTCCGCTTCGCCCACGAGGCCCGCGCCGCCTCCGCGCTCAACCACCCGAACATCGTCACGATCTACGACATCGGGAAGACCGACGGCGCGCCCTTCCTCGCGATGGAGTTCATCACCGGCCGGACGCTCCGCGAGATTCTGAAGGACGGTCCCCTGCCGCTGCGCCGGCTCCTCGACGTCGCCGCGCAGCTCACGGACGGCCTCGCGAGCGCGCACGGCGCCGGGATCGTCCACCGGGACCTCAAACCCGAGAACCTCATGCTCTCGGCGGACGGGTTTCTCAAGATCCTCGACTTCGGGATTGCAAAGCTCTCACCGTCGGTCGCCGGCGGCGACGCCGCGCCGGCCCTCACGAGCACCGGTCTCGTCGTCGGGACGCCGGGCTACATGTCTCCCGAGCAGGCGTCGGGCCGCACCGTGGACTTCCGCTCCGACCAGTTCTCCGTCGGGCTCCTCCTCTACGAGATGGCGACCGGCCGGCGCGCCTTCGAGCGCCCGACGCCCGTCGAGACGCTCACGGCGATCATTCGCGACGAGCCCGAGCCGCTCGCCGTCGCCGCGCCGCGCCTCGCGGCCCCGGTCAGGTGGGTCATCGAGCGCTGCCTCGCGAAGGATCCCGAGGAACGCTACGCGTCGACGCGCGATCTCGCGCGCGAGTGGAAGCAGCTCGAGCGCAACGCCGACATGCTCGCGACGGACACGTCCTTCCAGACGGCCCAGACCGCGCGCTTCGAGGCCGCCGCGACGGCGCGCACGCGCGCGGACGCGGGGCCGTCCGTCACGCTCGGCGGGCCCGTCCCGGTTCCAGCGCCGGCGCCGCCCGAGTCCGCCGGCCGCCGCGCCGGGCGCGTCGCGCTCCTCACGCTCGGCGCTCTCGCGCTCGTCGCGGTCGGCGGCGGGCTCGGTTTCTGGTTGAGACGCACGTCCGCGGACACGCCCGTTCCGGCCTGGTCGGGTTCGCTCGTCATGGGCGGGTCGACGCGCGTCCTCTCCCCGCACAGCGGCCCCGACGGCCGGCGCGTCGCGTTCCTGACGCCGGTCGGCGGCCTTGCGCAGGTCGCGGCCATGGAGCCCGAATCGGGCGACTGGACGGTCCTGACGAAGCGGCGCGACGCGGGTGCGGTCCATCGCGTGGAGTGGTCGCCGGACGGGACGCGCCTCCTCTTCGACCGCGTGACGGACGTGCCGCTCGGCGTGTCGAGCGTCCCCGCGATCGGCGGCGAAGAGCGTCTCGTCGTCGAGGGCGCGCAGAGCCCCGACCCGCTCCCGGACGGCAGCCTCCTCGTCGTGAAGCTGGACGCCGAACGGCGGTTCCAGCTCGTGCAGGTCTGGCCCGACAGCGGCAGGCAGAAGAACGTCGGGCCGCCCGTCCTCGCCGACTCGAGCGACCTCGCCTCGCGCGCGTTCCCGGACGGCAAGTCGGTCCTCGTCTGGGGGCGCCTCGCCGGCGCCAAGGACGCGGGCGGGCGGCGTCTCCACGTCATCGACGTCGAGACCGGCGCGGCGAGCCCGTTCCTGCCCGAGCTGCCGCTCCTCCCGCCGTTCCTCCCGACGCGCGACGGGACGCGCGTCCTCGCGCGCCTCGCCGCGGGCGATCTGCATCGCATCGTCGCGGCCGCGCGCGACGGGACCGGCGTCGAGACGCTTCTCTCCTTCTCCAGCCGGCCGCGGTACCTCGCGGAGGGGCCCGCGGGGACGCTCTACGTCGGCTTCTCCGACGGCGCCGCCGAGATCCTGCGCCTGCCCGCGGCGGGCGGCCTGCCCGAGCGCCTCGCGAGCGCGCCCGCGAGCCTGGTCATGACGCCCGTCGAGTTCGAGGACGGGCGCCTCCTCGTCCCCGGCCTCGTCGCGGGGCGCCGCCAGATCCTCGTGACGGGCGAAGGCGGCGACCTCCGGCCTTTCACGGGGCTCTCGGAGCCCACGTTCGGCCCCGCGGCGCTCGCGGGGCGGGACGCCGTGGCGTTCCTCACCGGGCCGTCCGGCTCGCCGCCGCTCCTCGCGATCGTCGCGCGCGCCGACGGGCGCCTGATCAAGAAGCACGCGCTGCCCAAGAACGCGATCCCGTCGTCCCTCGCGGCGTCCCGCGACGGCAGGACGATTTTCTTCGCGGACGGCGGGACGATCTGGTCCGTGGACGCCGCGAGCGGCGCCGCGAAGGCGTTCTCTCCCGGCCACGGCGTCGCGGGCGACCCGGGCGCGGACGACGTTCTCGTCCAGCGCAACGCGGCGTCGGGCGTCCAGCTCGTTCGCATTCCGATCGCGACGCGCGCGGAGACTCAGGTCCTCACGACCGGGCCGCTCCGCCTCGCGACCGCGCCGCTCTCGGGCGGCGCGGTCGGGCCCGACGGGAAGATCCTCGTCTCGGTCGTGTCGCCGGAGACATGGCTGCCCGTCCCTGCCGTGCTCGACCCCGCGACCGGCGCGCTCACGCTCATCCCCGTGCGCACATCCGGCGAGATCCTGACGGCCTCGTGGGGCCGCGGCGGAACCGTCCTCGCGATGGCGCTCGGGACGAACGGCGAGTTCTGGAGCTTCCGCCCGAAGGACGAGGCAGGCGCTCCCTCGTCCCCCGGGCGTTAGCGGGACAGTCCTACTTCTTCGGCCGGTAGCCCTTCGCGCCGACCTTGCCCAGCGCGGCGACCTGCTGGAAGTACTTCGCGAACGCGATCATGCCGCCGGACGCCTGCTCCCAGTCGTAGTTCTCGTTCGGGGAGTGGTAGCCGTGCTCGGGCAGCGAGAGCCCGAGGAAGACGATCGGGACCTTGAGGACCTGCTCCATCGTGAGGACGGCGCCGATCGAGCCGCCCTCGCGGACGAAGACGGGCTCCCGGCCGAACGCGAACTTCACGCTCGAGCGCACCGCGTCCGCGAGCGGACCGGTCGTGACGCCCTGGTACGGGTCGAGGCGCCCCTCGAGATGGACCTTCACGTCCTTGTTCTTCTTCTTCACGAAGTCCGTCACGAGCTTCGCGATCTTCGCGCCCGTCTGGTTCGGGACGAGCCGGCACGAGACCTTGACCTCCGCGCGCGGCGCGATGACCGTCTTGACGCCGGGCCCCGTGTAGCCGCCGACGAGGCCGTGGATCTCGAACGTCGGCATCGCCCAGATGCGCTTCATGACGTCCAGCGCGTCGTTCGTGCGGATCGACTTGAAGAGGTGATCCTTCTTGAAGCCGGCCACCGTGAAGCCGGACCTCCGGAAGTCCTCGAGCTCGGCCTTCGTCGGCGGAACGACGTCCTTGTAAAAGCCGGGGATCTTCACCTTGCCGGTCTTCGCGTCGAAGCACTCGGAGACGACCTGCATGAGCTCGGCAATCGGGTTGCGCGCCGCGCCGCCCGTGACGCCCGAGTGCTGGTCCGTCGTGCCCGTCTCGAGCGTGAAGAGCATTCCCTGCATGCCGCGGAGGCCCGCCGGCGCCGCCGGCTTGCCGCGGGCGATCCAGATCGTGTCCGACACGATCACGGAGTCCGTCGCGAGCTTTTCCTTCGCCGCCGTGATCCCCTTCGCGAAGCTCGGGGAGCCGATCTCCTCCTCGAACTCCCACAGGACGCGCACGTTCACGGGCACGCCCGCGTCCGCCGCCGCCTTCGCGCCGAAGAGCGCCGAGAGCGCGGGGCCCTTGTCGTCCGTCGTCCCGCGGCCGAAGTAGCGGTCGCCCTTCTTCGTGAAGACGAAGGGCTCCGTTTCCCAGGGCTCCGTCTCCTTCGAGGCGGGCTGGACGTCGAGGTGGTTGTAGACGGTGACGGTCGGGCGGGACGGGTCGTCGCCGAACACGCCGTGGACGATCGGGTGGCCGCTCGTCTCGAGGACGGACGGGACGCCGCCGAACGCCTTGATCGTGTCGCAGGCGAGCTTCACGCAGTCGGCGATCGCGGGCTTCTTCGAGGGATCGACGGAGACCGTCGGTCGCTCGACGAAGTCCTTGAGGAGGGATTCGAAGCGATCGCGGTTCTGGGCCGCGAACGCCGAGAGGGCTTCCTTGGTGAGTTTGCTGTCGTTCATGCGGGCGAGTGTATGCCCGCCTCGCGGCGCCGCGTCAATCCCGCAGGGACTTCATCCCGGGCCGCCGACTCCCGGACCCGCGCCGGGCAGCGGGCGCCGCCTCTTCTTGTGCATGCGCTCCTCTTCCTCCTTGTAGAGGTACTTGATGGAGCGCTTCGGGATCAGGAGGTTCGGGGCGTGGTCCCGGTTGAGCTTGATGACGTCCTTGTCGTACCACTCGATCCAGCCGCGCAGCTCCTCGCCGTCCACGAGGCGGACGACGATGGGCGTCTTGGACTGCATCTGCTTGAGGTAGTAGTAGGCCTCGGCGTTCGTCTGCTCGGGCGGGACGACGCGCCGGGCGCCGCCGCCGGCCGGCCGGGGAGCCCCGTGGTCGCGCATGACGCCGGCCAGCGAGGGCCGGATGAGCTTGCGCGGGCCCAGCTCCTCGGGCGGACCTCCCCCCTCGCCGGGGGCGGGGGCGCCGGAAACGGGCCTTTTCGCGGAAGCCATGTCGGGACTCCTCATGGGGTGTCTACGCGGGAGGGGAAACGGATGTTGCCCGGAGTCTATTCCGGGCTTCCCCAAAGGACGAAACCCGCCTCAGGCGGGAGGCGGCGGCGGGGGCCGGGGCGGCCTTTTCGCGGCGCTCGCGGTCGCCGCCATGGCCCATGCGCCGGGCGGCCTCGATGCCGCCCTCGAGCTCGTAGGCCACGCAGCACTTCAGGCGGCCGCACTGCCCCGTCAGCTTGGCGGGGTTCGGGGTGAGCCCCTGCATCTTCGCCATCCGGATCGTCACGGGGTGGAAACCCTTCAGCCACGTCGAGCAGCAGAGCGTCAGGCCGCAGGAGCCGATGCCCCCGAGGATCTTCGTCTCGTCGCGGACGCCCATCATCTTCATGTCCACCCGGAGGTCGAACTTGTCGGAGATCGCGCGCGCGAGGTCGCGCACTTCGGGCTTCTTTTCCGACGTGTAGAGGACGGTCAGCTTGCGGCGGTCGAAGCCGACGGCGCATTTGACGACGTGGACGTCGAGGCGCATCGCGGCCACCTTCTCGTCCGCGAACGCGAGGGCGGTCTGCTGGAGCTCGAGGCGCTCGGCGTAGTCGGCGTACTCGGAATCGGAGGCGAGCCGCAGGAACCGGCGCGCCTTCTTCGCCGAGCAGGACCGCGCGAGCGTCGGGGACGTCGTCGTGACCTCCGCGAACTCCGGCCCGTTCTCGGTCTCGACGATGAGGCGCTCGCCGGGCTTGACCTGACCTCGCCCGTGAAGACGAGCGTCGTCTTCCCGTCCTCGGCGTCGGCGAGGCGCGCCCCGACGTAGTTCCCGCCGGGGTTCGTGGAGGTGCCGATGGAGCAGCCGGTGCAGCTCATGGAAGCCCGATTGTGCCAGATGAACCGAGCGGGACTCAGTCGCGGGAGTAGAGGGCCGCCCCGAGGAGCCCGGAATCGTCCCCGAGGCCGGCCGGCTCCACCCGGAGCTTGCCGAGGTCCTGCGTGAAGGCGAAGGCGTCCGCCCACTTGCGGACCTCCGCGAGGTAGGCCGGACCGACGTCCGTCGCGACGCCGCCCCCGAGGACGAAGACGTCGGGCGAGAGGATGTTCCAGACGTTCGCGATCGTGATTCCGACGGCGCGGGCCGAGCGCGCCAGCGCGCGGCGGGCCAGCTCGTCGCCCTCTTCCCACGCCTCGCGCAGCTGCGAGCCCTTGAGGCGGACGTCCTTCTTCGAGACGGCCTTCTCGAGAGCCGTCCGGTCGCCGCGGTCGATCCGGCGCTTGAGGTACTCCGCAATCCCGACCTTGGCGGCCGTGCCCTCGAGCGTGCCGTCGATCTTCCCGGGGGCCGCCCGGCGGAAGTCGATCTGCGTGTGGCCGATCTCCCCTGCGTTGCGGTTGTGCCCGGAGTGGATCTTCCCGTTCATGATCACGGCGCCGCCGACGCCGGTCCCGACCCACACGGCGACCATGAGGTTCGAGCCGCGGCCCGCGCCGAGCCGCGCTTCCGCGAGCGCCGCGAGACGCACGTCGTTCTCGACGCGGCCCGCCGCGCCGGGAAACGCCGCGCCGACCGCCTTCACGACGTTCCAGTTCGAGGCGTTGAGGTTTGCGGCCCTGAGGAGCGTCCCCTTGATCGTGTCGACGGCGCCGGGCGCCGCGATCGCGAAGGAGGAAACGTCGGCCCGGGTGACGCCGGCCTCCTTGAGGGCGAGGTCGCTGGCCTCGACGAGGGCCGCGCCGATCGCGTCGGGGCCGTCCGCGAACGGGGTCTTCAGTTTGCCGCGCCCCAGGATGCGGTTCGAGGCGTCCACGGCGCCCGCGAGAATCTTCGTGCCGCCGAGGTCGATGCCGAGGGCGAGGCCCTTGCCGGTCGCTTTCGCCATGAGGCGCGCAGTTTACGCGGGCCCGCCCGGATCGGAGATCATGGAAGGGGGAGGCTCCCGATGTCCGCTCACGACTGGCCCCGCGTCCAGGCTCTGTCGCTCCACGTGCCCGCGCTCGGGCTCCTCGTCGACCTCTCGAAGACCGGCCTCACGGACGACGCGCTGCGGAAGGACCCGCTCGTGACCGGCCTTTTCCCCTCTGCCTTCGCCGCCATGGACGCGCTCGAGAAGGGCGCGATCGCGAACCCGGACGAGAAGCGCCGCGTCGGCCACTACTGGCTGCGGGCCCCGGAGCGGGCGCCGGATGCGGAGACGGCCGAGGCGATCCGCGGGACGCTCGCGCGCATCGAGGACTTCGCGGCCGCGGTCCACGCGGGGCGTGTGGCCCCGGAGAAGGCGCCGCACTTCACGAACATCCTCGTCGTCGGCATCGGCGGCTCGGCGCTCGGACCGCAGTTCGTCGCCGACGCGCTCGGCTCGCCGCGCGACCCGCTGAAGCCGTTCTTCTTCGACAACACCGACCCCGACGGCATGGCGCGCGAGCTGTCCCGCATCGCGGCGACGGAGGGCGGACTCCCCGCGACGCTCACGGTCGTGATCTCGAAGTCGGGCGGGACGAAGGAGACGCGCAACGGAATGCTGGTCGCGGCCGACGCGTACCGCCGCGCGGGGCTCGACTTCGCGAAGCACGCCGTCGCCGTCACGGGCGCCCACAGCGAGCTCGACGAGGTGGCCGCGCAGGACGGCTGGCTGGAGCGCTTCCCGATGTGGGACTGGATCGGAGGGCGGACGTCCGAGCTCTCGGCCGTCGGCCTCCTCCCCGCGGCGCTGCAGGGGCTGGACATCCAGGCCCTGCTCTCCGGGGCCGCCGCCTGCGACGCGGCGACGCGCGTCCCCGAGGTCGCGGAGAACCCCGCCGCGATGCTCGCGCTCGCGTGGCACCACGAGACGGGCGGCCGCGGCGCGAAGGACATGGTCGTCCTCCCGTACAAGGACCGGCTCCTCCTCTTCTCGCGCTACCTGCAGCAGCTCGTCATGGAGTCGCTCGGCAAGGAGAAGAACCTCGAGGGCCGCGTCGTGAACCAGGGCATCGCCGTCTACGGCAACAAGGGCTCGACGGACCAGCACGCGTACGTCCAGCAGCTGCGCGAGGGCGTCCCGAACTTCTTCGCGACGTTCCTCGAGGTCGAGAAGGACCGCGCGGACGGCGAGCGCTCGCTCGAGGTGGAGACCGACGTCACGCCCGGCGACTACCTGCACGGGTTTCTCCTCGGGACGCGGAAGGCGCTCGCCGAGAACGGCCGCGGGTCGATCACGCTCACCGTGCCGGACGTCTCGGCGCGGACGATCGGCATCCTGATCGCGCTCTACGAGAGGGCCGTCGGCCTCTACGCGCAGCTCGTCGGCATCAACGCGTACCACCAGCCGGGCGTCGAAGCGGGCAAGAAGGCCGCCATCGCCGTCCTCGCGCTGCAGGCGCGGATCCTCGCGGAACTGAGGGCGAAGAAGGGCGAGTTCCGGACGGCCGAGAAGATCGCGGCCACACTCGCCGAGCCGGACGTCGAGACCGTCTTCGCCGTCCTCCGCCACCTCGCTGCAAACCCCGACCACGGCGTCGCGAAGAAGGACGGTCCGACGTTCTTCCTCGCGACGTTCGGAATCAGATGAACAGCCGGTCGCGCTGGAGGATGACCCTGAGGTCTTCCTTCGGCTCGCGGCAGATCCAGATCGGGCGGCCGTTCTCGTACGGCATCGCGAGCGGGTGGCCGGTCTTGCCCGCCTCCTCGACGCTTCCGAAGACTGCCGTCAGCGTCTCGCGCTGTCCACCGATCACGATCAGAGGCCCCTTGAACGGCGCATTCTTCTCCGCGTCCGCGGCGCTCCAGAACCAGAAGGAGTTGTGCGGGCAGAGGACGCGCGGGACGCCGAGCGGCGCGCCGTACTTCTCCAGCGCCGCCGCCTCGCCGTAGTTGCGCGCCCAGACGCGCGCCGTTTTGCGTTCCGCCTCGGACAGGGTTCCCGCGACGCGCCCGACCTCGGCCGCCATCCCGGGCCAGCCGAAGCGGTCCGCGAAGTGCTGCGGGAGCGGGCCGAGCTCGTTGCGCTCCGTCGTCGTCGGCCCCATCCCGAGCGCCTTCGCGTACGCGACGTACTGTGGCACCGGCAGGAGCGGCAGCGCGAACGGCGCGATCGCGAGGCCGCCCAGGACGAGAAGCGTCCCGTACACCCACGCGGGCGCGGCGCTCCGCCCGCGGTGGAGGACGCGCTCGAGGGCGACGCCGCCCGCCGCGAGGAGCGGCGCGAACGACGCCGCGAGGTACTCGGCCTTGCTCGAGCGGTTCGCGAGGAGAATCGCGAGCGTCGCGACGAAGACGACGCCGAGGGCGCGGAAGCGCCGGCCGTCCCGCGCGGCGAGAAGCCACACGAGGCCCGCGATCCAGAGCGGCGCCGCGAGCGGCTGGAAAAGGAAGAGGAGCTCGCCGCCGAACGCAAGCGGCGAGGTCGTGCGGTACTTCTCGCCTGTCGCGCGCCGCATGAACTCCAGCGTCGGCCAGCCGTGGAGCGCGTTCCAGGCGAGATACGGCAGGAGCCCGAGGAAGGCGATTCCGCCCGCGAGCCACGGGCCCAGCGTCGTCAGCCAGCGCCGCGCGGGCGTCAGGAGAAGGCCGGCGAAAATCCCCGCGCCCAGCCACAGAACGCTGATCTTGTTCAGGAGGCCGAGGGCGAGAACCGTTCCGAGAAGCAGCCACAGGCGCCCCACACCGCCTCGCGGACCAGTCTCGACGTCTCCCTCGAGAATCCTCGCCAGGAGACTCGCCGCAAGCGTCCAGAACAGGATGTCGAAGGAGTTCATCGAGTAGTAGCCCGTCATCCCGACCCAGATCGGCGCGACGGCCGCGGCAGCGGACGCGAGGCCCTGCGCCGCCGGGCCGCCGCCGAAACGCCGCGCGAGGAGGCCCGTGAGGACCACGACGGCGACTCCGCAGAGCGCGGGCGGGGCCATGAGCGCCGCTGCCGAGTCGCCGAAGAGGGCGCGCCACGCGGAGAGGAAAAGGATCGAGAACGCCGGCTGGTCCACGTACCCCGCGGCCGGACGGCTCGCGCACGAGAGGTAGTACAGCTCGTCGCGGAAGATCCCGTACCGGCCGACCGACGCGGCGTGGAGGGCCGCCTGCAGCAGCGCGGCGGCGCCGATCAGACTCCAGGCCGGCGCCGCGCGTCTCAGTTCGATCCCGCGCAGGCGTTCTTCTCGGCGACGTAGCGGTCCTGCCCCGGCAGGATGACCGAGACGTGACCCACGATGTTGTTGTTCGTCTCGTCCTTCTCGCGAACGGTGTTCGCGGGATCGACCGTGACGCGCACGTCCTTGTGGCCGGTGCTCGGCCACGAAGTCTTCACGGACTCCGTGTGCTCGGCGCCGGGCGCGAGCGCCGGCAGCGGGAACGATCGCGTGCCGAGGCGCTCCACGCGGAAGTCGAACGTCGTGGCCGTCGACGGAGCGTTTCCGGAATTGCGGATCCTCGCCGTGATCGTCTTGTCCTCGTTCATGTAAGGGCGCCTGCCATTCCACGCGAGGCACGCCACGAGATCGGGGAGCAGCGCGACCGCCTCGCCGAGGACGGCGACGCGGAACGTCGCGCTGGAGAACGCGCCGCCGCCCGGGATCTGGACGACGACCCGGTAGAGCCCCGCCCGCGCGTTCGCCGGGATCGTCACGGCCTGCTGGCCGTCGTTCGGCGTCCCCGACGCGAGGCTCCACGCCGTGTCGTCGTTCGCGAGCCCGATGTTCACCGTCGCCCCCGTGAACCCCGGCGACGTCCATTTCACGTCGAGCGTCCCGCCGGCGGCCACCGTCTTCGCCGCTGTCGGCTCCGTCACGAGAATCGCCTGCCCGGCGGCTCCGTCAGGCAGGAGGAGCGCCCCGAGGAGCGCCGCCGGGAAGAACCGTCTCATGTCGCCTCCGTCTTCCCGTGAAACGTGGGGCGGGCCGGAGGGGGCGTCAAGGGTCCCGTGATCTGCGCGATACTGGACCCGTGGCGACGCTCTCGGACCTCTCCATCAAGAACCGCCTCTTCATGGCCACGTACCGGTACCGGACGGTCGATCCCATTCCGTTCGCGCGGCCCCACCGGCCGCTGCGCGAGGCGCGCGTCGCGCTCGTGACGACGGGCGCCGTCTACGCGCCGGGCCAGGAGCCGTTCGACGACGAGAAGAAGGGGGGCGACTCGTCGTTCCGCGTGATCCCGCGGGACCTCGACGTCTCGACGCTCGGCATCGCGCACAAGTCCGACGCGTTCGACCAGACCGGCTTCCTCGCCGACCGCAACCTCGGCTTCCCGCTGGACCGCCTGCGCGAGATGGAGGCGGAGGGGCTCATCGGAAGCCTCGCGCCGCGCGCGCTCTCGTTCATGGGGTCGATCTCGGCGCCGGGACGGCTCGTGAAGGAGACCGCGCCCGAGGCGGCGGCGCTGCTCGCGGAGGACGGCGTCGACGTGGCACTCCTCGTCCCCCTTTGACCGCTCTGCCATCAGACCGTGTGTCTGATCGCCGCGGAGCTGGAAGGAAGAGGGATCGCGACGACGTCCGTGACGGCGCTGCCCGAGGTCACGCGCAAGGTCGGCATCTCCCGCGCCCTGGCGGTTCCGTACGCGCTCGGCTATCCGCTCGGGCTGCCGCATGACGCCGTGCTCCAGACGAAGATCCTGACCTCGGCCTTCGCGCTGCTGCGCGAGAGCGGCCCGCCGCCCGTCGTCCGCGACTTCTAGCGCAGGAGCGAGCCCGACCGCTCCATCAGAATCTCCAGGGCCTTCTTCCCGATGTCGCGGCGGAAGTGCCGCCCGTCGAAGTGGATCTTCTCGGCCGCATCGCGCGCCTTCTTCAGCGCCTGGGAGAGCCCGCGCGAACGCGCGCAGACGTTCAGGACGCGGCCGCCCGCCGTCACGAGCCGGCCGTCGGGGGTCGTGGCCGTGCCGCCGTGGAAGACGAAGACGCCCTCCTCGGCCTCGGCGTCCTCGATGCCCGTGATGGGGCGGCCCTTCTCGTACGGACCGGGATAACCCTCCGCCGTCAGGACGAGGCAGGCCGTGGCCTCGCGACGCCAACCCGGCGTGACGCCCTCTTCGAACTTCCCGCGGGCCGAGGCCAGTAGGAACGGCAGGAGGTCGCCGTCCATGCGGAGCATCACGGCCTGTGTCTCGGGATCCCCGAAGCGGACGTTGTACTCGAGGACGTACGGGTTTAGGCCCTTCTCGAGAATGATGCCGACGAAGAGGACGCCGCGGAACGGCCGCCCCTCTTCCTTCATTCCCTTCAGCGTCGGCTGGACGACGAACGCGAGGATGTCGGACGCGGTCGACGCGTCCAGCAGGACCGACGGGCTGTGCGAGCCCATGCCGCCCGTGTTCGGGCCGCGGTCGCCGTCGTAGATCTTCTTGTAGTCCTTCACGGTCGCGAGCGGGAGCGCGCGCTCGCCGTCGCAGAGCACCATGAAGCTGACCTCGTCGCCGGAGATGAACCGCTCCACGAGGACGCGGTCGCCCGCCGAGCCGAAGACGCGGTCCTCGAAGAAGAGCTTGAGCGCCTGCTCCGCCTCGGCTGGCTCCTGGGCGATGACGACGCCCTTGCCGGCCGCGAGGCCGTCGGCCTTGAAGACG
Organism: Acidobacteriota bacterium; assembly: GCA_016716715.1. Classification (NCBI taxonomy): domain Bacteria; kingdom Pseudomonadati; phylum Acidobacteriota; species Acidobacteriota bacterium. The sequence goes on along the minus strand of JADJVE010000001.1, from coordinate 229,879 downwards.
ACGGGCAGGCCGAACGACTTGAGGGCGCGCTCGGCCTCGGCGCGGTTCGTGACGATCTCGGCGTCGGCCGTCGGGATCGCGTACTTCTTCATGAAGGTCTTCGAGAACGCCTTCGAGCCCTCGAGCTCGGCCGCGAGGCGGTTCGGCCCGAACGCGAGAAGGCCGCGGTGCGTCAGTTCGTCCACGAGGCCGAGCGTGAGCGGCAGCTCGGGCCCGACGATCGTCAGGTCGATGCTCATCGACTCGGCGAAGTCGGCCAGCTCGACGACGTTGTCGACGGAGATGGGGATGCACGTCGCGAGCTTCGCGATGCCGGGGTTGCCGGGCGCGCAGAAAATGTCCGTGACGCCCGGCGCCTGCGCGAGCTTCCAGACGAGCGCGTGCTCCCGCCCCCCCGAGCCGACCACGAGAAGTCTCATGCGACGGATAGAATCTTACCGCGAGGGCGTTCTAATGAAGAGAGACATCCGCGAGCGCCTGAAGACCGAGGTCCTGCTCGGCGACGGCGCCATGGGCACGCTCCTCGTCTCGCGCGGCGCCCCCGCGGACGGCCCGCGCTCTCCGGTCTGCCTCACGACTCCGGACCTCGTCAAGGAGATCCACGACGACTACGCCGCCGCCGGCGCCCAGGTGATCTCCACGAATACGTGGGACGCGAACCGCTCCAAGCTCACGAAGTTCGACTGGGCGGACTCGCTCGAGAAGATCAACCGCGAAGCGGTCCGCCTCGCGCATGCCTCGGCCGAGGGCGAATACGTCTACGTCGGAGGCGTCGTCGGCCCTCTCGGGCAGCTCGTCAAGCCCTACGGGCCGCTCACCCGCCCTCACGTTCGGGAAATCTTCACCGAGCAGCTCCGCATCCTCCTCGAGGAAAAAGTCGACCTCCTCGTCTTCGAGACGTTCTCGTCCCTGCTCGAGATCCTCGAGGCCGTGCGCGCCGCGCGCGCCCTCTCGGCGGAGATCCCCGTCCTCGCGTCCATGACGTTCCTCGCGGACGGCAAAACGAGCTTCGGCGACGAGGCGGCCGAGAGCCTCCGCGCGCTTGCGGACGCCGGCGCGGACGTCGTCGGCCTGAACTGCGCGATCGGCCCGCAGGAATCCCTCGAGGTCCTGACGCGCGCGACGTCCTCAGTTTCCCTCCCCGTCTCGCTCATGCCGAACGCGGGCTACCCGTGGATCGTCGGCGGCCGCACCGTCTACCCCGCGACGGCCGACTACTTCCGCGAGACGGCGCGTGAGGCCGTGCAGGCCGGCGCCGCGTACCTCGGCGGCTGCTGCGGCACGGGCCCCGAGCACGTCGCCGCGATGGCCCGCGAGACCGTCGGCAAGGCCCGCCGCGCCGCCCACGCCGCCCCGTCCGTCTTCGTGTCGTCCGAGCGCCCGCGGCCCGAGGCCGCGCCGCTCGAGACGTCCGCGTTCAAGCGCAAGCTCGCCGACCCCGCGGCCCGCGTCGTGACGGTCGAGGTCGAGCCGCCGAAGGGCTTCGACTCCTCGGTGGCGCTGGACGGCGCCCGCACGCTCAAGACGCTCGGCGTCGACGCCGTGAACGTCACGGACAACCCGATGGCGCGCCTCCGGATGTCCTCGATCGCCGTCGCCCACCTCATCCGCCACGAGACGGGCGCCGAGACGATCTTCCATTTCTCGCCGCGCGACCGGAACGTGCTCGGCATCCAGTCGGACCTCCTCGGGGCCGCGGGCCTCGGGATCAAGGCGCTTCTCGTCGTGGGCGGCGACCCGCTGAAGATCGGCGATTACCCGCAGGCCAAGCCCGTCGGCGAGGTCGACACGCTCGGTCTCCTGCGCATCGTCAAGGGCCTGAACGCGGGCGTCGACCTCGCGGGCGGCGCGATCGGAGCCGCCACGTCCTTCGCGATCGGCTGCGCCGCGAACCCGGCCGCCAAGGACCTCGACGTCGAGATCTCGAAGCTCGCCGCGAAGATCGACGCGGGAGCGACGTTCGCCCAGACGCAGCCCGTCTGGGATCTCGCGGCGCTGGACCGGTTCTGCGCGCGCGCCGAGTCGCGTTCGATTCCCGTCCTCGTCGGCCTCATCCCGCCGAAGAGCCTCAAGCAGGCCCTCTACTTCGCGAACGAGGTTCCGGGGATGGTCGTCCCCGAGTCCCTGATCGAGAGGATGCGCAAGGCCGCCGACAAGGGGCCGGAGTTCGAGGAGGAGGAGGGCATCGCGCTCGCCCTCGAGCTCGCCAAGGAGATGGCGGCGCGCGTCCGCGGCCTGCACGTGATGCCGATGGGCCGCTACGGCGTCGTCAAGCGCCTCATGGAGGCGCTCGGATGAGCGCCGAGGCACGCCTGCGGGCGCTGCTCTCCCGCCGGGTCGCCGTGATCGACGGAGCGATGGGGACGATGATCCAGCGCGAGGGTCTGGACGAGGCCGCGTACCGCGGGGACCGGTTCCGCAATCACGCAAGGGACCTCAAGGGCGCCAACGACCTCCTCGTCCTCACGCAGCCCGCCATCGTCGAGAAGATCCATCGCCAGTACCTCGAGGCCGGCGCGGACATCCTCGAGACGAACACGTTCAACGCGCAGGCGATCTCGCTCGCGGACTACGGCCTCGAGCCGCTCGCGTACGAGCTGAACGTCGCGGCCGCGCGGCTCGCGCGGAGCGCCGTCGACGCCCACCGCGCGGCGACCGGCAAGGACGCCTTCGTCGCGGGCGCCCTCGGGCCGACGAACCGGACGCTGTCCCTCGCCGTGGACGTGAACGACCCGGGCAAGCGCACGCACGTCTTCACGGACATGGTCGCCGCGTACCGCGAGCAGGTGCGCGGCCTTCTCGACGGCGGCGCCGACGTCCTCCTCTTCGAGACGGTCTTCGACACGCTCGTCCTCAAGGCGGCGCTCTTCGCGGCGCAGCAGCTCCTCGACGAGGGCGCGCGGCGCGTCCCGCTCATGGTTTCCGTCACGATCACGGACAAGTCCGGCCGGACGCTCTCGGGCCAGATGGTCGAGGCGTTCTGGAACTCGATCGCCCACGTCCCGCTCCTCTCGGTCGGGATCAACTGCGCGCTCGGGGCCAGGGAGATGCGGCCGTACGTCGAAGAGCTGTCGGGCCTCGCGCCGGTCTTCACGAGCGCGTATCCGAACGCCGGCCTCCCGAACGCGTTTGGCGGCTTCGACGAGACGCCCGAGATCATGTGCGCCGACCTCGCGGCCTTCGCGCGCGAGGGCTGGGTCAACGTCGTGGGCGGCTGCTGCGGGACGACGCCGGAGCACATCCGCGCGATCGCCGACGCCGTCCACGGCATCCCGCCGCGGCGCGTCCCCGAGGTCCCGCGCGCCACGCGCCTCAGCGGCCTCGAGCCGTACACGCTGCGCGACGGTGTCTTCACGGTCGTCGGCGAGCGGACGAACGTGACGGGCTCGCCGAGGTTCTCGAAGCTCGTCCTCGCGGGCGACTACGAGGGCGCGCTCGCCGTCGCGCGGCAGCAGGTGGAGGGCGGCGCGAACGTCCTCGACGTCTGCATGGACGAGGGGATGCTGGACGGGGCCGCCGCGATGACGCGTTTCCTCAGCCTCGTTTCGGCGGAGCCGGACATCGCGAAGCTGCCGATCATGCTCGACAGCTCGAAGTGGGACGTGATCGAGGCGGGCCTGAGGTGCCTGCAGGGCAAGGCCGTCGTGAACTCGCTCAGCCTGAAGGAGGGCGAGGACGCGTTCCGCGCCCACGCGCGGCTCGTCCGGCGCTACGGCGCCGCGGTGATCGTGATGGCGTTCGACGAGGCCGGCCAGGCGGCGACGGCCGAACGCAAGCTCGCGATCGCCTCCCGCGCGTACCGGATCCTCACCGAAGAGGTCGGATTCCCGCCCGAGGACGTCATCTTCGACCCGAACGTCCTGACGGTCGCCACGGGCATCGAGGAGCACGATTCCTACGCCGTCGACTTCTTCGAGGCGACGCGCCGCATCAAGGAGGCGCTCCCGTTCGCGAAGGTCTCCGGCGGGATCTCGAACGTGTCGTTCTCGTTCCGCGGGAACAACACGGTCCGCGAGGCGATGCACGCGGCGTTCCTCTACCACGCGATCCGCGCCGGACTCGACATGGGGATCGTGAACGCCGGCCAGCTCGCGGTCTACGAGGACGTCCCGAAGGATCTCCTCGAGCGCGTCGAGGACGTCCTCCTGAACCGGCGAAGCGACGCCACCGAGCGCCTCCTCGCATTCGCCGCGTCCGTGAAGCAGGCCGGCCCGGCCGAGGCGAAGACCGACGCGTGGCGGAGCGGGACGGTCGAAGAGCGCCTGACGCACGCCCTCGTCCACGGCATCACGGACTTCGTCGAGGCCGATACCGAAGAGGCGCGCCGGGCGCTCGCCCGGCCGCTGGACGTCATCGAGGGGCCGCTCATGGCGGGAATGAACGTCGTCGGCGACCTCTTCGGCGCCGGGAAGATGTTCCTGCCGCAGGTCGTCAAGAGCGCGCGCGTCATGAAGCGCGCGGTCGCGTACCTCGAGCCGTACCTCCAGGCCGACAAGGCCGCCGGGGCGTCGACGTCGCAGGGCAGGATCCTTCTCGCGACGGTCAAGGGCGACGTCCACGACATCGGGAAGAACATCGTCGGCGTCGTCCTCGCGTGCAACGGCTACGAGGTGATCGACCTCGGCGTGATGGTCGCCGCCGACCGCATCCTCAAGGCGGCGAAGGAGCACGCCGTCGACGCCGTCGGCCTCTCGGGCCTCATCACGCCGTCGCTCGAGGAGATGACGCACGTGGCGCGCGAGCTGGAGCGCGGGGGCTTCGCCGTGCCGCTCCTCATCGGTGGCGCCACGACGAGCCCCGTCCACACCGCCGTGAAGATCGCCCCCGCGTACGGCAAGCCCGTCGTCCACGTGCACGACGCCTCGCGCGCGGTCGGCGTCGTCTCCGGCCTCCTTGGCGGAGAGAAGGCGGCGTTCGCGGAGACGAACCGCAAGAAGCAGGCGCTCCTCGCCGCCGAGCACGAGGCGCGGGCAAAGAAGCCCCTCGTCCCGCTCGCGGCGGCCCGGGCGCGCCGCCCGAAGCTCGACTGGGCGGCGGCGGACCTTGCCGTCCCGTCCTTCACGGGCGTCCGCGTCCTCCACGACGTGCCGCTCGAAACGCTCGTCCCGTTCATCGACTGGTCGCCGTTCTTCCACGCGTGGGAGATGCGCGGCCGCTATCCCCAGATCCTGGACGACGCGGTCCTGGGGGAAAGAGCCAGAGAGCTCTTTGCCGACGCGCAGGCGCTCCTCGCGCGCGTCGTGCAGGAGCGGCTCCTGACCGCCCGCGGAGTCCACGCGTTCTTCCCCGCCGCGTCCGAGGGCGACGACGTCGCCGTCTTCGCCGACGAGGCGCGCACGAAGAGGCTCGCGACGCTTCACACGCTCCGCCAGCAGATGGAGAAGCCCGAGGGCCAGCCGCTGGAGGCGCTCGCGGACTACGTGGCGCCCGCCGCGAGCGGCCGGAGGGATCACATCGGCCTCTTTGCCGTGACGGCCGGTATCGGCGCCGACGAGCTTGCCCGGTCCTTCGAGGCCGCGCACGACGACTATTCCGCGATCCTCGCGAAGGCGCTTGCGGATCGCCTCGCCGAGGCGTTCGCCGAGATGCTGCACCAGCGCGCCCGCTCCGACTGGGGCTACGGGCGCGGCGAGGCCCTCACGCACGAGGAGCTCCTTCGGGAGAAGTACCGCGGCATCCGCCCCGCGCCGGGCTATCCCGCGTGCCCCGACCACACCGAGAAGCGCACGCTCTTCGACCTCCTCGGAGCCGAGGACGCCGCCGGCATCCGCCTCACGGAGAGCTTCGCGATGTCTCCGGCGGCGTCGGTCTCCGGCTTCTACTTCGCGCACCCCGACGCGCATTACTTCGCGGTCGGCCGCCTCGGGAGGGACCAGGTCGAGGACTACGCCCGCCGCAAGGGGCTCCCCGTGGAGGAGGCCGAGCGCTGGCTCGCGCCGAACCTCGGGTACGAGCCCGCGCGCGTCGCCGTGCCCGCCGCCGCGGCCCGCTGACGCCCCTCGGAGCCGTTTACCGATCCCGGCCGTGCGTTCGCCGATTTGCCCGGGCTGAAGGCCCCGCGGGCGCGTACCTTTCCCACGGAGGCAGACATGGACCCGACCGCTCCGACACCCCGCCAGCTCCCGACCGGACGCCTGCTCGTCGGGCTCCTCTTCATCGCCGGAGGCCTCCTCTTCACCGCCGCGAACCTCGGATTCGTCCAGGTGCGCGAGGTCTGGCGCTACTGGCCTCTCGTCCTCGTCGCGGTCGGCCTCCTGCGCCTCGTGTCGCGGAACTTCTTCGCGGGCCTCGTCCTCATCGGGATCGGCGGGCTGCTCCTCGCGCGCGAGTTCAATCTCCTGTGGTTCCGGCTCTCGATGCTCTTCCCGCTCATCTTCGTCCTCGTCGGTCTCAACATCGTGCTCGAGCACTGGCGGCGGCAGGCCGGCCCGGCTCCCGGCGGCGGGGCGCCCGGCGGGACGCTGAGCGAGTGGGCGATCTTCGGCGGCGGCAAGCGCCGAATCCAGTCGCAGGAGTTCCGGGGCGGGCAGGCGAACGCCATGTTCGGCGGCTTCGAAATCGACCTGCGCGAGGCGCAGATGGCCGGCGATTCCGCCGCCATCGACGTCTTCTGCTTCTGCGGCGGCGGCGAGATCCGCGTCCCGGAGACGTGGAACGTCTCGATGAAGGCGATCGCGATCTTCGGCGGGCAGGACGACAAGACACGGCCACCTCTGCCCGGAGCGCCGCACAAGGAGCTGTACGTCACGGGGTTCATCCTCTTCGGCGGCCTCGGCGTCAAGAACTGAAGGCGCGCCGTGCACCCGCTTCTCGCGCGGCCGGGCGCCTTCGCGGTCTACCTGATCGCGTGGGTCCCGCTCACGGCCATCCTCGGCGCGCTCCTCGTCCTCGCGGGCGGGATGACGGCGCTCGAGGCCGCCGTCGTCTCGCCGCTCCTGACGGGCGTGTACGCCTTCGTGTGCCTTTCCTCGTGGTACCTGTGCATCGCATTCCCGATCCGGACGTCCCGGCTCTTTTCGCTCGCCGTCACGCTCACGGTCGCGTCGGTCGTGGCTGCGTCGCTCTGGGTGCTCTGGGGCGCGACGCTCGGCGGCCTTCTCGCCCTCGCCCCGCCGTTCGCGGCGCTGCCCGAGGCGCTCCGGCGGGCGACGCTCGTCGTCCTCCTCCTCGGCATCCTCCTGTACCTCCTCGCGGTCGCGCTCCACTACCTCCTCGCGGCGGCGCGGGACGCGAAGGAGCGCGAGGAGCGCGAGGTGGAGCTCAAGTCCCTCGCGCGCGACGCCGAGCTCCAGGCCCTCAAGGAGCGCCTGAACCCCCACTTCCTCTTCAACGCGCTCAACTCGATCGGCTCGCTGGCCGCGTCGCGCCCCGAGGAGGCGCGCCGCATGTGCGCGCTGCTGTCGGACTTTCTCCGGACGACGCTCGGCCTCTCGGGCAAGGCGGAGATCCCGCTCTCGGAGGAGATCGCGCTCGCGCGGCGCTACCTCGCGGTCGAGCGCGTGCGTTTCGGCGACCGCCTCGGGTTCACCGAGGACCTCGACCCGGCCGCGGCGGATTCGCTCGTGCCGCCGCTCCTCCTGCAGCCGCTCGTCGAGAACGCCGTCAAGCACGGGATCGCGCGCCGCATCGACGGCGGCACGCTCACGCTCGTGACGAAGCGCTTCGGCGACCGCGTTTCGATCGTCGTCGAGAACCCCGCCGACGACGACGCACCGCCCGCCGCGGGAACGGGGCTCGGCCTCGTGAACGTCGCCCGGCGCGTGTCCGCCTCGTGGGGCGACGCCGGCCGCTTCTCCGCGCGCCGCGTGGACGCGACGTTCCGCGCCGAGATCGAGCTGCCCGCGCGCGTCTGACGCGCCCGCGCGCGACTCCCATGCCATCTCCTGGCACTTGTGCTTCCCGGTACAGCCTGGAGCTGCATCGAGCGTGCCAGCCGCCGGTTTGACGAAGCGACTTCCCGGACGCACATTGGGATCAGGTGGCAAACATGTCACGCAGCAAACGCCCCAGGGCCTGACGGCTCCCCGCAGGGGCGTTCCCCACTCCGTCTGAAAAGGGATTCGCGGCGCGGCTCCGCCGTCTGAGTGGCCCGTCACCCGCGATCCCGAAGGGAGTTCCCGTGTTCAAGGCGCTCGAACTCTTCGTCTCGGCTCACGCGTTCCTGGCCCTCGTGAGCCTCGTCCTCCTCCTCGGCGCGCTTGGGGCCGCGCTTTTCTTCCGGTGGATCCCGAACAATCGCGTCGGGATCGTGGAGAAGCTCGTCAGCGCGAAGGGGTCGGTCACGTCCGGCCTCATCGCGCTTCACGGCGAGGCGGGCTTTCAGCCTCAGCTCCTGCGCGGCGGCTGGCACGTCCTGCCGCGCGTCCTCTACCGCGTCCACCGCGTGCCCCTCGTGACGATTCCCCAGGGCAAGATCGGCTACGTCTTCGCGCGCGACGGCCAGCCGCTCTCCCCCACGCAGACGCTCGCCTCGGCGGGCAAGGCGCCCGACTACCAGGACGCGATGGCCTTCATCACCGGCGGCGGCCAGCGCGGGCCGCAGCGGATGGTCCTCCGCGAAGGCACGTGGGCGATCAACCTCGCGCTCTTCGCGGTCGTGACCGACTCCGGCGTCCTCCAGCTCCCGCTCGACAAGCAGGACGAAGAGGTGCTCCGCCGCATGGCGCAGCTCATCGCCGAGCGCCAGGGCTTCACGCCCGTCGTCATCAAGGGCGGCGACGACCTCGTCGGGATCGTGACCGTCCACGACGGCCCGTCGCTCGCGGAGGGCGAGATCATCGCGCCCGTCGTGGGCGACGACCCCGCCCAGCGCGCGACGTACCACAACAAGTTCCAGGATCCGGAGCGCTACCTCGCCGCGGGCGGCTTGCGCGGCCGCCAGCTCGAGGTCCTCGTCGAGGGCACGTACGTCCTGAACCGCCTCTTCGCGACGGTCGAAATGATCCCGAAGACCGTCGTCGACGTCGGCTCGGTCGGCGTCGTCGTGTCCTACACGGGCCGGGTCGGCGTCGACCTCTCGGGCCCCGAGTACGCGCACGGCGAGACCGTGACCGCGGGCTGCCGCGGCGTCTGGAGCGTCCCGCTCGGCCCCGGAAAGTACGCCTTCAACACGTACGCGGGCCGCGTCGTGACGGTGCCGACGACGAACATCATCCTGAAGTGGATCCGCTCGGAGACGGGCTCGCACCGCCTCGACGAGAACCTGTCGGAGATCGGCCTCATCACGAAGGACGCGTTCGAGCCGACGCTGCCTCTCTCGGTGGTGATCCACATCGACTATCGGAAGGCGCCGCTCGTCATCCAGCGTTTCGGCGACATCAAGAAACTCGTCGAGCAGACGCTCGACCCGATGGTGTCGGCCTATTTCAAGAACGTGGGCCAGACGCGCACGCTCCTGCAGCTCATCCAGGACCGCAGCGCGATCCAGGACGCGGCCTCGCGGGAGATGAAGGACAAGTTCGCGCGCTACAACCTCGAGCTCGAGGAGGTTCTCATCGGGACGCCGGGCGCGGCGCCGGGAGGCTCGATCGAGCAGATCCTGAACCAGCTCCGTGCGCGGCAGGTGGCTGCCGAGCAGGTCGAGACGTACACGCGCCAGCAGACGGCCGCCGTCAAGGAGCGCGAGCTCCGCGAGGCCGAGGCGCGCGCGAAGCAGCAGTCTCTTCTGACCGAGTCGGAGGTCTCGATCACCGTTCAGTCCAACCAGGGCAAGGCCGAATACCAGCGTTCGCTCCAGCAGGCGGCGCAGATCCAGGCGCTCGCCGACGCGGAAGGCAAGAAGGTGCGCATCCTCGCGGACGCGGACGCCGCGCGCATCCAGGCGGTGGGAGGCGCCGAGGCCGACCGGGCGGCGCGCGTCGGCATCGCGCAGGCGGTCGCGGCCGAGGAGCAGGTCCGCGCCTACGGCGGGCCGCGCTACCAGGTCGCGCAGGCCGTCCTCTCGCGGTTCGCGGAGGCCATCGAGAAGTCGAAGGTCGACATCGTCCCCCGCGTGATGGTCGGCGGCGGCGGGGCCGACGGCTCGCGCACGGGCAACGTCCTCGAGGCGCTCTTCGCGCTCTTCGTCGCGAACCAGGCCGACGGCGACGGCGCGAGCGCCGCCGCGCGGCCCGAGGTCGAGACGATGAAGGAGAACGTTCGCAAGGCGGTCTTCGGGAAGATGGGCTGAGTCTTCCCTCCCTCTCCCGGCGGGAGGCCCCGGAGCTATCCTCGCTCCGTGGCCTCCCGCCCTCTCGGCGTCGTGATCGTGGACGACGAGGAGCTCGCCCGCGAGCTCCTCCGGGAGTTTCTCGTCTCCCACGGCGACGTCGCCGTCCTCGCCACGTGCGCGAACGGCTTCGAGGCCGTGAAGGCCGTCGCCGAGAAGAAGCCCGACGTCCTCTTCCTCGACGTCCAGATGCCGGGCCTCGACGGCTTCGAGGTCCTCGAGCTCGTCGAGCGCGACGCCGAGGGAAGGCCCGCCGTCGTCTTCGTCACCGCGTACGACCAGTACGCCCTCCGAGCCTTCGACGCGAACGCCGTCGACTACCTCCTGAAGCCGTTCGACCGCGCGCGCTTCGACATGGCGCTCGAGCGGGCCCGGAGCCGCATCGGCGCGGCCCGCCCGGCCGCGCCGGCCGCCCCGCTGCGCGACGGGCCTCTTCGTCGCGTGGTCGTGAAGGCCGGGACGACGGTGACCGTCCTTCCCGTCGAGACGATCGACTTCGTGAAGGCCGAGGACGACTACGTGCTCCTCTCCGCGGGCGGGAGGGAGCATCTCAAGCAGCAGACGCTCGCGAGCCTCGAGGACGCGCTTCCGAAGGAGCGCTTCGTCCGCATCCACCGCTCCTACCTCCTGAACCTCGACCGGCTGAAGAAGGTCGAGCCGGGGGAGACGGGCGCGCCCACGGCCGTCCTCGCGGACGGCACGCGCCTTCCCGTCAGCCGCGCGGGCGCCCAGCGCCTGAACGAAATCCTCGGGCGCTGAGGCGCGGGAGTTCCGCTAAAGTCCTCGGGATGGTCTGGCCGTTCGGGAAGAAGCCGCGGGAGGGATGGCGCGACAAGCCGCAGGCAATCACGAGCGCCATTCCGCGCGACGACGACCGCGTCGGCCCGGTACCGCCTCCGCCACCCACGGCGCACGCGCCGGGCGTGGCGGTCTACGCATTCGGGGAGATTCCCGCGCCGCGCCTGTTGCGCCTCGCCGACGGCACGGGTGGTTTTTTCTTTGAAGGTGAAGAGGGGAAGGAGCGCTCCTCGGCGCTGTTGGTGCTCGAGCCGGGCGGCGCCGCCGGCCCCGGCGACGTCCTGCTCTTCTCCCCCTCTTCCTCATTCGAAGAAATCTCAAAATCCTCTCCCCGTCCGAGCCACCACATCCGAAGGGACGACCTCTCGGGCCGCGGCGTCTCCGGCATCACCGGCCTGCGCTCGCGGCATGCGGGCGGCGGGATCACGGTCCTGCGCTTCGGGCCGCCGCCCGGAGCGCGCTGGGTGTTCGTGGGTCTTCACGCGATCGCGGTCTTCGCCGGCAAGGTCACGCTCGTGGACGCCGAGGAGTCGCGGGTCGTCTCCGCGGGCCAGATCGCCCTCGTCGGCGACCCGACGGCCACGCTCTACGTGGAGGCCGGGAACGACTCGGCGCTCGCCGTTGCGCTCGGCGGGGCCCACGTCGTCTCGGCCCTCGGCTGACGCCGCGTAAACACGAGAGCGGCCGCTCTCCTCCGGCGCGTCTAGAATGGTCCCCCTTTCCGGAGGACCAGCCCATGTCACCGTCGAAGCCCGTCCCCGACTCGCCCATCTCCGCCAAACGCGGAGCCGACCTCGTGCCGACCGTCAACCCCAAGGGCGAGATGGCGTGGGAGAGCTCTCCGTCGCGTTACATCGCCAAGGTGAGCCTCGCGACGGGCAAGGAGATCCTCCGTCCGATCGACCCCGACGAGCTCCTCGTCTCGGCCCACCGCGACAAGAACCCGATCGAGGTGACCGCGCAGTTCCTCGCGAGCCGCGCGATCTCGTGGACCGGCAACGAGCAGACGGTCAAGGATGGCCTTCGAAAGGTGAACCTCCTCGGCCTGAAGATCGCCGAGGCTCTCGGCCAGGCGACCGGCAGCCGCGCCGTCGAGACGCAGGCGAAGAAGCTCATCGGCGTCTCCGAGCGCAACGTGTTCTTCAAGTTCCGCGAGGCCTCCCACCTCTCCGAGAAGGACGTCAAGGCGCGGATGGAAAAGCTGCAGAAGGACGCGCGGGCGCTCCTGAAGGCCCGCGGGCGCAGCCCGAAGCTCCACGTCCTCCTGACGGGCGCCACGGGCTTCCTCGGCAAGGAGATCCTCTTCCAGGCGTCGACCGACCGGCGCATCGAGCGGATCGTGTGCGTCGTCCGGCCCGAAAAGATCCGCGACCCGAAGACGAGGGAGGTCGTGAAGGTCCTCTCGCCGAAGCAGCGCGGGGCGATTCTCCTGAAGCGCATCGGGATCTCCGGCGCGAAGGCGAAGAAATTCGTCTTCGTGGACGGCGACATCGAGAAGCCGCGGCTCGGCATCGCCGACGGCGAGCTCAAGCGCCTCGAGCGCTCGATCACGCACGTCGTCCACTGCGCCGCGAGCGTCTCCTTCGACGACGCGTACGAGAACTCCTTCCGCGCGAACGTGCAGGGTGCCCGCAATGCGCTCGAGTTCGCGCTGTCGCTCCAGGACGCGAAGGGCTCGAAGTTCATCCAGCACATAGCGATCGAGACGTCCTACATCCACGGGCGCAAGAAGCGCACGACGGCGCAGGAGTCGGCCCTCGTCTTCCCGCGCAACTTCTACAACAACTTCTACGAGCTGACGAAAGCGATGGCCTCGCTCGAGACGGACTACACGCTCATCGAAAAGGGCCTCCGCGTCTCGCAGCTGCTTCCCTCGATCGTGATCGGCCACAGCAAGACGGGCAACAACCGCGGCGACACGAAGGTCGTGAACGCCCCGATCAACGCCTTCGGCCGGAGCAAGGAGGCGATGGACGCCCTCCAGTCCGACGCCGTCGGGCGCGGCAAGGCGTGGCTCATCGGGTCGATTGCGTCCGCGTTCCCCGGCGACCGCTCCGCCGAGCTGAACATCGTCCCCGTGGACCGCGTCGTCGAGGGCATCCTCGCGGCGCTCACCGTGCCCGAGTCCATCGGAGAGCGCATCCACCTCGCGACGGACAACCGCATCCGGTCCGAGGACATCGCGCGGATCACGCGCGAGGAGATCGGGATCGACGTGCGCCTCGCGGATCCGACGCTCTTCCGCAACGTGACGCTCCCGGTCGTCAAGGCCGTCCTCGAGAGGAGCGGCGAGCCGAAGCTCGCGAACGCGCTCGACAAGCTCGGGACGATCTTCGGCGGCTACGGCGAGTGGGGCCAGCCGATCCACGACGTTGGCAACGACGTCAGGATCCTCGGCCTCCCGCTCCGGCGCCCGAACACCGAGAACGCGTTCCGGATGCTCTGCCGGCACAACAAGTACGTGCAGGAGTTCGGCAAGGTCCGCGACCTCGACGAGATCGCGCGCCGCGAGCACCTGTGGGAGAAGACGCTCAAGGAGATCGAGAACAAAACCGGCCGCCAGGTCGCCTCGATCCCGCCCGAAGAGTTCCGCCGCTTCCTCTCCCAACGCCTCGAGCTGAAGGGGTTCAAGGAGAGGGAGAAGTAGCGCCTGGCCGAACCCGACTCAGGCGACGAACGGGTTCAGGGTCCGGACTCCCGTCGACGCGACGTCCTTGACGTTGCGCGTCGCGAGGACGAGGCCATGCACCTTCGCGGTCGCGGCCATGAGGGCGTCGAGGACGGGCAGCGGGTCCGGCACGTTCATTCGCCCCCACTCCTCGGCGACCGGGCGATCCACCGGCAGAATTCTGTCTTCGAACCCCGCCGAAAGCGCGGACAGCCAGCGGTCGAGGGCCTGGGCTGACTTCGGGTCGCGGCGGCGAATCTTCTCGATCCCGCGCCGGATCTCGCCGACGACGAGGACGCTCAGATAGAGGTCGTCCGCGTCGAGCGACTCGAACCACGCGACGACGTTTCGGTCGGCCCGGCCGCCCTTTCGAAGCTCCGAGACGACGTTCGTGTCGAGGAGGAACTTCACAAGTCGACGCGGCGGGCGCGCTGAGAGCGGCCGAGGGGCCTGGCGAAGTCGGCGTCCGTCCCGCCCGCGGGCATCGCGAGGAGCCACTCCTTGAGAGTGCCGCGCGGTCCCTTCCGAAGCAGCGCCTCCTCGAGGATGCGGCGATGCTCGGCCTCGGCCGAGCGGCCGTGCTTGGCCGCCCGCACCTTCAGCGAACGCACGACGGCCTCCGGAAGATCGCGCACGAGAAGCTGGGCCATCCTGCACCTCCGAGGGGATGCTATCACTGCTAGCATGGCGTAGGCGCACCGTCAGACGGTCCGAAGCCGCTTCGCGAGGAGGCCCGTGGCGAGCGAGAGGTCGAGTTCTGCGACGAGGAGGCCCTCCTTGCCGTACGGCTGGAACGCGAGGAGCGTGCCGTCGGGCTTCACGAACGCCGACGTCGTTGCCGAACCCTCCGCCGCGTAGTTCACGGACGCGATCCAGATCGTGTTCTCGGCCGCGCGGCAGAGGAGCGCCTTCTCGTGGAACGTGTTCTTCGGGTCCGCGAACGTCGCCGGTGCATACGCGTCCGGACCGCCCAGCTCCAGGTGCGGGTGGAAGACGACCTGCGCGCCGTGGCGCGCCGCGAAGCGCACCGTCTCGGGGTAGCGCCAGCCCTCGTGGCAGATCGCGACGCTGAACGTGAGCGGCCCGACCGTGAAGACGCGGCGCGAGGTTCCCGGCGTGTACGTTTCGTCCTCGCTCGGGTCCAGCTGCACCTTGTCCTGGAAGCCGATCCGCGCGCCGTCGTGCCCGATCACGAGCGCCGTCGCGTAAAGCGCATCCCCCTCGACGCGCTCCGTACCGAGGACGACGGCGATCTTCGCCTTCGCCGCGGCCGCCGCGACGCGATTCCATGCTCTCTCGAGAAGTACCGCGTCCGCTGGAGGCGGCGTCCTTCCGAGCCCGCGGTAGCCCGGGACGTAGCACTCCGGGAAGCAGACGATCGCCGCACCTTCTTCCGCGGCGCGCGCGACGAGCTCTTCCACGATCCGAACGGACTCCTCCGGAGACTCCGGGTAACGCGGGGTCGCGAGGGCGATGCGGACCGTCGCTCCGCTCACGGCAGCGCGAGGAGGTAGTCGGCCATCGCGGCGAGCTCGGCCTCCGAGAGATACGCGTACTTCGGCATCTTCGAGCCCTCGACGAGCTTCTTCGGGTCCTTGAAGTGCTCGACGAGCCAGGCCTTGTCGCGCTTGCCGGGGAGGTGCTGGAGCGCGGGGCCTCGGCGGCCGCCCTCGCCGTAGATCTGGTGGCACTGGCGGCAGTCCTCGCGGTCGATCGTCGCGCCGCCGAGGCGGATCGGCTCGGGAATGCCCGCGAACGTCGCGCCGTCCTTCAGCGCCGCCACGTAGCCGAGCATCGACGGAACGTCCTTGTCGGGGTCCTCGCCGCCTTCCTCGGCCGGGGCGCGGGCTTCGGCGTCTTCTCCTTCACGTGCGAAACCAGCGCGTCGCCGGCCAGCGCGTGCGACCGCATCGCGAGCGGGACCGAACCGGCCGGCGCGCCCGGAGCCAGCACGCCCTCGACGCCGTGGCAGGACGCGCACTGGCGCCGCTCGTACGAGGCGAGGCCGCCGAGGACGCGCGGGTCCGGCACGTCGCCCGACCCGAGGCCCGAGCGCGCCTTCGCCTTCGGCGCGTCGAGCGCCCCGAAGACGAGGAGCGCGAGGATTCCGGCGCCGACGAGCGCGCCAAGGGCGAGGACGGGCTTGCGGTCGCGCGGGCTGCGCGACGCTCCGCGGTCGAGCCACGGGACGAGGGCGAGAAGCAGCATCGACACCCCGGGAAGGACCGCCGTGCCGATCGGCTCGAGCGGCCCCTGGAAGAATTTCAGGAGCTGGAAGAGCGGAAGGAAATACCACTCCGGCCGCGGCACGTACGACGTGTCCGACGGGTCCGCGAGGCGCTCGAGCGGCGCGGGCGAGCCGAAGGCGAGCGCGAACAGCAGAATCACGACCGCGAGGCCGGCGACGGCGTCGCGCGCGGCCTGGTACGGAAAGAACGGCTGCCGCGGGTCGGGCTCCGACGTGGGCCCCGCGTGGCCGTGCTTGCGGAGGAGGAGAAGGTGCGCGGCGACGAGACCGAGCGTGAGAATCGGCAGAAGAATCACGTGCACGGCGTAAAAGCGCGTGAGCGTCGCGGCGCCGACGGCGCTCCCGCCGGCCATGACCCGCGCGGCGGCCGGGCCGACGACGGGCAGCGCCGACGGGACCTTCGTGCCGACGACGGTCGCCCAGTACGCCTTCTGGTCCCACGGGAGGAGATACCCCGTGAAGCCGAACGCGAGGATGAGGAGGAGCAGCGCGACGCCGACGAGCCAGTTCAGCTCGCGCGGCTTCTTGTATGCGCCATAGAGAAACGTGCGCGCGAGGTGGAGCGCGGCGAGGACGACCATCGCGGAGGAGCCCCAGTGGTGGAGGCCGCGCACGACCGCGCCCGCAGGGAGCTTCGTCTGGATCGCCCTCACGCTCTCCCACGCGTGGTCCGGCGTCGGCGCATAGGAGAGCGCGAGCGCGAGGCCGGTGACGACCTGGACGACGAGCGCGAAGAGCGCGGCCGAGCCGAGCGTGAAGAGCCATGCCCGCCGCACGGACACGGGTTCGTCGGCGAACTTCCGCCAGAGCGACGACGCGCCCGCCCGCGACTCGAGGAATTCCAAAAGACGCTTCATGCTTCGAACGCCGCCGGGTCGACCGTGACCCGCCCTCCCGCGAGCACGAGCGGAACCTTCGCGAGCGGCCGCGGCGGCGGGCCGGCGAGGACGCGCCCGTCGGCGCCGTACGCGCCGCCGTGGCAGGGACAGAGGAACGCCTTCTTCGCCGCGCTCCACGCGACGCCGCACCCGAGGTGCGTGCACGTCGTCGAGACGGCCGCGAGGCCGGACGGCGAAGACGCGTCCTTCACGACCGCGAGGCGCTCCTTGACCTTGCGCGTCATGGTGCCGTCCTCGATTTTGTGCTCGACGACGACCTCCGCCGCGCCGAGGGCGCCGCTCGCGACGGCGTCGAAGTCCTTCGCGGCGCCGAGGTCCAGCGCCGCGCCCGCGGCGGACGCGCGACGCACGAGCGGCGAGAGCGCGAACGCGAGAGCAGCGCCGGCCACCGACGTGAACGCGGCGGCGCCGGCGGCGAGAGCGGTGAACGTGAACGCGCGCCTCGACGCCATCGCGGGAAGGATATTCCGGCCTAGCTCCGTCCGGGCCCGTAAATCAGCGCCGCGCAAACCGTGCCCCAGATCACAACGGTCGCGAGCAGGCCGGCGTCCGTGAAGAGGTCCGAGGTCGCGTCCTCGCCGCCTCCGCGCGTCTCGATGAGGCGCCAGCGGAAGAGGCCGAAGAGGACGATCGGCACGGTCACGAGCAGCCGGTCCGTCCCGAACCACGCGATCGTCTCCGGCGCGACGGTGTAGAGCGCGTAGCAGACGATCGTGGTTCCGAGCGCGGTGTTCTCGAACGCCTCGAGGAGGCCGACCGGCACGTCCTTCAGCGACTCGCGCCCGGCCGCGCCGCGGGCGGCGAGCTCGCTGCGACGCTTGCTGAGCGCGAGGAAGAGAGCGAGGAAGAACGTGCAGAGCAGCAGCCAGTGTGACGCCTTGACCTGCGCGGCCGCCGAGCCCGCGAGGACGCGCAGCACATATCCGGACGCGACGATGAAGACGTCGAGGAGGGCGACCTTCTTGAGGCCGAGCGAGTAGAGGACCGTGACGCCCGCGTACACGAGCGTCGCCGGGAGCGCCGCGGGGGCGGCGAGGAACACGGCGAGAATCGCGAGCGGCCCAAGGACAGCGGCCATCGCGAGGGCGATCCCCGGCGCGAGCGCGCCCGACGCGACCGGCCGGTCCTTCTTGACGGGGTGCTGCCGGTCCGCCTCGGCGTCCTTGACGTCGTTCAGGAGGTAGAGCGCCGACGCGAGCGCGCAGAAGGCGGCGGCCACGGCCGCCGTCCGGCCGGCCAGGTCCCCGCGGTCCGCGACCTTGCCGAACAGGACTGGCGCGAGGACGAAGAGGTTCTTGACCCACTGGGCGGGCCGAAGCGCGCGGAGGTACGTCGTGGCGGTCAGGATTCCAGTTTACGCGACCTTGGTATTCTGGCTCCGCCCCGATGCACGCGCCGGACGCGCCCCTTCGTCTGGAATCCTGCGCCTGTCCGCTCTGCGGGGAGGCGAGTCCCGCGCGCGAGCGCGTCTCCTTTCCGCCGTACCGAGTCGTGGACTGCCCACGCTGCACGCTGCGCTATCTCTCGCCGCGCGTCGCCCGCGAGGACCTCGGCCGTCTCTACGAGGGCGGCTACTGGGAGGGCGGCGGGACCGGGGGCGGGTACGCGTCGTACGCGGAGATGGAGGCGCTCCTCGCGAAGACGTTTGCGCGGCGGCTGGGCTGGCTCGGCTCTCCGCCCGCCGGCGGGCGCCTCCTCGACGTCGGGTGCGGGCCCGGCGCGGGCCTCGACGCGGCGCGCGCCGCCGGGTGGGAGGCCTGGGGACTCGACCTCTCCTCGGAGGCGGTCGCGCGCGCCTCGGCGCGGCACGCCGGGCGCGTGGCCAGGGGAACGCTCGAGGACTCCCCTTTTCCCGCCGGCTCCTTCGACGCGATCACCGCGTTCGACCTCGTCGAGCACGTGTACGAGCCCCGGCGTTTCGCGGCGGCCCTCGCGGCGGCCCTGAAGCCGGGCGGCAGCGTCCTCATCGCGACGCCGAACGTCGAGAGTCTCCTCGCGCGGGCGACCGGGCGCCGGTGGGTGTCCTATAAGATTCCCGAACACGTGACGTTTTTCTCGAGGAGGACGCTCGCCGACGCCCTCGCGCCGCCGCTGACGCTCGTGCGCGCCGCGCCCTGCGGGCAGCACGTCTCGCTTCCCTTCCTCCTCGAGCGCGTCGCCGCGGCGCTGCCGGCGGGCGGCGGGCTCCTCCGCGCGGCCGCGCGCGCCCGGACGCTCTCGGGCCTCACCCTCTACGCGAACTCGGGCTCCATGCTCGTCCGCGCCGTTCGCGCGACGTGAACGCCGTGGACGTCTCCGTCGTCCTGCCCGTCTACAACGGCGCGGCCTTCGTGGCGGAAAGCGTCTCGAACCTCGCGGCCTTCCTGTCGCGCCAGCCCTTCTCCTGGGAGATCGTCGTCGTGGACGACGGCTCGCGCGACGCGACGGCCGGCGCGGTGCCGGACGGGCCCGGGATCCAGCTCCTCTGCCTCGCCGAGAACCGCGGAAAGTTCGGCGCCCTGAAGGCCGGCATGGCCGCGGCGACGGGGCGCTGCCGCATCTTCACGGACGCCGACGTGCCGTACGACCTCGAGGCCCTGCCGTACGTGGTCTCTCTCGTGACCGGGCGCGGCTTCCACGTCGTCGTCGGGGACCGGTCTCTCACGGACTCGATCTACGGCTCGCGCCTCCCGCGCTCACGCGCCGCGGCGAGCCGCGCGTTCTCGCTCCTCGTGCGGCTGCTCGTCACGGGCGGCCTCTTCGACACGCAGTGCGGGCTCAAGGGCTTTCGCGGCGACGTCGCGGACGCTCTCTTTCCGCTCCTCACCGTGGAAGGATTCGCCGGCGACGTCGAGCTCCTCTACGTGGCGCTGAAGTACAACCTCTCGATTCGGCGGATCCCGGTGCGCCTCAAGAAGCACGAGCCGTCCACGATCCGCTTCGGCGCGCACGCGCCCGCGATGCTGCGCGACGCGCTCCTCCTGCGCGGCAAGTGGGACCGCGGTCTCTACGCGTCGGCGGCGCTCGCGCGAATCGCGGCGCAGGACTACTGGGTCCCGCCGCCGCCGGAGACGGCCGCGTGACGGCGCGCGCCGCCGCGGCCCTCCTCGCGCTCGCCCTCGCCGCACCCGCGCCTCCCGCGTCGGCGGAAACGGATCGCCCGTTCTCGATCGCGATCCCGGGCGCCGGCGATCCCGCCGGAGAGGTCGGCTTCTTCGACGCGACGGGCAGGCGCGTCGGCCGCCTCACGGGCCTCGGCGAGCCGGCCCACCTCGTGCCTGCTCCCGACGGGCGCTTTCTCGTCCTCGACCGCGCCACGGGGCGCATCCTCGAGCTGGACGTCGACGGGCGCGTCACGCGCGACGTGCTCTGTCCGGCCACGAATCCCCATCCGGAACGCGCGGCCCTCCTCGCGGACGGGCACGTGCTTCTCACCACCGAGGGGCGCGTGACGGAGATCGACGCGGCGGGCGCGATCGTCGCCGAGTTCGAGCCGCCTCCGAACGTGCGGTTCCTCGGCGCGGCCCGCCTCGCCGACGGGAGCACGGTCTTTTCGACCACCGAGCAGCCGGAGCCGATCCTCAGGCGGACGCCGGGCTCGAAGGACTTCGAGCGGCTCGCGCTCGACGACGGCTGGGCCGGGTCGCGCTTCGCGCTCCGCCTGGAGCCCGAGGCGCCCTCCTCGCCCAACTTCCTCCTCTGGCACCACGATCTCGCCGGCGTGAACCGCATGGCCGTCGAGGACGGCCGCCTCGTGAAGAAGGGCTTCTACCCTCTACCGCTCGCGTGGAAGCTCACGGTCGACGACACGGGGGCCGCCGTCATGATCAGCGACGCGTTCGAGATCCGGCGGGCACACGCCAACGGTCCGGTCACGCGTTTTCAGGTGCCCTTCGCTCCGCTCGGCGCCGTCTACCTCCCCGCGCGCGGCCTCTTCGCCGTCTCGTACATGCGTGTCCCGGGAGCGGCGTGGCCCGAGAGCTGGCTCGCCGACGCGTCGGCGAACCGCTTTCCGTGGCCGCGCTTCGTTCTGTTCCTCCTCGCGGGCGCTGCTGCCGGCGCCGCCGTCTTCTTCGCGCGCGGCCGCCCGCCGGCCCCCACGCCGCTTCCGCCGGCCGCGACGCCTTCTCCCGCTTCCGCGGACGGCCGCACGCTCGCGCGCCGCGCTGCGTCGACGGCCGCCGCGTTCGTCCCGCTCGCGCTCTACGCCGCAGCCCTCGTCCTCACCCGGCGTGGCGTCCTCCTGCTCGAGCCGTACTTTCATCCGGAGCGCGACGTGCCGCTTCTCGCCGGATTCACGCTCGCGCTCGCCGCGGCGATCTGGAGCCGCGCCCTGACGCGGCGCAAGGACCCGTACTGGCAGGCCGTTCTCGCGGCGCCCGCGGAGGACCGGCGCCTGCTCCTCGCGCTCCTCGGGGGCGGCCTCGCGCTCGCCGGCGGGATGGCGCTCCTCTACCGCTGGCGGGCCGCGAAGCTCGAGGTGGATTCGACTTGCCTCTGGGCCGCTCTCCACGTTCTCGTCTTCGGCATGGTGGCGGCTTCCTTCCGCGGACGAGTCCGCCTGCGCGAGACGTTTCGCGCGCATTGGGTTGTCCTCGTCCCGCTGGCCGCCGCGTGCGTCACGCACCTCTACCGGCTTCTGGACGTCCCGACGAACGTCCACTTCGACTTCGTGTACTGCTCGGTCTCGGCCCTCGAGCTGATGGACGGCAGGCTCGCGAGCATCTTCCAGACGGGCTTCGTGCCCGTGCCCGTCGTGGGCCTCCTGCCCGAGATGGCCGGGTTCCTGCTCGCGGGCCCGACGGAGGTCGGGTTCCGGCTCGGCCCCGCTCTCGCCGGCATCTCCGGCGTCCTCGCGGTCTACGTCCTCGGGACGACGTGGCGCTCCCGCGCCACCGGCCTCCTCGGCGCGATCTTCCTCGCGGGCGCCGTGCCCTGGATCCACTTCAGCCGCATGTCGACCACCGGTGTGTCGGCCGTCGCGGGGCTCTGGCTGCTCGTCTTTTTCGCCCTCGCGCTGAAGACGAACCGTGCGGGCTGGTGGCTCCTCGGCGGGTGGGTCGCGGGATGGTGCTTCTACCTGTGGCCCGCGTCGCGCGTCGCGCCGGCCGCCTGCTTCCTCGCGGGGCTCGTCCTCGCTCTCCGGTCGCCGCGGGCGACGGCTCGCCGCTGGACCGGGCCGCCGCTCATGGCGCTCGTCTTCCTCGTGTGGCTCGTTCCGCTCCTCCCCGCGTGGATCGCATCGCCGAATCTCGCGCTGCCGCGCGCGCAGGAGTCGCTCGAGGTGTACAAGCCCCAGGGCGGCCTCGACCACGAGCGGCTCCGCGCGTCGTTCGGAAGGCCGCTCGCCATGAGCGCGGGCTGGTTCTTCACGACGCCGGACCAGAGCAGCCAGGGCTCGATGTCGCCCGCGCTGAACACGGCCGAGGCGACGCTCTTCGTCCTCGGCGTCGCGGTCGCGCTCGCCGCCGGTTTCTCCCTGAACGTGCTCCTGTTCCTCGACGTCGCGCTCGTCCTGCTCGTGCTCGGGGCGTTCGCGGGCTCGCCGCCCTGGTACACGCGAATGCTCCCGAGCCTCCCGGTCGCGTGCGTGTTCATGGGCGCCGCCGCCGCCGCGCTGCTCGAGAGCCTGCGCCTGCCGAACGCGCGCGGACGCGCCGCCGCCCTCGCCGCCGCCGCCGCTGCCGCCCTCGCGATCTCCCCCGTTGCCAACCTGCGCCGGTACGTCGCCTACGAGAGCGAGCAGCGTCCGATGTGGGAAGCGACGGCGCTCGGCCGCCGGCTCCGGACGATCGGCCCCGGCCGAACGGTCTACCTCGTCTCGACGGGACGCTCGGACTGGTCGCTCAACGTGAGCGGCGAACGGCCGCCGCGCCTCGGAGAGATGCTGCCGTTCGTCTGGAACCTCCACCTCGTCGAGATCCGCGAGCTGGAGGAGGCCGTTGCGTGGGCCGCCGGCCCGAAAGCGATCATCGTGCCGAAGGAGCGCATCGCGGCGGACCTCCCGCGCCTCGTCGCGGCGTGGCCGACGGCGCGCGTGGAGGACCTGCCGGGCGTGGCCGGCCCGTGGGCGAAGATCCTCCTGATCGACTGAGCGGGCGGTCTACTTGCCGCGGCTCGCGGCGACCGTGAGCGTCGCGGCGCCGAGGCGGCGCGGCTCGGACGACGGCTCGACGACCCACATCTCGACGACGTACTCGCCGTTCGCCCAGCCCGCCGAATCCGCGACGAAGCTCACCGTCCCCGGATCGGGAGGCAGCGGCTTGGACTCCTCGCCCATCTTCGTGCCGGCGGGGTTCTTCACCCATACGACCTTCGTCGAGGAGCCGGGCTTCGCATCCCGGATGCCGTACGAGAGGAACACTTTGTCGCCCTTGGCGAACGCGTTGCCCTCCCCGCGCACCTGTGAGTCGGACCCGAGCGCGTAGCCGAGGCGGAACGCGTCGAGACGGATCTGGGGATTTGCCGGAGCGGCGGCGGCCGCCCGCGCCGGCTCGGCGGCCGGAGTCGAGGGGGCGGCGGCGCTGCCTGCGGTGGGCTTGGGCGCTTCCTTCTTGCCGCCGCAGGCCGAAAGCAGGAGGACGGCGGCGCAGGCCGGGATCCAGACGTTCATTCGTGCACGTTTCATGTCCAAAAGAATACCGCCCCCGCAGCCGAAATTCCAACGTTCAGGGCGTGAAGAGGAACGGCGTGCCGCGCCTGAGGGTGCGCAGCGCCCTGAGCTCGCCCTCCGAGAGCGGCGGCCGCGGCCCGGCGCCGGCGGGAGGCCGGAGCACGGACGGCGGCACGACGGACTCCACACCGCCCGGCGGCGTCCAGATCCAGTCGATCGCCGCCGGCCTGTGGACGACCCGGTAGACGATCTCCACCGCGTGGGGGCCGCGCGTGAGCGGGACGGGCGGCAAGCGGGTGAGCCTCTCGTCGTCGCCATCCGTTCGGCGGGGAGGCCCGCCGTCGAGCGTCATCTCGGCGGTCCCGCCGTGCGTCAGGAAGCCGAACACGTAGGGCCCGTCGGTGGGCGCGACCAGCGTGCCGCTCCAGCGCGCGGTCCATTCGCCGTCGAAGTCGAGGTCCGCGCCGAGGGACATCGCCGCGAGCGCGGCGTCGAGGCGGAGCGGCGTCGCGAGCCCGGGCGCGGTGTACGTCCCGAGGAGCCCCTCCGGCGGGCCGTCGACCGCCCACAGCTCCGAACACCGCGTGCGCCGGAGCCTCTCTTCGCCATCGGGGGCCCACAGGAACGTCGCCGGTGCGGCGCCGAGAGGGGCGTTGAACTCCACGCGATGGTCTCCTTCCGGAAGCGCGACGGTCGTCTCGCGCTCTCCGCCCCGCGCACGCAGGATCTCGCGGCCGTCCACGGCGAGAACGCCGTCGGCGATCGAGAAGCGCACGTTCCCGAAGCGCGGGACGCGGAGGGCCGCCGTCCAGCGGGCGGTCTTCGCCCCGCGCGCCGCCTCCGCGGCGCCGGGCGGCGGATCTCCGATCGCGTCCACCCGCACGGGCGGTCCCCCCGCGATCGAGACGAGGGCCCCGCGCCGCGCCGACCACGCGGCGAGAGGGACGCGGTATTCCGTCACGACGAGCTCGTTCGGGAAGTGCCGCTTCTCGCGCGTCGCGCCGCCCGGGTAGACGCTCTCAAGGTACGGAAGGTAGTAGGCCTGCCGCGCGTAGACGACGAAGGAGAGGTCGCGCACCGCGGGGATCGCGAGAGGCAGGGCGATGCCCGGCGTCGCGACGCCCATGCGGTGCGCGCGGGGCGCGAGCAGGCGCACCCAGCCGGAGTTCACCATGTGGGCGTCGTTTCCGAGGGTCAGCGCCCAGCCCCCGGCGCCGGCTTCGGCAGCGGCCACGCCCTCGACGCGCTTGAAGGGCCAGCGGTCGGACGCCGCGTACGGGCCGAAGTAGAACGCCAGCTCGGCCGCGGCGCACAAGGCGACGACGACGGCAGCCGCGGCCGTCGCCGCGGCCCTCGCGCGCCCCGGCGCCGGACCGAAACGCCGGGCCCCCTCGTCGAGGACGAGCGCCGCGAAAAGCGGCAGGACGGGGATCGCGGTCGCCCAGCGGTGCATGTTCGGCGTCTCGACCGTCACGATGACGCCCAGAATGCCGATCCAGAACCAGAGCGACACGAGCACGAGACGCACGTCGCGCACCTTGACCGTCGCGGCGAGGATGCCGAGAAGCACGAGCGCCGCGAGCACCGGCGGGAAGAGGGGCCGGTCCGTGGGCCAGAGGATGTTCTGGTCGACGTAACGGTTCAGGAAGCCGACGGCGTGCTCGACCTGGGCGACGAGGACGCGCCCGATGCCCCAGTCCGCACGGAGGTACGCGAGGCGCGCCGCGTTCCGGGGGATGAAGATCGTCGTCTCCTGCGCGCGCACGGTGAACTCGCCCGGAAGGCGCAGGGTCGCGGCGAGGAAGGGCCCGGCCGCCACGAGGGCGGCGAGCGCCGCGAACGCCACGCCCGCCGCCGTTCGCGCCCGGGTGCCCTGCGACGCGCGGAGGAAGACGGCGATCGAGAACGGGATCGCGAGGAGGCACCAGAGACGCCCCGTCGGGTAGAAGTAGATCGACAGGCCGCCGGCAAGTCCGGCGAGCCCCCAGGCCCAGGCGCGCCCCCGGCGCGCGGCTTCGAGGAAGCCCGCCGCGCTGAGCGCCCACAGCGTCTGCGTGGGCGCGGCGCACGTCGTCACGCGCGAGAACTGGAGGGCGCCGCCCATGCAGGACAGCAGCGTCCCGGCGAGGAGGCCCGCGCGCCAGCCGAAGTGCCGGACGGCGAGGGCGGTCAGGACGGCGACCGTCGCGAGGCCGCTGAGCGCGCCGAAGACCCGCGCGCCCGCGACGTCCAGCCCGGCGACCGACATGACGGCCGCCAGCAGTTTGAAGTAGATCATGCTGATGTGGTACCAGCCCGGCCGGAACCAGGCGTCCGTGTTGAAGCCGCCGGCGATCTGCATGGCGAGCGCGGCCTGATCGCCCTCGTCGGGGTTTATGCCGAACGGCACGTTCGCCAGGTTCCAGAGCCTCACGAACGCGGCGGCGGACAGGAGTGCGAGGACACAAACCGCCAGCGCGACGCGCGGGCCGCGCGCCGCCGGAAGACGGGCCGTGCCCCAGCGTTCGGGGACGTCGAGGCCGCGGCCGGCGGCCACCGCCGTCAGGACCAGCGTCGCAAGCGAGGCGATCCAGAGCGGGAGCGCCGGGTCCCGGGACTCGCCCCAGAGCGCGCGCATCGAAGCGGCCGCGAGGACCGCGGCAACGGCCATCCCCGCGGCGAGGATGCCGCCGCGCCGCGCCGGGACGACCGGGGCGCCCGAGGGCTCGGGCGCCGGCCACGCGCCGGGCGCGAGGAGGAGCGCTCCCAGGAGCGTGAGCGCCGCGCCCGCGAACCACGCATGGCCCGTCCGGACCACGGCCTCGCCCGCTGCCGCGAGGCCGAGGGCCGCCGCGCACGCGAGACGCGGCCGGGAGAGCAGCGCCGCCGCCGGTTGGATCACGGGGATTCAAGGTAGCACAGGCTTTCGCCGGCGCGGCGCCTCGCCGATAATCGGCCGAACTCTCCATGTCGACACGAGGACCCGCCCTGAACTTCCGACGCGGGCTCGCCGTCGTCTTCCTCCTGGCCGCGGCCGTGCGCGTCGTCGGGCTGGACTTCGACCAGAACCACTTCTTCCATCCCGACGAGCGCGCGATCGGCGAGGCGATCGTGCACCTCTCGTTCTTCCCGCCGCAGCTCAACCCGCACTTCTTCGCGTACGGCTCGTTCCCGTTCTACGTGACGCGCGCCGCGTCCTCGGCGCTCGCGGCGGTGACGCGGCGCGAATGGTTCGCGTCCTACGATGGCGTCATCCACGTCGGGCGGTTCCTCTCCGCTCTCTGGGGCGCTCTCACGTGCGTCCTCGTCGCGCTGCTCGGCAGGCGCTGGTACGGCGAGGCCGCCGGTCTCCTCGCGGGCGGGCTCCTCGCGTGCTCGGTCCTGCACGTCCAGACCTCCCACTTCGCGGCGACGGACGTCGCCCTCACGTTCATGGTCCTCCTCGCGCTCGTCTGCGATTCGCGTTTCGCGAACCGCGGACGAGCCCGCGACGCGCTTCTCGCGGGCGCCGCGACGGGCCTCGCGCTCGCGACGAAGGCGAGCGCGGCGCCCCTCCTGCTGCCTCTCGCTCTCGCGGCCTTCCTGTCCGTCGCCGCCTCGCGGCGCTGGGGCCGCGGCGTTTCCCTCGCGGCCCTCGCGTTTGCCGCGGCGCTCGGAGCGTTCGCGTTGGGCGAGCCGTACGCGTTCCTCGACTTCCGCGAGTTCTGGCGCTCGATCTCCGAGCAGGGCGCGATGGTCCGCCACGCGGGCCTCCTGCCGTACACGAACCAGTACGTCGGCGTCCCGCACTTCCTCTACGAGGGCAAGGAGCTCGTCCTCTGGACGCTGGGGCCGCTTCTCGGGCTCGCCGCGCTGTGGGCCACGGGCTCGAAGCTCGCGACCTTCCGCCGCTTCCGCCCGGGCGAATGGGTCGTCGCGTCGTTCCTCGTGCCGTACGTCCTCATCACCTGCACGTTCGAGGTGAAGTTCCCCCGGTACCTCCTGCCCGTCTACCCGATCCTCGCGCTCTGGACGGCCGCGTGGCTGACCGAAAAGGCCGCCGCGTCCCGCGCGGGGAGGATCCTCCGGGCCGCCGTCGCCGCGGGCGCGGCCGTCTGGACGCTCGCGTTCCTCGCGATTTACACGCGCCCCCACAGCGCGGTCACGGCCTCCCGCTGGTTCCACGAGAACGTGCCCGAGGGGACGCGCGTCCTCGAGCAGGACTGGGACGAGGGTTTCCCGTTCTCGTTCCCCGGCTCGCCTGCCGAGCGCTACCCGATCGTGATGTTCGGGTTCTACGAGCCGGACTCGGCCGCGAAGATTGCGAAGCTCGCGAAGGAGCTGGCGGCCGCGGACCGCGTCGTCCTCCAGACGAAGCGGCTCTACGGGGCCGTGACGCGGGCGCCGGACAAGTTTCCGCTCACGAACCGCGCGTTCCGCCTCCTGTTCGCCGGCGACCTCGGGTTCACGCTCACGCGGTCCTTCGCGTCGCGCCCGGCGCTCTTCGGCCTCGAGCTTCCGGACGAGCTCGCGGACGAGTCCCTGAGCGTGTACGACCACCCGAAGATCCTCCTCTTCGAGAACCGCGAGAAGCTCGCGGCGGACGAGATCGAGGCGCGGCTTCTGACGCGCACGCCGTCGCGTGCGCTCTCGCGGGGCGACCTCCTGCTGGCCGAGCCCGCGGCCTCGCCGCGCCCCGCCGCGGAGGCAGGCCCCGGCCCGGGCCTGCCCGGGCTGAGATCCGAGCCCGCCGCGATCTTCCTCTTCGCGGGCTTCCTCGAGCTTCTCGGCCTCGCCGGCTACGCGCTCCTCGCCGCCGCACTGCCGGAGCGCCCCGGCCTCTACGCGCTCGGGAAGACGTGCGGCGTCCTCTTCTTCGCGTTCGGGTCGTGGCTCCTCGTATCCTGGCGCTGGGCGCCATTCGGGCGGCCGCTGCTCCTGGCGTGGGCGGCGGCCCTCGGCGCCGGCGCCTGGGCTCTCGCGCGCCGCCGGCCGTTCGCGGCGCCCGCCGCCGAGCGATGGAAGACGGAGCTCGTCGCGTGGGGAACGTTCCTCTTCTTCCTCGCGTTCCGCGCCGCGACTCCCGAGATCTTCTCGGGCGAGAAGCCCATGGACTTCGCGTTCCTGAACGCGCTCCTCCGGTCGACCACCCTGCCGCCGCCCGAGCCGTGGCTCGCAGGCTCGACGCTCTCCTACACGTACTTCGGGCACTACGGGCTCGCCGCGATCGGCAAGCTCCTCGGCATCCACCCGGGGCTCCTCTTCAACCTCGGGATCGCGGGCGTCGCGAGCCTCACCGCGTGCGGCGTGCTCGCGGCGGGCTCCGCGCTCGGCGGACGCCTCCGGGCCGGGGCGGTCGCCGCGCTCCTCGCGATGTTCGCCGCGCCGCCGTCCGGCGTGCGGGAGGCCGTCCTCCGGTGGAAGGCCGGCCAGCCGCTCGACTGGCACTACTTCTGGGCCACGTCGCGCGTCATCGGGCCGAACGGGATCAGCGAGTACCCGCTGTGGACGTTCCTCTTCGCCGACCTCCACGCGCACGCCCTCGCGATGCCGTTCACGACCGCGTTCCTCGCGCTCCTTCTCTTCGCCGCGACGCGCGACGCGGTCCCGACGCCGCGCGAGGAAGCCGCGACGATCGGACTCCTCGGCCTCCTCCTCGCCGCCATCCAGATCACGAACGGGTGGGCCGTGCCGACGTACGCCTGCGCGCTCGTCTTCGTTCCGCTCGCCGCATACGTCGTGGCGCGCCCCGGCGGAGCTTCCGCGTCGTTTGCCGGCTTCCTGCGCGGCGTCGCGCTCCCCATCGCGGGCGCCGCGGCCGTGGCGTACGGCCTCGCCCGCCCGTTCTGGGCGCACTTCACGCCCCCGCCCCGCAACTGGGGGCGCGAGGTCGGGCCGTTCGCCTCGCCGTGGGACTTTTTCAACGTGTGGGCGTTCTTCCTCGCGCTCCTCGTGCCGTTCGTGTTCACGGCCCTCCGGCAGGGCGATCCGCCTCCAGGCCGCGCCGCGCGCGCCGCCCGCGGAATCCTCGCGGCCCTGCTCCCCCTGTCCCTCCTCTCTCTCACGCTGAAGCCCTGGCATCTCGACCAGGCGGCGTCGATCCGCGGCTTCACCGCGCTCGCGTGCGCGGCGGCCGCGTGGGCGGCCCTGCGCCCCGGCGCGAGCCGCGAGGTTCGCCTCGCCTGCGCGCTCGCGGCGTTCGGGTTCGCGGTCCTCACGGGGTGCGAGGTCATCTACGTGTGGGACCGGATGAACACGATCTTCAAGTTCCATCTCGAGGTGTGGTTCTTCTTCGCGGTGGCGGGTGCGGCCGCGTGGCGTCTCCTCCGGACGGCCGGCGGGCCGCTCTGGAAGTCGGCGGCCGCGATCGCGTTCACGGCGGTCCTGTTCACGACGGTGACGGCCATGCCCGGCTACGTGCGCAACGGCCGCGAAGACTGGCCGCGGGCGACGCTCGACGGGACGGCCTACCTCGAGTCGAAGGCGCCGGGAGACCGGGGTGCGTACGAGTGGATCAACGCGAACGTGCGCGGCGTCCCCGTCGTCCTCGAGGCGCAGGGCGACGCGTACCAGGACTTCTCGCGCTATTCGATGATGACGGGGCTCCCGACCGTCCTCGGCTGGGAGTACCACACGTTCCAGCGGGGCCACAGCCAGCCCGAGATCGACCGCCGCAAGGCCGACGTGAAGGCGGCGTACACGGCGCTCGCGCCGGACGAGGTGGCCGCCGTCCTCCGGCGCTACCACGTCGCGCTCGTGGCCGTCGGGCCGCTCGAGAGAAAGACCTACGGCGCTGGAATCCTCGCACGCTTCGGCGGGTGGACGGACCTCCTGACGCCCGTCTACCGGAACCCCGAGGTCACGCTCTTCGCCGTGAAGGGCGCGTTCGCGCCCGGCGCCTCGACGCCGCCGCTCAAGGTCGAGGAGCTGCCGGCGCGGCCCGCGGGCGCCCCGGCCGCACAGCCCGCGCAGCAGCCCGCCGGGCAGGTCCGCCAGCCGCGCGGCCTCGCGTCGGATGCGAAGGGAAGGGTCTTCGTCGCCGACTTCGGCAACGTGCGCGTGCAGGCGCTCAAGCCCGACCTCTCGCCGCTGTTTTCGATCGGTTCGCTGGGCTCCGGCCCCGGCGAGTTCCGGGACCCGTGCGCCGTCGCCGTGGACGCGAAGGGCGTTCTTTACGTCGCGGACACCTGGAACGGACGCATCCAGGTCTTCGACGAAAAGGGTGTGTACCAGCGCGAGTTCTCTTCGGACTTCTTCGGGCCGCGCGGCGTCGCGGTGGACGCGAAGGGAACCGTTTTCGTGGCCGACACCGGCAACAGCCGCATCGTGCGCTTCGACGTGGAGGGGCGCAAGGAAGCCGAGTGGGGGCGCGAGAAGGGCGCCGGCAAGCTCGCCGAGCCTCAGGGCCTCGCGCTCGGCAAGGACGGCCTTCTCTACGTCGCGGACAACGGCAACGGGCGCGTCGCGGTCTTCGCGAAGGACGGCTCGTTCGTGCGCGCGTTCGACGTGGCCGGCTGGAGGCGACAGGTGATGAGCGAGCCGTACCTCGCCGTCGACGCGTCGGGCCGCGTTTGGGTCTCGGTGCCGCTCGACGGCGAGGTGCGCGGCTACGCGCCCGACGGAAAGCTCGTCGCGACCGCCCGCGGGAAGGACCAGCCCGAGGGCCAGCGCTTCGAGCACCCGTCCGGCGTCGCGCTGCTCCCGAACGGCCGGCTCGCCGTCGCGGACTTCGAGGGCCGCCTCGTCGTGATCGACCTCCCGCGCTGACGCGGTCGATTCAGGGCCCGGAGACGCGCGTGAAGGAGAACGTGACGACCGGCAGCACGAAGCCGGGCGGAGGCGCCGGGCCGCCGCGCAGCTCCTCGGTGCCCGCCAGGACGCCGTCCGGACTCAGGCGCCCGCGAGAAGCGCAGACTCCGCCGCCGCGGTTCTCGCGCTCCCATTCGATTCCGTCGGCCGTGACCCTCACCGCGGAAAGGCCGAACCGGAAGTCGCCCCCGTCCATTGCGACCCCGTGCGCGACACAGGACCCCGACAGGCGGCCGTCCGCGAAGGTGAACGTCAGGGTTTCCCGGACCGGACGGCCGGGCTCGGTGCGAAGCGTGCCCGTCCACGTCCCGACGAACGGCGCGGCCGCCTCCGCGGCGATCGGGGGTACGGCCGGTGCGGCCGAGGCTTTGGCCGCCCGCGCCGCGCGCGCCGCGATCCGCTCCTCGACCTCGGCGCGCGCCGCCGCCGGCACGGCGATCGCGAACCCGAGCTCCCGCGAGAGCGCGGCGTACTGCGCCTCGAGAGCGGCGGCCGTCGCCGCCTCCGCATCGCGCCGGTAAGCCGGCGGGTAATCGGAGAAGAGCGCGCGCAGACCCTCGTAGATCCCGCGGTAGGCGAGCGTCTCGTGGCTCTCGCCCTCCACGGCGACGCGCCGGAAGCGCACGCCGGGGAGCCTTGGATCCGCCGGGCCGCCGTCGCCGCCCGGGCTCTCCACGAGGACGAGCCGCGCGCGCGCGTCGGGGTGGCCGCGGAAGAAGGCCTCGAGCCGGCGCGCGACGGCGCCTCCGTCCCACCAGAGGGCGGGGTCGAGAAGAACGTATCCCTGAAAGAGGGCCGGCCGCGACACGAGCGCGTGGACCGCGAAGAGGCCACCGAGCGAGTGCCCGACGAGGACCCGGTAGGGCTGCACGGGATAGCGGCTCTCGACGAGGGGAATGACCTCTTCCGCGAGATGCGCGAGGAGCGCGTCCGCGCCTCCCGGGCGCGGCACGCCGGGCACGGGGCCGGAAACGGCCGGCGCCGGCGTGAGCTCGTGGCCGCGGTCCGCATGCCGGATTCCGACGACGATCGCGTCCGGCATCGAGAGGTGCGCCGCGAGAAAGCCCGCCGCCGCCGCCGCCGGCAGGAACCCCTCTCCTGCGTCCAGGACGTAAACGACCGGAAAGCGGGTGGGACCGCCGGGACGGGGTTCCGGCACGCGGACGACGACCTCTCGCGCGCCGCCCATCGCGGCGGAGGGAACGCGGAGGATCTGGCCCGGCGCGAACGGCGTCGCAGGCGTGGGCGGAGGAAGCTTCGTCGACGCGAGAACGAGCGCGAGCGCGGCAAACGTCATGCGGCATTCTCGGCGACGGCGGAAAAATGAAAAAGCGGGGCCGGCCCCCGGCCGGCCCCGTGATTCAGGAGGTCGTGGGCCCGTTTCAGAACGACAGGCGCGCGCCCACGCGCACGACCGTCGGCGTCTGCCAGTTGATGTCCTTTCCGTACGTCGGGTTCGAGGCGCACGCCGCGTTCGAAAGGCTCGCGTTCTGCGCCGTGCATCCCGGCTGTCCGATGCCGCTCCGCGGGTCGTTCCCGGCGAGGCCGCTCGTGTTGTTGAAGAGCTCCTCGCGGCTCGTCACGCCCTGGCGGTTGATCAGGTTGAAAACGTCCAGGAGCGGCGTGACCGTGAGTCCTCCGAAGCGGAAACCGTACTCGAGGTGCAGGTCCGCCTCGAACGTGGACGGCAGGTCGCCCGCCGAGCCGCGCGGCACGAGATAGCCCTCCTGGTTGTAGCCGGCGCCGCACGCCGTGACGTCCAGCGCGCAGCCACGGATCGAGTACGGCCGCCCCGTCGCGAAGTGCGCGTTCGCGCCCACCGTCAGGCCGAACGGAAAGGCGTAGTAGCCGGACATCTTGACCTGGTGGGCGCGGTCGTTGCGAAGCCGCCCGTACGCGTTCACGAGAAGGCCGGGGTAGTCGAAGTCGGCGTTGATGTTCGGGTCGGCCTGGCCGCCCTCTCGGGTCTGGGAGAGGTTTCCGGAGTAGTTGCCCTCGAGCTGCGAGTAGAGGTAGCTCGCGAGGAGGTAGAAGTTGTTCGAGAAGCGGTGCGAGGCCGTGACCTCGAGCCCGCGGAAGTAGCGGCGGGCCTCCGTCGAGTCGCAAGGGGCGCTCGCGACGAGGTTGCCCGCCGCGTCCGTCGAGCCGTTCGGATAGCAGCGCGGGTCGCTCGGGTCCTTGATCGCGCCCAGCGAATCGCCCTGCCCCGGGTTGATGAGCGCGCACGTCGCCGGGCTCGCGGGGTTGAAATAGCCCGCGAGGTCCGGGTTGATCGCGAGGTCGCAGCGGTCCTCGACCACGCGCCCGAGCGCCCGGTAGATGCCCTTGACGCCGATCGCCCAGTTCTTCGCGACCTCGTACTCGAAGCCGAGGATGACCTCGTCCTGATACATGCCCTTGAGACCGTTCTGGGTCAGCTCGCCGCCCTGCACGACCGGGCCGCCGAGGAACAGGTCGACGGGATTCGGCGTCGAGCTCGAGTTGCGCGTGATGATGATGTACTCGTTGCCGAGCGCGCGCGTCTGGATGTCCTGCGGGATGACCTCGTAGAAACGCCCGGCGTTGGCGTAGACCTTCGAGCGGCCGTTGTTCATGAAGTCCCACACGATGCCGAGGCGCGGGGCCCATTCGTCCGTGACCTTGACGAGCGTCGTCCCCGTGTAGTCCTTCAGGGACTGCTGCTCGTAGCGGAGGCCGGCGTTGATCGTGAGGTTCTTCAGGGGCTTGAACGAGTCCTGGACGAAGAGGGCCGCGTTGTCCGTGATCGGGTTGTTGTCGACCGTCGGGGCGATCGAGTAGCCCGTGCAGTTCGGAAACGCCGCCGGACCCGTCGGGTCGATCTTCCCGACGCAGTTCGCGCCGGAAAGGGGCGTCTGCGCGAAGTAGCGGTGCTGGTAGTTGTTCAGCGCGCCACCGGCGGTCAGGCGCGTGCGAATGCGGTCCGTGCCGCCGTAGGACTCCGTGAAGTCGGAGTTGAGGTGCTCCCAGTCGATCCCGGCCTTGATCTCGTGGCTGCCCGCGAAGACGGAGCCGGCGAGCTTGTAGACGTAACGCTGGTACTTCTCGTTGAGGAGGAGGATCGGGCCGGAGCCCGGCAGCGCCTCCGTCGAGAACCCGGCCTGCTGGACCTCGCGATAGGGGCTCCCGGCGACCGGGCTCGAGTCGTCCCGCTTCTCCGTGTGATATCCGATCTGGCCCTGCAGGAGGAACGCCGTGCCGAGAATCCCGTCGTACCTCAGCGATCCGTCCGTGCCGCCGACGTTGCGGTCCACGACGAACGCCCCGCTGTCGCCGATCATGTTCGGGATCTGCGTGAGGTCGTACCGCCCGTGGAACGTGCCGGGGTCGCCGAACACCGAGACGGCGATCGTCTGCGACTCGCCGAGGCGGAGCGTGAATTTTCCCGAGTAGAGGTTGTTGCGGTTCGTGTCCGTGTCCGACGTCGAAATCGTTCCTCCCGCGCCGGTCCGGATCTGGGACAGGGTCCGCGTGTAGTCCTGGTCCTGGGTCACGCGGTCGAACGCCCCGAAGAACCAGAGGCGGTCCTTCACGAAGTAGCCGCCGAGGTCCGCGCCGAAGTCGACGCGCGTCGGCGTCTCGTACTGCCCCTGGTTCGCCGCGGCGCGTTCCGTCGTCCGCTTGTCGCTCGCGGCCAGGGACGACCCGTCGTAGTAGCCGAACGCGTCGCCGTGGAACTCGTTGCCGCCCGATTTCGTGACGACGTTGATCGTCCCGCCGAGGACGCGGCCGTACTCGGCCTCGTAGCCGCCGGTCTTGACCTCGACCTCCTGGACGAACTCGTTGTTGAGCGACTTCGCCTGCGTGCCCGTCTTGACGCCCGTCGTGTTGACGCCGTCGATGATGTAGGCGTTCTCGAGGCCGGTCGCGCCGTAGATCGTGATGTTGCCCGTGACGTCCGTGCCCGTCCCGGAGACCGTGTTCGCGATCGAGACGAAGTTCCGCCCGATCGGCAGGCGCTGCATCGTCTCGAGCGTCGCGTTCGTCCCGATCGTCGTCCGCGTCGTGTCGATCGCGGGCGCTTCGGCCGTGACGACGAGGCTCTCCTTCACGGAGACGGCGAGCTGCAGGGCAGCCGTCGTGGTGGCGCCGAGCGAAACCTTCAGGCCCGTGCGCTCGGCCGACGTGAATCCGGGGAGCTTCGCGGTCACCGCGTAAACACCCGGCGCGAGGGCCGGGAAGCGGTACCGGCCGGCCCCGTCCGTCGTCGCCGTGCGGGCCCCCTGCAGGCTCGGCGACCTCAGCTCGACGGTCGCGCCGGGCAGAGGGCCTCCGTTCTGGTCGGAGACGGTCCCGTCCAGATCGCCCGTCGTCTGCGCAAACGCGGAGCCTGCGGCACACGCCGCAAGCAGAAGGAACAACGCGACGCGACATCGATGACGCATGAACTCCTCCCGTGGACCGGCAAAGGGCCGAATCCTGCGGGGCAGCGTGCGTCCGCGCCGGTGCTCTCACATCCTGTTTGGGACGGGCGGGAGACGCGCGGGGGCGAGCTCGCGCGGGACCGGGACCGCCGCGCCCCGCATTCAAGACTTTGGTGCGGGCGCCGTCCTCTCGCCGCGCGTCACGCCGGCAGCGCTCGCCCGCGCAGCTCGTCCAGCTTCTCGCGGTACGTCGCGCTCATGGTGAGCTGCCGGTCGTCCCGGAGGATCACGACGTAGTCGCCGTGGAACCAGGGCTGGAGCTCCTTGATCCGCTCGATGTTCACCATCGTCGAGCGGTGAATCCGGATGAAGCGCTCCGGGTCCAGCTTCGCCTCGAGGCCGTTCATCGTCTCGCGCAGGAGGTGGGACTCGGCGCCGACGTGAAGCCGCACGTAGTTGCCCGCCGCCTCGACCCAGTCGATGTCGGCCGTGCGCAGGAAGTACAGGCGCCCGCCGGACTTGATCATGATCCGCTTGAGATAGCTCTTCTGGGGGCGGATCTCCTCGAGGAGCGCGACGAGCTGCCCGGAGATGTCGGTCGATTTCTCGCGCGTGATCTGGGCGCGCGCGTGCGCGAGCGCCTTCTGGAGTCGCTCGCGGCCAAAGGGCTTCAGGATGTAGTCGACGGCGCGCACGTCGAACGCCCGCAGCGCGTAATGGTCGTAAGCCGTCACGAAGACGATGGCGGGGATGCGGTCCGCTCCGACGCTCTCGAGGATGCGGAATCCGTCGAGATTCGGGACCTGGACGTCGAGGAACACGAGGTCCGGCTTGAGCTCCTCGATGGCGACGACGGCCTGGCAGCCGTCGCCGCACTCCCCGACGACCTCGACGCCCGGCTCGTCCGCGAGAAGCGTGCGGAGCCGCTCACGGGCGAGAGGCTCGTCGTCGACGATGAGCGTGCGGACGTTCGGGCGCATTACTCCGTGATACGCAGCGGAAGCGCCGCGGTTTCCAGGGCCGCGGGCGGCGCCGCGGAGGCCCGCGCGACCCTGACCGAGTCGCTTTCGCGGCAGGACCCGGCGGTTTCGCACCCGGCCCACCAGGTTTCGTCCCCGATCCGCGTGACGGTTCCGTCGGGCTCGACCTTCCAGATCCCCCTCCGGGAAACCGTATAGACGGCGATCCCGAGCCGGGTCGCCGTCGCGCGGTCCGTGACGGACGGCCGCGGGTCCACCACCGCGGGATGCGTGTGGACGATCGCCACGGCCTCGCCGGGCGTCGGCCCCAGCCATCGCGACTCCAGGTACCTGCGGTCCCAGGGCCAGTCCCGCCACGCCACGCCCGACGGGGCCCGCACGACCCACGCGGCACGCTCGGAACGGTCGCCGCCAAACCCTCCGGCTTTCCAGAGCCGGAACGCCTCGCCGCGCAACCCGGTCTCGAGGACGGACTCCACTTCCGCGGGCGCGCCGCGGCGAATGGCGGCTTCGAGTTCCAACCTGCCGGTGACGCTGGGCGCGGCAACCGCCAACGCGCTCCACCCGGCGAGTGCGGCGGCGGCGAGGCGGGAGCGTGTCATCGCTCCCGAATCTCGGTCTCGATCTCGGCCGCGTCACGGGAGCGGGGACCGCGGCCACGCGGCGCGGGACGGCGGCGGGCAGGCGCGGGAGGAACGCGCGGCTAGAAGCCGTACGCGGCGGGCGCCTCGCCCGGGTCGCCCTCGGCGGCCGGCAGCTCGACGACGAGCGGGAACGCGAGCGCGACCGCGAACCCTCCCCCGGCGACGTTCGCGTAGGACAGCGAGAAGTCGTCGCCGAAGAG
The DNA here is from genome assembly GCA_016716715.1 of Acidobacteriota bacterium. Lineage (NCBI taxonomy): Bacteria > Pseudomonadati > Acidobacteriota > Acidobacteriota bacterium. The sequence goes on along the minus strand of JADJVE010000001.1, from coordinate 192,494 downwards.
GTGGCGGAGGCGCTCGCGCGTGTTCGTGAGGCCGATCCCCTCGACGACGGGCGCGGGTCCGAGCCCCGGCCCGTCGTCCGCCACGCGCAGGAGAAGGCGGCCGCCCTCGCGCGTCGCGCCCACCTCGAGACGGCCGGCGTTCGCGTCGCGCGCGATTCCGTGGCGGATCGCGTTCTCGACGAGGGGCTGCAGGAGCAGGTTCGGCACGCGCGCGTCGAGGACGTCCGAGCGGATGCGAAAGTGCGTCGAGAGGCGGTCCCCGAACCGCGTCTTCTCGATGGCGAGGTACCGCTCGAGGAAGTCGAGCTCCTCGCGGAGCGTCACCTCCACCCGCCCCGTGCTGCGGAGCGTGAGCCGCAGGAACTCGGCCAGCTGGAGGACCATGCTTTCGGCCGCTTCGGGCTTTGGCTTCAGGAGCGCCGCGATCGCGTTGAGCGTGTTGAAGAGGAAATGCGGCTGGAGCTGCATCTTCAGCGCGCCGAGCTCGGCGCTCACGAGCTGCGTCTGGAGCCGCGACGCCGCGAGCTCGCGGTCGCGGTACTTCGCGTAGGTCTCGGCGGCCCACGCGAGGGCGACGAGGGCCGCGTAGGTCAGGACGTTCGCGTGAAAATTCAGGCGGAAGAAGCTCCCGAGCGCCCACGAGAGGGTGCTCGTGCCGCCCGAATGGACCACCGCGTAGAGGAGCGCTCCCGCGACGAGGAGCTGGATCACCGAGAGGGCGACGCTGGCCCCCGCGTGCACCGCGAGGTTCCTCTTCCAGCGTGAGCGCTCCAGCGGGAAGCGCCGCGCGAGACCGAGGATCGCGGGCGTCAGGAGCGCCCAGAGCCAGTAGAAGGGCACGTTGATGAGGAGCGCGCGGCCGAAGGAGATCTCGCGGCCCCCGGACGTGATCGGGTAGAGAAAGTAGAGCTGACTCGCGAAGAAGACGCCGGCGGCCGTCCAGACGCCGAAGATGAAGGCGGCTTTCTTCCCGCGGGCGAGGGTCATGGGGACGGATACGCACCGGCCGGGGCCGGGGTTGCCGGCCGGTGCGTCGAACTCCGGCGTCGAGGGCTCAGAACCTCACGCCGGCCGCGAGCGTGAAGGTGCGGGGAAGCTGGTAGTCGAGGTTGTTTCGGGCGCGGCCGAACGTCGAGCTGTAGTCCCAGTTCGTTCCCTGGGCCGGCGCAGACGTGAAGGGATTGAACTTCTGGTAGCCGCCGGGGACGTTCACGGCCGTGCGGACGGTCGTGCTGACGCCCACGAGGCCTTGGCGGTTCAGGACGTTCAGCACCTGTGGCTGGATGAAGATCTCCACGGCGTTTGCGATCCGCGTGGAGAAGTTCAGGGAAAGGTCCGTGCGGAGGATCGTATCCGTGCGGAACGCGTCGCGCGCGGTGAAGTAGTAGTTCACGGAGGTCGGCGGGGTGACGTAGGCCGGCGCGTTCGTGACGTAGTTGCGCGTATCGACGAGGCCGACGGCGCCGAACGGAACGCCCGTGTCGATGGATTGGATCGCGCTGACGTTCAGCGAACCCACCTTCGCCGGGACGAAGGGCAGGGTGTACGACGCGTAGAGCTTCACGCGGTGGCGCTCGTCCGTCGCGAGCGAGCCATACGGGTTGTTCCAGGCCGGATTCTTGTACTCGGGGTACGTGTCGCCGGCGTTGGGGACGGGGCCCGACGCGGCGGTCTCGCCGTTCAGGTTGCCGAGCGTGTGGGACCAGGTCCAGTTGACGCCGCCGTTGAAGCCGCCGTTGCGGTAGGAAAGGCTCGTATGGAGCCCCGTGTAATTGCGCTCCACGGTGTCGGCGTTGTTCACGTAGCCGATGTCGAACCTGTTGCCGAATTCGTCAACGCCCGTTCCCGTCGCGCCGTTGATCACGTTGTTGTAGAAGTCGCGGCCCTCACGCCGCACGAGGTCGACCCGGTAGGCGAACGAGGACCCCACGTTGCCGGCGACCGTCGCGGCGTACTCGATCGTGGACGGCGAGGACAGGGAACCCTGGATGAGCGTCGTGAGGCCGGGGATGTTCGCGTAGGCGAGCGGGAGCCGGCACGTCGTGAGGTCCGGGCATCCCTGCGCGAAGAACCAGTTGAAGACCTGCTGAAGCGCCTGAGCGCGCGTCACGAGCGGCCCGCCGCTCCCGGGCGTGTTGATCGGCGTCGCGCCGGGACCGTCGTAGTACCAGATGAACGTCGAGGGCGAGCCTCCGTCCGACGAGGAGTCCACGAGGCTGTCCTGGATCGCGCCGACGTACTTCGCGTAGCTCGCGCCGACGCGAAGCGTGCCCTTGCCGGTCACGTCGAACGACGCCGCGAGGCGCGGGCTGACGGCGCTGTCGTCAGCGCGAACGACGCCGTTGCTGTCCGCGGCGTGGTTCTTGTCCCAGCGCACGCCGAGGTTCACCGAGAGCCGGTCGTTCAGGCGCCAGGAGTCATTGAGGAATACGGAGTGCGTGAGGGCGTCCGTGCCCTTGGAGAGGTTCGTGATCGGCGTGTAGTAGATGTAGGAGCTCGGCCCGATCACAGGGTAGATGTCGCCGTTCGCGAAGATCGTCGACGTCGTGAAGAGGCGGTAGTTGCTGCCGGACTGGTAGTTGTTTGCCTTGCGCTGCCCGGCGAAGTTGTCGTAGCCGGCGACGATGTTGTGCGAGCCGAGAGACCCGGTCGAGAGGAACCACGTGCCCTTGATGAGGTAATCGCGGTTGTCGCGCGACTCCGGGTCGCACACGCCGCAGAACGTGGGCGCGTTGTACCGGGCGTTGCCGCGCGACTGGTCGCGCATGAGGGTGCCCTGGATCAGGTCCTTGTACGGAGAGCCCGAGTTCTCGAACGAGAACTTCCGGCGCGAATAGAGGCCCTCGACGAAGAACGAGTTCGACAGGACGCCGTTGTAGTTGACGGTCAGGATCTCCTGCGGAAGCTGTCGCGCCGGCACGAGACTCAGGAGATCCATGATCGTCCCGAAGGACGAGTTCGTCTGCTCCTCGTCCACGCGCAGGTAGTTGCCGGTCAGCGTGTGATTCGAGACGGGCGTGAGCGTGAGCTTGGCCTGGTAGCGCTTCTCCGTGTCCCCGATCGGGAAGGAGACGTTCGAGAAGCTCGTCTGGCCCGAGGCTGTCTGGTCGAAGTACCGGCCGGACCCGAAGAACCACACGTGGTCCTTCCAGATGGGCCCGCCGAGCGTCGCCTCGTACTGGGGATTCACCTTCTGCGGCGTCGCCTCGTTCGCGGGCGTCGTCGCCGACCACGCGGCGTTCGTAAACGTCGTCCGGAACGAGCCCGAGAAGGCGTTGCCGCCCGACTTCGTGACGGTGTTCACGACGCCGCCCGTGAATCGGCCGAACTCGGCGGACACGGACGAGGTGGACGTCGTGGTCTCGGCGATCGCGTCCTCGATGAAGAGGTTGTTGGGCGTGCCGCGGATGTTGTCCGTCACGACGGCGCCGTCCACCGTGAAGAGGTTGTCGAAGGACTGGCCGCCGGAGATCGTCACGACGGGATTGACGCCATTCCCGAGGCGGTCGCTCGAGCCCGGACCGTTCGTGTTCACGCCCGCCGCGAGCGAGACCGTCGACAGGAGCGACCGCGTGACCGGGAGCTGGTCCGTGAGCTCCTTCGTGAACGTCTGCGCCGCCTGCGGCGTCGAGGTCGCGACCGTCTCCGACTTCGCGACGACGGTCGCGGCCGCCTCGACGCCCGCGAGCGCGAGCACGACGTCGAGCCGCGCCTCCTGCCCGACCGTGAGCGGCTGCGCGCGCGACTCGTTCCTGAAGCCCTGCAACGCAAACGACACCGTGTACGCGCCGGGCGGCAGACCGGGGAACACGAAGTCGCCGTTCGCGGACGTCGAGGCCGTGCGGGCGCCCTGCAGGGTGCCTGATTTCACCGTCACGAGGACGCCGGGAAGGCCCTGCCCCTCGTTCGTGACGCGACCCCGAAGCGTCGCGGTCGTCACGCTCTGGGCGAGCCCGGCCACGGCGGAAAGGAGAAGAGCGAGGGAGAGTAAGACGCGAAGTCCGGTTCGGCGCATGCACAACCTCCTTGGCGACGCGACGGCCCGTGGATACGGGACTCGCGCCTCGAATCACCAAGGTGGGGCGACCCGTGGAATCTTTCGACGGCTCAGGGACAGGCGCCCGCGGGCGGTGTCCGGCGTCGCGTCTCCGGGGACGGATCCGGCCGGCGGCGGGCGGGTCCTGGATCCCGGAGCGTCATCCGACCGCGCCGGAACGGCGAGGGCGCCGCCGCGTAATCTCCTCCGTCAGCGAGCGGCCGGCACCCTCGGCCCCCTCCGTCCAGACCCACCGCTCGTGGAGGCGGTACCGCCCGTCCGGGAGGACTTCCGTTCGCGCCCGGCACCGGCCCGCGCGGAAGTCGCCGTTTTTGTTCAGATGCTGGTAGACCATCTCGAGGCGTCCGTCCGCGGCCGCGCGGGCGAGCAGCGTTCCGAACGAGACGTCGCCGCCGTGATAGGTCGCCCAGACGACGGCGCCCTTCTGCCGGTAGTGAAAGACGGTCTCGGAGCCGGACTCGCCGTCGGCGGAATTGCGGACCGTCCGGAAGCGCCGACCGTCGAAGTCGACGTCGCTCATGCCCCCGACAATAGAATCCCCGCTCCGCGGACGGCGCACGACGGGGACGAACGCGGGATTCGGCGGGACGAAAGGCTCGGCTCGATGGACGGGAGAAACGGCACCGGCTTCTCGCCCGCGTGGGGGCTACGAGGCGCGCACGTCCAGACGGTCTGGGGGCGGCTCGCCCGCTCCCGGCGGCAGGTGCCGCTCCGCCGCGAAGCGCTCACGGCGCCCGACGGCGACACGCTGTTCCTCGATCACGCAGACGCGCCCGTCCCGGACGGCGCGCCGCCGCTCGTGATCCTCCACGGGCTCGAAGGCAGCTCGCACTCCGTCTACGCGCAGGGCCTCCTCGCGCTCGGTGTCGCCGCGGGGCTCAGGGCCTCGGTCCTGAACTTCCGCTTCTGCGCACGCGACCTCCTAGACCTCTCGAAGACGCTCCCGAACGGGCGGCCGCGGCTCTACCACTCCGGCGAGACGACGGATTTCGACTTCGTCCTCCGGACGCTCGCCGCGCGCCACGGGCGGCCCGTCCTCGCGGCGGGCGTGTCGCTCGGCGGAAACGTCGTCCTCAAGTGGCTCGGCGAGCACCCCGGCGAGCGCCTCGTCGCCGCGGCGGCGACGCTCTCGGTCCCGTACGACCTCGCCGCCGGCGACCGCCACATGGCGTCCTTCCCGTCCGCGCTCTACGTGCGCGCGTTCGTGAAGACGCTCGTGCCGAAGGCCGAGTCGATCGTGAGGCGCTTCCCCGAGGCCGCGGCCCGGCTCGACCTCCCGCGCGCGGCGCGCGCGTGGACGTTCCGCGAGTTCGACGACGCGGCGACGGCCCCGCTGCACGGATTCGCGGGCGCCGACGACTACTACACCCGCTCGAGTTCCCTCCGCGTCCTCGGGACGATCGACGTGCCGACACTCTGCCTCTCGGCCCTCGACGATCCGTTCGTGCCGCCGGAGTCCGTCGACGCCGCGCGCGCCGCGGCATCCCCCTCGGTCCGCTTCCTCGTCACGGAGCGCGGCGGCCACGCGGGCTGGGTGGCCGCGCGCGGGCTCCGCCCCGTCTACTGGGGAGAAGAGGAGGCCATTTCCTTTCTCGCGCGGCAGTCCGGCGCGGTTAGTCTCGGCAGCTGATGCAGGCCGCCGACCTCGGGCCCGTCCCCGAAGCCGAGAAGACGCAGTCGCCCGTCGACCTCTTCCTCATCATCGCGGGCGCGAACCTCGTCGCGACGACGCTCCAGACGGGCGCGAGCCTCGCGCCCGCGTTCGGCCTCGGGCAGGCCGCGCTCCTCGCGGGCGGCGGCATCGTCCTCGGCACCGCGCTCGTCGCCGCGCTCACGCCTCTCGGGCCGCGTCTCGGCGTCCCGTCCGTCATCGCCTGCCGCGCGGCGCTCGGCCTGCGCGGCGGGGCGCTCGTCTCGCTCATCCTCTACGTCACGAACTTCGCATGGATCGCCGTGAACAACGTGATCGCGGCCTCCGCGTGCGCGCGGCTCGCCGGAGGGCCGGCGAGCGTGAAGTTCTGGGCGCTCGGGCTCGGCCTCCTCGCGACGGCTGTCGTCGCGGGCGGACCGCGGGCGGTCGGCCACGCGGACCGCGTCGCCGTGCCCCTCCTCCTCGTCGTCGGCGGCATCCTGACGTTCGCGTTTCTGCGCCTCCCGGCGGCCGTCACGGCGGCGCCCGGCAACGGCTCGATGACGGCGGTGCGGGGCCTCGATGTCGTGATCGGTTACCAGGTCTCGTGGCTCCTCGTCTTCGGCGACTACCCGCGCTACACGCGCTCGCCGGGGAAGGCCGCGGCCGCCGTGTTCCTCGGCCTCGCGGCGACGAGCCTGTGGTTCGTGCCGCTCGGTTTCGTCGCGGCGCGCGCCGCGGGCTCGACGAACCCCGGCGCGATGATCGCGGCCGCGGGGCTCGGCGGCCTCGGCGCCCTCCTCCTCGCCCTCGCGACGCTCACGACGAACTTCGTGAACATCTACATGTCGGCGCTGGCGTGGAAGAGCCTCGTCCCGGCTGCGAACGACCGCGCGTCCGTCTGGACGATCGGCGTCGTCGGCGCGCTTCTCTCGCTCTTCTCGGGCTGGCTCGATCGCTACGCGGACTTCATGCTGCTGCTCGGCGGCCTCCTCGTGCCCGTGGGCGGCGTCCTGCTCGCGCACTTCTTCCTGCTCCGGATGCCCGTCTCCGTTCCGGAGCTGTACGACGAGAAGGGGCCTGCCAGCCGCCACGGCGGCTTCGCGATCCCCGGGATGTGCGGCTGGGCCGCGGGCGCGGCCGCGTACTTCCTCGCCGGGTCGACGGGCGGAACGCTGCCCGCGCTCGCGACGGCGCTCGTCGTCACGTGGGGGCTCGAGCGATGGATCGAGCCGTAGGAGGCCGCCGGGCCTGGATCGCTCTCCTTCCGGCGTTGGTGGCGATCATTGTCTTCTACGGGGCCACGCTGCGCGGCGGGTTCGTCTACGACGACACGCGCCAGATCGTCCGGAATCCGCTCGTCCAGGATCCAGGCCTCCTCGGAAGAGCCCTTGTCTCCGACGTCTGGGCGTTCAAGGGCGGCGGCGAGGCCGTGAGCGACTACTGGCGGCCCACGTTCGTCCTCTGGATCGCGGCAAACGCGCGCCTCTTCGGCCTCGGGAGCACGACGGGCTGGCACGCGGCGAACATCCTCCTCCACGCCGGCGTCACGGCCCTCGGGTTCGCGCTCCTCCGCCGCTGGGGCCTCTCCCCCCTTCTCGCGGGCGCGGTCGCGCTCCTGTTTGCGGTCCACCCCGCGCACGCCGAGTCCGTGGCGTGGATCTCCGGGGCGCCGGATCTCCTCATGAGCCTGGCCCTGCTCGCGACGCTCTGGTTCGCCGACGCGCTCCCGGAGCGCGCGACCGCGGGGACCTGGGCCGCGGCGCTCTTCTCGTTCGCGCTCGGCCTCGGCGCCAAGGAGGCCTCGTTCCTCTTTCCCGTGGTCGTGTTCGTCGCGCTTCGCCGTCCTCGCGGCGGGCGGAAGAGCGCGCCCACCGCGTGGCGCGCCGCCGTCCTCGCCTCGCCGTTTCTCCTCCTGTCCGGTCTCTTCTTCCTCTCACGCTGGGGGGTCATCGGCCGGCTGTCGCGCCCCGTTCTCGGGGGCGCGACGTTTGCGGACGCCGTTCTCACGGCCCCCGCCGCGCTCTTCTTCTACCTGCGCCAGACGCTCGTCCCCCTCCTGGTCGGGCCCTCCTACCCGCTGCGCGCCGTGACGCCCGCGACCGTCTCCTTCGGGAACTTCTGGGCGCCCCTTCTCGCGGTGGCCGCGGCCGGGTTCGTTCTCGCGCGCCTGGCAAAGAGGACGAGTACGGGAGCCGCCGGCCTCGCGCTCTGCGTCGTTCCCCTCCTTCCCGCTCTCTCGATCCAGGCGTTCGCGCCCGAGTTTGTCGTGCACGACCGGTATCTCTACCTGCCGCTTCTCGGGTTCCTCCTCGTCCTGTGGCCCGCGTTCGCCGCGGACGGCCCGCTCGCGACGCCGGCCGGCGGGCGGCGGGAGCGGATCCTCTTCGGCGCCGCGGCCGCGGGCTCTCTCGTGCTGGGCGTCCAGACCCTCCGCGCGGCTTCGGCCTATGCGTCGAATCTCGCGTTCACGGAGGCAGCCGTGCGGAGCGACCCGACCTCCGCACCGAACTGGGACTTCCGGGCCGACGCGCTCGTCGCGGCAGGCCGCCTTCCCGAGGCGGCCGACGCGTTCAGCCGCGCGCTCTCGATCCAGCCGCTCGCGACATCCGTCGTCGGCCGTTCGCGGCTCTTCATCGAGACCGGCCGGTTCGCCGAGGCCGAGCGCGACCTCGTCGCTCTCGTCGACGGGCGCGCGCTGCCCGCGTCGCCCTACGTGACGTACCAGGCCTTCGAGTCCCTCGCCATCTGCTACGAGCGCCAGAAGCGCTGGGACGAAGCGGTCCGCGTCCTCGAGACGGGAATCGCCCGCCTCCCGTTCTCGCGCGCCGCCCTCACCGAGAAGCTCGCGGTCGTTCTCTATCAGGCAGGGCGCAAGGACCGGGCGCTCGCGGAGCTGGAAGGCGTGCGGACGCGGGCCGCCGAGGAGCTCCTCCCCGAGGCGAAGGCCGTCCTGTTCCGCCTCGGGCTTCTCTATGCCGAGGCGGGCCGCAATTCCGACGCCCGCCTCGCGCTTGCGGACTTCCTCGCGCAGACGACCGCGTTCGGAGACGCCGGAACGCTCCGCGACCGCGAGACCGCCGCGCGCGTCCTCGCGCAGCTTCCGCGCTGAGCGGCCGGGCGCGCAGAATCGGCCGCGTGGCCGCGCCTCCCCGCCGCATCCTCCACCTCGACATGGACGCCTTCTACACGTCCGTCGAGCAGCGCGACGATCCCGCGCTCAAGGGCCGTCCCGTCGCCGTGGGCGGGGACCCGAAGGGGCGCGGCGTCGTCGCGGCTGCGAGCTACGAGGCCCGCAAGTTCGGCGTCCGCTCCGCGATCCCGATGGCGCGCGCGGTGCGCCTCTGCCCGCAGCTCGTGATCGTGAAGCCCGACTTCCGGAAGTACTCCGCCGTGTCGAAGGAGATCTTCGCCCTCTACCGCGCGGTCACGCCGCTCGTCGAGCCGCTCTCCCTCGACGAGGCTTACCTCGACGTCACGGAGAACGCGTGGGGCGAGTCGCTCGGGATGCAGGTGGCGAAACGGCTCAAGGCGCAGGTCCGGGAGACGACGCGCCTGACGGTCTCCGCCGGCGTCGCGCCGAACAAGTTCCTCGCGAAGATCGCCTCGGGCTGGAAGAAGCCGGACGGCCTCACCGTGATCGCGCCGGAGCGCATGGAGGCGTTTCTCGCGAAGCTTCCCGTGGACGCGCTCTGGGGCGTCGGGCCGAAGACGGCCGAGCGGCTGAGGGCCATCGGCTGCGCGAAGCTCGTGGACGTGCGCGCGGCGGACCCCGCCGCGCTCCGCCGCGTCGTCGGCAGCTGGGCCGAGTCGCTCGTCCGGCTCGCGCACGGCGACGACGCCCGTCCCGTCGTACCCGACCGGACCCGGAAGTCCGTCAGCACGGAGGACACGTTCCGCGAGGACCTAGCCGACCTCCGGGAGATGCGGACGATCGTCGAGTCGATGGCGCGGCACGACGCCTCGTTCCTCGCCGAAAAGCGGCTCCTCGCGCGCACGGTCACGCTCAAGGTGCGGTACGCGGACTTCACGACCGTCACGCGCAGCGACAGCGCGCGGCCGACGCGCGACGCCGACGAGCTCGCGGCGCGGGCGGCGGCGCTGCTCGACCGGACGGAAGCGGGAGCGCGGCCCGTGCGCCTCCTCGGCGTGGGCGTCCACGGCCTCGTCTCGCCGGGCGCTCCGGGCCCGGACGGCCAGCTGCCGCTCTGGTCCGACTAGCCGCGCAGCTTCTTCAGGATGGCGTCCGCCGCGTCGCGCCCGATGCGCACGGCGTAGTTCTGGCCGCGGTCCTCCGGGTAGATCTGCGCCATGCACGCGGACCACAGCCCGGGCACGGGTGTCTCGAGCGGCGGCAGGAGCTTCGAGTAGCCCGGCACGACGATGGGCTGAGCGTACTCGGCGCGCCCGATCTGCTTCTTCAGGATCCAGCTCTCGTCAAAGGCGGGGTTGATGCGCTTGAGCGCAGGGAGGTACTCGGCCCAGAGCGCCGCGTCCGGGCTTTTCCACTTCGGGTCGTCCGGGAGGACGTAGTTCGAGATGTAGACGACGTGCCGGCCCCCGTATTCCTCCTTCGGGATGAAGTTCGTGTGCTCGATGACGCCGCCGAACGGCATCGACGCGTCGCCGACGTTCAGCCAGTAATAGGGCGACAGCGAGCGGTCGAGCTCGAGGATCGGGCAGAGCGCGTGACAGTAGGAGATCGCGCTCCACGTCTTCCGCACGTCCTCCGGGAGGTCCGGCGCGAGCCGGAGGAGCTCGGGGATCGCGACCGTCGAGAGGACGAGGTCGAACGTCTCGGTCCCGCCCGCGAACTCCACGTCGAAGCCGCCGCCAGTTTTCTTCACGATCTTCACGGGGCGCGACGTCCGCACGTCCCCGCCGCGCGCCTTGACGCGCTCGAGCACGGCGGCGACGCCGCGCCCGAACGAGCCCTTCAGGTATCCGAGGCGTTCGCCGAGCCCGGTCTTGTCGCGCGAGCGCGTGCGGAGCGCGATCTTTCCCCAGAGCCACACGAGCCCGACGTCCTCGGCGCGCCGCCCGTACTTCTGGAAGAGCAGCGGGCCCCACACGGCGTCGAGCGCGCGGGAGTACCCGCTGCGGCGCATCCAACCGATCGCGGTGTCGCCCTCGAGGCTCTGCCAGTCCTTGCTCTGCCGGAGCTTCAGCGTCGAGAGGACGAACTGGAGCCGCCCCATGATCCCGAGCGGCGCGAACGAGAGAAGCGACGCGGGTGTGCCGAAGTCCCAGAGCTTCCCGCCCGCGAAGAACCCCATCCGGGACTTCAGCCACATGAGGTCCGCGCCGAGGCCGAACTCCTCGGCGAAGGACACGTAGTCGACGTCGCTCGTGAAGAGGTGGTGGTAGTAGCGCTCGAGGGCCGTCCCGCCCACTTCGACGACGCCGACGAGCCCGCCGGCCTCGGGGAACTTCTCGAAGACCGTCACGGGGAGACCCGCTCCGAGGAGGCGGTCCGCCGCGACGAGCCCCGCGAGGCCTCCGCCGATCACGGCGACACGAGGAGAAGCGGCGCTCACGGGCCCAGTCTAGCCCGGCGCGGACCGCGCTTTGTGTTACCTTGATTCGTTCCGTGACGGCCCTGTCCGCGTTCCTCTTCGCCTCGGTTCTTCTCCTGGCGAGCGCGTCGGGAATGGCCCTGCTCGCCCGCCTGTTCCGGGGCGACGCGGCGGACGACGGGACGGCCGAGACCGTCTTCGCGTTTTCTCTCCCCGTCGGCCTCGTGGCGGCCGCCCTGCCCGGCTGGCTCGTCTCGGGGTTCCTGCCGGCCACCCCGATCCGCTCCCTCGCGCTGCCCCTCGCGGGCCTCGCGCTCGTGGCGCTGCTCCTCTGGGGCGGGCGGGACCTCGCGGGCGTCCTCGTGCGCGGCCGCGCGCTCGTCCTTCCGGCCGCCCTCTTCCTCGCGGTCTTCGCCGTCTTCCTGTGGCTCCGGGCGCCGTACGGCGAGATCCGCCAGACCGAGAAGCCGATGGACTTCGCCGTCCTCTCCGGCCTCATGGCGACGCCGCGCCTGCCGTTCCTGGACCCGTGGCTCTCCGGCTCGCGCTTCCCCTACTACCACTTCGGGACGTACCTCTTCGCGCTGCCGGCGCGAGCGGCGCGCGTGCCGTCGGAGTACGCGTACAACCTGATCGCGGCGCTCCTGCCCGCGATCGCCGCCCTCGCGGCCTACGGGGCCGTCCGGACGCGCGGAGGCGGGCGGCGCCTCGCGCTGCTCGCGGGCTCGGTCCTCGTCCTCGGCGGGACGTTCGACGGCGCGCGGCAAGCCCTCGGCGACAAGCCGCTCCAGGACCTCGACTGGTGGGTGTCCTCGCGGCGCGTCGAGAACGCGATCACGGAATGGCCGCTCTTCACGTTCCGCCTCGGGGACCTCCACCCCCACGCCGTCACGTTCCCGTTCTTCCTCGCGTTCGCGGGCCTCGCCGGCAGAGTGGGGACGGCGTCGGGCACGCTCCTCGACGGCGTCCTCCTCGCCGCCGTCCTCTCGGCGAATCCCTGGGACCTCCCCGCGTGCCTTCTCGTTCTCGCCGCCGGCAACCTCGCCGCCCGTCCGTTCCGTGCGGCCGTCTTACGGAGCGTCTTCTCGGCCCTTCTCGCCGTCCCGTTCCTCCTTCCGTTCCTCCGGTCGCCGCGGCCGGCGTTGCACGGCCTGACGTTCTGGAAGGAAGCGACGACCGCGGGAGAGGCGTTCCTCCACTTCGGCGTCCTCGCCGTCGTCCCCGCGCTCGCGTTCGGCGTCGCGCTCGTGCGTTCGCAGTCGCGGGAGGACCGCGCGCTCGTCGCCGCGACCGCGTTTCCCGCGCTCGGCCTCGCGCTCGCCGTCCTGACGAAGCGGCCCGTTTTCGGCCTCGCGGCGGGACTCGCGGCCGGGGTCCTCTGGCTGCTCTTCCGGGAGCCCGCCGCGGACGAGGCGCCCGCCCCGACGGGCGCGCTGCGAGCGGGGTTCCTCTACGCGGCCGCGGGCGCCGTCCTTGCCTCGGTGCCGGACGTCGTCCTCGTCTCGGACTCGTATGGCGATCAGATGCGCCGGATGAACACCGTCTTCAAGACGTTCATGGGCGCGTGGCCTCTCCTCGTCATCGGCGGCGCGCTCCTCCTGCCGCTCGCGCTTTCGACGCGCCGCGCCCGCACCTTCATCCGCGCGGCCCTCCTCGTCGCGGCCGGCGGCCTCCTCGCGCACCCGCTCGCGGCCGCCGTCCTCCGGTGGAAGTGGACGGGCCCGGTCGACGGCCTGAACGGCCTCGCGTGGATGGCGCGCGAGGCCCCGGGCGACCGCGCGGCCGTCGAGTGGCTGCGAACGCACGCCGTCGAGGGCGCCGTCCTCGCGGAGGCGACGGGCAATGCCTACTCGGACTACAGCCGCATCGGCGGCGCGGCGGGGCTGCCGATCGTCCTCGGCTGGGACAACCACGAGAGCCTCTGGCGCGGCGGCGGCGCGGTCCCCGAGCTCGAGGGACGCCGCCGGGACCTGCGGCTCCTCTACACCTCCGAGGATGCCGACGCCGTGTTCGCGACGCTCCACCGCTACAACGTCCGCTACGTCGTGGTCGGCTCGTTCGAGAAGAAGGACTTCGGCGTGAACGCCTTCCCGCTTCGCGCGAACTTCCGGCGCGCCTTCGAAACGAAGGGCACCGCCGTTTACGAGATCCTGAAATGACGGCCGCGACCGCGCCCGCCGCGCCGCCGCTCTCGGCGTTCGAGAAGAGGGCCTGGATCGGCCTGATCGCCCTCTCGCTGTTCCTGCACCTCGCCCGTCTCGGAACGCACGCGTTCCACCACGACGAGTCGATCCACGCGTACGCGTCGGTGCGGCTCCTCAAGGAAGGCGCCTACAAGTACGACCCGATCTACCACGGACCCGTGCAGTACTTCGCCGTCACGGCCGTGTTCGCGGTTTCGTCGGTGGTCGGCAAGGCGGTCGGAGTCCTGACCGGGTTCGCAGCGGCCAAGACGTGGGACGGAACGTCCGACTTCACGGCCCGTCTCGCCCCCGCGCTGGCGGGCGTCGCCCTCACCGCGATGGCCTTCCTCCTGCGCCGGCGGTTCGGCGGGCGCGCCGCGTTCGCGGCGGGAGCGCTTTGCGCGCTTTCGCCGAACCTCCTCTACTACACGCGCTTCTGCCGCGACGACGCCTGGAGCCTCCTCGGAACCGCGGGGCTCTTCCTGTGGCTCGACGAGTACCTCGCGACGCGGCGCGTCCGGGACCTCGCGGTCGCGGGCCTCTGGGCGGCCGTGGCGTTTGCCTCCAAGGAGAACTTCTACGTTCTCCTCGCGCTCATGGTCCCGTCCGTCGCGGCCGCGTGGTTGGAGCCCGGGCGCGGCCTCGACGTCTGGAACCGTCTCAGGCGCCTCATCGACTGGTTCGAGGAGAACGCGACGGCCGTCGTGGGCGCGCTCCTTCTCTTCTTCGTCACGTCCGAGGTCCTCTACACGGTCTTCCTCGTCCACCCGGAGTCGGGCAACCCCGCGTTCGACGCGATCTCGTACTGGTGGGGCCAGCACAAGATGGAGCGCGTCGGCGGGCCGAAGACGTTCTACCTCCCGCGCCTCCTCCAGTACGAGTTCGCGATCCTGCTCCCCGCGCTCGCGTACATCGTGCTGCGCTGGCGGAAGCTCTCCTTCGCCGAGCGCTTCGTCGCGGGCTGGGCCCTGTCCTCGGTCGCGATGTACGCGTATCTCGGCGAGAAGGCCGGCTGGCTTCTCGTGCACCAGGTCCTCCCGTTCCTCCCGCTCGCGGGCGCCGCGTGGGCGCTCCTCGCGGAGAAGGGCGCCGGGTGGCGGCTCGCCGGCGCCGCGACCGCGTTCGCCTCGGTGGCGACGGCGCTCACGCTCTCGTTCGTCTACCCCGACCTCTCCCCGAACTCGCGGAAGGCCGAGTCCACGATCCAGGTGCAGACGTGTCCCGAAGTGCTCGGGATCGTCGACGAGATCCTCCGCTCCGGCCGCGCCGGCGAGGTGCCGGCCGCGATCGTCTCGGGCGAGGCCGGCTGGCCGCTGAGCTGGTACGTCCGGCCGGCGCCCGTGAACTGGCAGCCGCCGACGGGCGAGATGCACCCGCCGATCGTCGTCTGCGACGACGCCGACGCCGACAAGCAGGCGCAGATCCTCGGCCCCGGCTACGCGCGCGACCACGTGCCGTTCCGCGCCTGGTGGATTCCCGACACCGCGCTCTCGCCGCTGCGCCCGAGCCCGGGCCAGCTCCTGCGCTACCTCTTCACGCGCGACGCGTGGGATCGCCAGGACGGCAACAACCCGATCGGCGCCGTGTGGGTCACCGTATTCCGCCGGCAGTACCCGGCGGGTTCGCCTCCGCCCGCGCCGCCTCCTCCGCCGCCGCAGGAGTCGCCGGCCGCCGAGCCGAAGGCTCCGTCCTGACGATGAGCGCGCCCGAGATCTCCGTCGCCCTGCCCGTCTTCAACGAGGCCGACAACCTCGACGAGCTGAAGGACCGCCTCGTGAAGGCGCTCGACGCCGTGGGCCGGACGTGGGAGATCGTCTTCGTCGACGACGGCAGCCAGGACGGCTCGTTCGAGAAGATGGCGGCGTTTGCGCGCGTGGACCGCCGCATCCGCGCCCTCCGCTTCTCGCGCAACTTCGGCCACCAGATGGCGCTCACGGCGGGCGTCGACGCGGCGCGCGGGCGCGTCGTCGCCGTGATGGACGCCGACCTGCAGGACCCGCCCGAGCTCCTCGTCGACATGCTGAAGAGGATCGACGAGGGGTACGAGGTCGTCTACGCGCAGCGCACGAAGCGCGAGGGCGAGAGCGCCTTCAAGCTCTGGACCGCCCACGTCTTCTACCGGCTCCTCAAGCGCTGGACGAACGTGGACATCCCCGTCGACGTCGGCGACTTCCGCCTCATGGGGCCGAAGGCCGTCGCCGCGTTCCGGAGGCTGCGCGAGCGGCACCGGTTCATCCGCGGGATGACGGCCTGGGTCGGCTTCCGCCAGATCGGTGTTGGGTACGTGCGCCCGCCGCGGACCCGCGGCGAGACGAAGTTCCCGCTGCGCAAGATGCTCCGCTTCGCGCTCGACGGCCTCACGTCCTTCAGCCACGTCCCGCTCCAGCTCGCGACGTGGCTCGGCTTTCTCGTGTCGGGCTTCGCGTTCCTCTACATCCTCGTCGTCGTCGCGCTCAAGGTGCTCGGGATCAACGAGCGCGGCTGGACGACGCTGATGGGGTGGATCCTCCTCCTCGGCGGCGTCCAGCTCCTCATGATCGGCGTCCTCGGCGAATACCTCGGCCGCATCTACGACGAGGTGAAGGGCCGGCCGCTCTACCTCGTGGCGGAAGAGGTCGGGGGGGACGAGGCCTGACAGGGAATCTCCCGCGGGGGACATCTGTTCTAACCTTTCCAGGGATGAAGTCGGGCTATTACCACCACGCGATCGGGGACCTCAGGGCGCGCCTCTCGGCCGCCGTGCCGAACGAGGTCCTCAAGGCGCTGCACCGCAAGAGCCCCGCGCGGCACTTCGCTGTCGTCCTGCGCCAGGTCGTCCTCTTCGCGGGCGCGTTCGCGCTCGGCTGGCAGTTCGAGAGCCTCTGGGTCCGGATCCCGTGCGCGCTCGTCCTCGGCTTCGTCGTCTTCGACGGGACCGTCCTCCTCCACGAGGTCGTCCACAAGGCCGTCTTCGACGGCGACCGGCCCGGCGCCTACCGCGCGCTCGGCCTCCTCTACGCGCTGCCGTCGGGGATCTCGCCGACCCAGTTCACGCGCTGGCACCTCGACCATCACGCCGAGCTCGGCTCCTCGACGGACGACCCGAAGCGCGCGCACCTGTCTCCGAAGATCAACGCGCGCTGGCTCAAGCTCCTGTACGCGACGCCGGCGCTCTTCCCGATCTACTTCCGCGCCGCGCGGAAGGAGACCGCGACGTACCCCGAGACGCTCCGGCGCCGCATCGCGGGCGAGCGCCTCGCGGCGATCCTTCTCCATCTCGTGACGGCCGCGCTGATCGCGCGATTCGGCGGCGGCGCGCGCCTCGTCTGGCTCTACCTCGTCCCGGTATTCCTCGTCTTCCCGCCGGCCTTCGCGCTGAACCGCCTCGGCCAGCACTACGACATCGTGCCGGGCGAGCCCGCGAAGTGGGGCACGCGCATGGCGCGCTCGCCGCTCTGGGAGTTCGTCTACCTCTGGTCGAACCTCCACCTCGAGCACCACTACTACCCCGCCGTGCCGTTCTACCGCCTGCCGGCGCTCAACACGGCGCTCGTCCCCTTCTTCGAGAAGGAAGGCGTCCCGGCGCGGCGGTACCGCGACCTCCTCCGCGGCTGGATCGTCGAGAACCGCGCGCCCCATTCGGACTGGAGCGCGCCGGCCGCCCCGACGGCGCCCGCCGCGTAGGGTAAAGTCCCGCGCAGATGGCTTCCGAAGCCGCCGCGCCCCGGGTGGACAAGTACGAGGGGCTGACGCGGGACGACCTCCTCCGCGCCTTCCGCAACATGGTGACCTCCCGGCGGATTGACGACCGGGAGATCCAGCTCAAGCGGCAGAACCGCATCTTCTTCCAGATCTCCGGGGCGGGCCACGAGGCGCTCCAGACGGCGATCGCCGCCCACATGAAGAAGGGCGTCGACTGGCTCTTCCCGTACTACCGCGACCGCGCGCTCTGCCTCGGGCTCGGCGTGACGCCCCGCGAGATGTTCCTCGAGGCCGTCGGCGCCGCCGCCGACCCCGCCTCCTCCGGCCGCCAGATGCCGTCGCACTGGGGCTCGGCGCGGCTGAACGTCTTCACCACCTCCTCCCCGACGGGCTCCGAGTGCCTGCCGGGCGTCGGCGCCGCCGAGGCGGGCCGCTTTCTCCTCCGCCCCGACGCCGCCGCGATCCGCGACCAGGCGTCGCGCGCGTCCGCGGACGAGGTCGTCGTCGTCACGATCGGCGACGGGGCGACGTCGGAGGGCGAGTTCTGGGAAGCGCTCAACTCCGCGGCGACGCTCAAGCTCCCGGTCGTCTTCGTCGTCGAGGACAACGGCTACGCGATCTCGGTGCCCGTCGAGGTCAACACGCCCGGCGGCTCCATCTCGCGCCTCGTGCGCTCCTGGCCGGGCATCTTCGTCGTCGAGGTGGACGGCTGTGACTACCTGGCGTCCTACGACGCGTTCCGGTACGCGTTCGCGTACGCGCGCGAACGGAAGGGCCCCGCGCTCGTCCACGGGCACGTCGTCAGGCCGTACTCGCACTCCCTCTCCGACGACGAGAAGCTCTACCGCCCCGAGAACGAGCGCCAGAAGGACGCCGAGCGCGACCCGATCGTCCTCTTCGAGAAGTTCCTGCTCGACGAGAATCTCGCGACGGCGGACGAGATCAAGGCCCTCCGTGACGAGGTCGACGCCGAGGTGGGTCGCGCCGCGGACGAGGCGCTCGCGAGCCCGCAGCCGGCCGCCGAGACCGTCTTCGAGAACGTGACCTCCCCCGACGCCGACCCGACGTCGGCCGCGTTCGACACGGAGGACGCCCCCGCGTTCTCCGGCGAGCCCACGACGATGGTCGACCTCGTCAACGCGGCGCTCCGGGACGAAATGGCGCGCGACGGGAGGATTGCCGTGTGGGGCGAGGACGTCGCGGACGCGAGCCGCGTCGACGTCCTCGGCGAGGTGAAGGGCAAGGGCGGCGTCTTCAAGGTCACCGCGGGGCTCCAGAAGGCCTACGGCAATGCGCGGGTCTTCAACGCGCCGCTCGCGGAAGCGAGCATCGTGGGCCGAGCGATCGGCTGGGCCGCGCGCGGTCTCAAGCCCGTCGTCGAGATCCAGTTCTTCGACTACATCTGGCCCGCGATGCAGCAGCTGCGCGACGAGCTCGCGACGGTGCGCTGGCGCTCGGGCGGCGCGTGGAAGGCGCCCGTCGTCGTCCGCGTGCCGATCGGCGGCTATCTCACGGGCGGCGGGCCGTACCACTCGCAGTCCGGCGAGGTGACGTTCGCGCACATCCCGGGCCTCAGGGTCGTGATGCCGTCGAACGCGCTCGACGCGAATGGCCTCCTGCGCACCGCGATCCGGTGCGACGACCCCGTCCTCTTCCTCGAGCACAAGCACCTCTACCGCCAGACGCACAACAAGGGGCGCTACCCGGGCCGGGACTTCATGATCCCGTTCGGGAAGGCGAAGGTCGTCCGGCCCGGCGAGGACGTGACGGTCGTGACGTACGGCGCGACGGTCTACCGCAGCGCGGTCGCCGCGGCGGCGCTCGCCGAGGAGACGGGCCGGCACGCCGAGGTGATCGACCTTCGCACGCTCGCGCCGTACGACTGGGAAGCGATCGCGACGAGCGTGAAGAAGACGAACCGGCTCCTGGTCGTCCACGAGGACTGGAAGACGCACGGCTTCGGCGCCGAGATCGCGGCGCGCGCGGCCGACGAGCTCTTCGAGTGGCTGGACGCCCCGGTGCGCCGCGTCGCGGCGAAGGACGTCTTCTGCGCCTACGCGCCGCAGCTCGAGGACGCGACGCTCCCGCAGAGCGACGACATCCTCAACGCCCTCCGCGACCTGGTCGCGTACTGAGCGCCAGCGCGATGAGCAACCGCAAGCGGCTCCTGAGCTGGGCCCTCGGCGCCATCGCCTTCTCTTTCTTCTTCCTCTTCGGCGCCCTCGCCGTCGACCCGTTCCCGGCATACCGCGCCGTCATGGAGGAGTGGCTCGCGATCTCCGGCGGCCACCGCGAGGTCTTCGCGGCCGACGACGGCTCGCGCCTGTCCGTCTGGGTGCTCGGGCCCCTCTCCGCCGAGCGGCCCGTCGTCCTCCTGCACGGCCTCGGCGCCGACGCGTCGTACTGGGCCGGCACGGCGCGCGTCCTCGTCCGCGCCGGCCGCACCGTCCTCCTCCCGGACGGGCCCGGCTCCGGCCGCAGCGAGCCCCCGCGCGCCGCCGCCGGCTACCGGATCCCGGGCCGCGTCAGCGCGCTCGCCGCGCTCTTCCGCGCGCTCGCGCTCGACAAGGCCGATCTCGTCGGCCACTCCCTCGGCGGCTGGACGGTCGCCGCGTTCGCGCTCCAGCACCCGGAAAAGACGGGCCGCCTCGTCCTCGTCGATGCGGGCGGCTTCGACCTGCCCGCCGACATCGCCGCCGAGCGCCGCCGCGTGCTCCCGGAGGACCGGCCGGGCGCTCGGCGCGTCCTCGACCTCCTCTTCTTCCGTCGCCCGTTTCCCGCCGCGGGATTCGTGGTGAACGCCTTCGGCCGCAACTACGGCGGCGATCCCGCGGCCGTAACGGTGAGGACGCTGGATGTGTCCGACGGGCTGGAGGGCCGCGGGAAGGACCTGCCCGCCGGCACCGCCGTGATCTGGGGGGAGAAGGAGACGCTCTTTCCCCTCCCGCTCGGGAAGAAGCTCGCCGCGGAGATTCCGGGCGGCCGCCTCTTCGTCCTGCCGGGCGCGGGCCACGACGGCCCGCTCGAGACGCCGCGGGCCTTCCGCGAGGCGCTCGCGAGCGCTGACTTCCGCCCCTCAGTCCGGCGACAGCCGGTAGACCGTGAACGTGGGCCGCCCCCACGGGTCTTTGCCCCGGGAGACCACCGACCCCCGCCGGCCCGCGAGGCCGGCGGCTTCCAGCGCGCCGCCGTCCGCGTAGAGAACGTTCCCGTCGAGCGCGATGCGCGCGTCCGTGAGGTCCCGGAATGCGACGACGGGCCCGCGCCGCGCCCCGGGCGGCGCAAGCAGCTCCTCGACGACGTACGGGTTCCGCGCGGCGCCGCGCGCGGCGAGGACGACGCGCGCGGGCGGGCCGCCCTTCGAGGCGGCGACGAGCGCGTCCGCGAGCTCGCGCTCCGGGCCGCCGAATGCCCCCCACGTCCGCGGAGACGCGCCCCAGCGCGCGAACCCTGCGACGTCCGACGCCGCCGCGAGGGCGAGGACGCCCCCGAGCGCGACGGCCGCGAGGCGCCGCCGCTCCGGCGGGATCGCCTCGAGCACGATTGCGGCCCCGAGTCCGGCGAGAACCAGAACGTACGGCGTCATGGGAGACACCCGGTACGCGTTCGCGCCCGTGTCTTCAGCAGCGAGAAGACCGCCCGCGAGGAACAGGCCCGCCGGGAGGAGCAGCGCGCGCGCCGGCCCCCCGCGCGCGGCGCCCCACGCCGCGCCCGCGAGCGCGAGGCCCGCGACGGCGGCGGGGAGCACGGGCCGGGCCGGATCGCCGTGGCGTTCGTTCACGTCCCCGCGCCAGAAGAAGAGCGCGGCGTAATCCGTCACGTTCCGTGCGAGAAGGAGGCCCGCGTCCGCGCCCCCGTGCCGGAGGAGCGAGAGCTCCCGCTCGCGGGCGAAGAAGCGGTCCGGGGAGCGGACGTAGTGCGCGGCCAGCGGCGCGAAGACGACGGCCTCCGCGGCGAGCGCGAGCGCCGCGAGGCGTGCGAGCGGCCACGCTCCGGCCCGCCGCGCGAGGACGCGCAGGGCGGCGAGCGCGAGCACGACGGCGGGCGCGGCCAGGAACAGCCGGCCGGCGGCGTAGCCGTATGCCCCGAGCCCTGCGGAGGCGCCGGCGAGAAGGGCGAGCGCGGCCGAGCCCCTTCGTGCCGCGCGCAGGCCAGCCCACGTCGCGAGCGCGGCGAAGGCCGACGTCGCGAGGGCCACCCAGCCCCAGCGCCCCGTCGTGAGGAGCCACATCGAGGTCGCGCCGAGGACGGCCGAGGACCCGAGCGCGAACGACCGGCCGCGGCACGCTTCCGTGGCGAGGAGAAGGAACGCGGCGAAGAGGGCGAGCGCCGGCACGACCGAGAGCACATGGACGGACGCGAGCCCTCCGCCGGCCGCGACGTCGAGCGCGCGGATCGCGCGCAGGGTCGCGTTCGGGACCCACATGTTCACGAAGCCTTCGCCGGGCGGCGTGAGCGCCGTCGTCCCGAAGAAGGGCGCGCCGGGCGGGAGCAGGCGCGCGGCGCGGAGCGCGTAGGCCTCGTCGATCCACGGCCCCGGCGGCCACGCCGAGAGGTTCACGAGCCGCAGCCCGGCGCCGAGGAGCGCCGCGGCCGCAACGACGACGACGACGGAGCGGACGCGCGTGCCGGGCGGGACGGTCGGGACGGACGTCACTGCGGTCCCCCGGGCTCGAACGTGGTGATCACCGGGACGCTCGCGATCTCCGCGAACCTCTCGTCGAACGCTTCGGCGAGGACGCGCCCGTCCATGTCGCGCGCGAGCGGCTCGCCCGCGAGGACGAGAAGCGTCGGCGCGAGGTCGAGGACGCCGGCCGAGGTGAGGCGCACGCCCGAACGGACGCCCGCACCGGCAAGAAGCACGAACCCGTCGCGCGCGGCGTCGGGACCGGCCTCGGGCACGCGTCCGCGCACGAAGCGCACGACGGCCTCAGCGGTGGTGGGCGGGCCCCACCCGACGGGCGCGAAGAGGCAGATCGTGCGCTCTTTGCCCTCGCGCTCGAGAACGTCCGCGAGCGTGTCGTCGAGGAACCGGTAGTACGCCTTGAGGGCCCGGGCCCGCGTCTCGGCCCCCTCCGGCGCCGCGAGTCCCCAGTAGCGCGCGTCCCCGGCGCCGCCGAAGAGCCGCGCGGCCGTCGCGAGGCCGGAGAGGACGAGGGCCGCGACGTTGTTCGGCCCCGCCGGAAGCGCGCCCAGCGCCGCGCCGACGACGCTCAGGTCGCCCGCCGCGGCGGCGGGCGGCTCGCGGCGCGCCGGCCCTTCGGGCAATCCGTCCGGGCCGAGCGCGCGGGCGAGCGGCCGGTCCAGCCCGGCCGGAGAGACCCGGAAGAGGCGCGCGCGCCGGGCGGCCTCGGCCGGGCGCGCCGCGTCGTCCGCGTCGTCGCCCGCGAAGAAACGGTCCGTCGCCCAGAGCACCGTTCCGTCGCGCGCCGGGGCCGAGCACGGCCAGTTCAGGACCGCCGATTCGTGGCCGCGCGCCACCAGGATCTCCCAGAACGTGAGGCTGCGACGCCGGGCGCCGTCCTCGCGCACCCACGTCCCGAGCGGCGGCACGAGCCGCCCGAGGCCCGGCACGACCGGCAGCATGCGGAACGACCCCGAGAGCGCGTCCCGCCGGAAGCCCGAGACGACGCCGTGCTTGAACGGCTTCTTGCCCGTCGCCGCGGACGTCCAGAGGGCCGCGCGGTCGTACGGCGCGAGAGACGCGAGCGGCCCCGCCGCCCCTTCCGAGAGCAGGCGCGCGAACGTCGGAAGCGAGCCCTCCGACGCGAACGCCGTCAGGAGATCCCAGGAGACGCCTTCGATCCCGATGACGAGGAGGCTCCGGCGCGCGGCGCGCGGCAGCGGCTCCGGGCTCGCGAGCACGGCCCGCTCCGGCGCGCGGCGTCCCGCCAGCGGCGCGAGGAGGAGCAGGACGAGGACGGCCGCGACCGGCCGCGCGGGCGCGCCGCGCCCCGCAGCGAAAGCGAGGAGGAACGCGCCCCCCGCGAGCGCGAGCGCCGCCGCCGCGAGGACGCGCCGCCCGCCTCCGGGGACGAAGTCGTGCGCCGCCCGGCGCTGGACTTCGACGCCCGCGGCCGCGAGGCCGAGAAGGAGAGCCAGGAGGAGCGTCGACGCGCGCGTCGCGGGCCGTTTCCGGAGCCACGCGAGGGGCGCCGCGAGCGCCGCGCCGATCGCGCCGAGCACCACGAGGGCCCGCAGCGCGGGGGCGGGCGCGAGGAGATCGGGATTCAATCCGATCAGGACGTCGGCCGCCGCGACGCCGGCGAGCGCCCCCGCCAGGACGAACGGCAACGCCCGACGTCTCTCGTCCATATAATCCGCGCCCGGCGAGTCTCGCCCCCTTCCCGATGGCCGTCAACGAAACGCTTCGCGTCCTCCGCACGCTGCACTACGACGCGGCGCACTATTCGTTGTTCCTCCAGGCCGGCACGATCGGCCCGGCGGCGAAGGCGGGAAACTTCGCGATGTTGCAGGCCGGGGACGGCCTCCGGCCGTACCTCCGGCGGGCGTTCTCGATCGCGGACGTCACGACGGTCGCCGGCGTTCCCGCGATCGAGTTCGTCGTGAAGGCCGTCGGCGTCGGCACGGGAGCGCTCGGGCGGCTCCCCGAGGGCACGCCGGTGCCCGTGCTCGGCCCGCTCGGCGTCCCCTTCCCGACGGACGACCTCAAGACCGGCGACCGCGTGGCCCTCGTCGCGGGCGGGATCGGCCTCGCGCCGCTCGTCCTCCTCGCGCGCACCCTCGCGGCGCGCGGCCTCGCCGCGGACCTCTACTACGGCGGCCGCAACGAGAACGACATCCTGAAGCGCGCCGACTTCGAGCGCTTCCTCGGCCAGCACCGCTGCCGCTACGCCACGGACGACGGCTCCCTCGGCCGGCGCGGGCGCGTGACGGACCTCTTCGCGCACGCCCTCGACGGCGGGACGTCCTACCGGCGCGTCTTCGCGTGCGGCCCGCTGCCGATGTTCCGCACCCTCGCCGCGATCGTCGAAAAGGCGGGCCTCGACGCTTCGTTCGCGATGGAGTCCGAGATGGCGTGCGGTTTCGGCGTCTGCCTCGGATGCGTCGCCCCGACGACGGACGGCCGCTTCGCGACGATCTGCAAGGAAGGGCCGTGCGTGCCCCCGTCCTTCATCGACTGGAAGAAGGTCTGATGGCCGTCGACCTCGCCGTCCAGATGGGGCGCCTGCGCCTGAAGAATCCGATCGCGACGGCCTCGGGCACGTTCGGCTACGGCCTCGAGTTCGCGGACTACCTCGACCTCTCGGCGCTCGGCGCGATCTCCGTCAAGGGCCTCTCGCACCGGCCGTGCCACGGCAACCCGCCGCCCCGCATCTGCGAGACGGACGCGGGGATGCTGAACGCGATCGGCCTCCAGAACGTCGGCGTCGACGCGTTCCTCGCCGAGAAGCTCCCCGAGCTCCACGCGAAGGGCGCGACGGTGATCGCGAACGTCTGGGGCGATGCCGAGGAGGACTACGTCGCGGTCGTCGAGCGCATCGGCGCCGACCGCCGGATCGCGGCGATCGAGCTGAACGTCTCCTGCCCGAACGTCGTGAAGGGCGGGATGATCTTCGGCAACAATCCGCAGGCTCTGGCGGCGCTCGTGAAGAAGGTCCGGGCCGCCACGCCGCACGTCCTCGTCGTGAAGCTCTCCCCCAACGTGACGGACATCGTCGCGGTCGCGCAGGCGGCCGTGGACGCCGGGGCGGACGCTCTCTCGCTCATCAACACGCTCGTCGGCCTCGCGATCGACCTCGAGACGCGGACGCCGAAAATCGGCTTCACGACCGGCGGCCTGTCGGGCCCGGCGATCCGCCCGATCGCCCTCCGGATGGTCTGGGAGGTCCGCAAGGCGCTCCCGAAGATCCCGATCTTCGGGATGGGCGGGATCGAGACGGTCGAGAACGTCGTCGAGTTCCTCGTCGCCGGCGCGAACGCCGTCCAGATCGGCACGGCGAACTTCCGGGATCCCTCGCTCGCGGGCCGGCTCGTCGGCGAGCTTTCCGCCTGGTGCGCGGAGCGGAAGATCGCGCGCGCCGCCGACCTCGTCGGAACCCTGAAGACGAGGCCGCGCGAGGACCACCGGTTTGCCTGACGCGCGCGCACGCCTCGCCGTCGCGCTGGATCTCCCGGACCGGGCCGCGCTCCTCGCGATGGCGCGCCGCGTCGCCCCCGAGGCCGGCGTCCTCAAGCTCGGCCTCGAGGCCTTCGTGGCGGAAGGGCCGGCGCTCGTCCGCGAGGTCGTCGCGTCCGGCGCGGACGTGTTCCTCGACCTCAAGCTCCACGACATTCCGAACACCGTCGGCCGCGCCGCGGCCGCGGCCGCCGCGACGGGCGCGGCGATCGTGAACTGTCACGCCTCCGGCGGGCGCGACATGCTGCGAGCCTTCGGCGACGGAGGCCGCGAGGCCGCCGCGAAGGCCGGCCGCCCCGCGCCTCGGCTCATCGCCGTCACGATCCTGACGTCTCTGGACGCGAGCGCGCTCGCCGCGATCGGCGTCGCCGGGACGCCGCGCGAGGCCGCCGTGCGTCTCGCCGCGCTCGCGCAGGAATCGGGCCTCGACGGCGTGGTCTGCTCGCCGGAGGAGATCACGGCGATCCGCGCCGCGTGCGGGAAGGACTTCCTCCTCGTGGTGCCGGGCGTGCGCCCCGCGGGCACGGCGCTCGGCGACCAGAAGCGCGTGGCGACGCCCGCCGAAGCGATCCGCGCAGGGGCGGACATTCTCGTCGTCGGCCGCCCGATCACGGGCGCAACGGATCCCGCCGCCGCGGCGCGCGCGATCGTCGCCGGGATCGCCGCCGCGCTCTGACCCGTCCGCCCGCTATTCGACCTTGATCTTTTCGTAACGCGCGGTGCCGTCGGACCGGGCCGCGCGCTCGGCGAGCGAAATCTCCTCGTCGAGGAAGTCGCGCAGGGCCTTCATCAGTTCGATGCCCGAGAACGCCGCGCGGCCGAGCGCGGCGCGCCCCGCGAGCGAGACGGAGAACTTCCCGATCAACCCGGCCGCGGGCCGGAGGAAGCAGCCCTCGCCGCCGCACGCGAGGCCGGGAATCGGACCGCCGGCGCGCGGAGCGCCCGCCGCGGCCTGCGCTGCGTCCGTGGCCGCGACGCCGGGCCCGAAGTCGGCCTCGAGGGGATCGACGGGTTTCTTCTTGCGTGCCATCAGGGCGCCTCCGTCGCGCGCGCGAAGCGCACGGTGAGCTTGCCGTCCTCGACCTTCGCGCCGGAGGGCGTGAAGCCCGCGAGCGTCCGCGGGATCGGGACGTGGTGCCGGACGTTGCCGATGCGGACGATGAGATCGCCCGACGCGACCGCGAGGTCGACGTCCTCCTTCGCGACGAAGGGAAGGTCGAGCGTGAGGACGTAGCGCCCGTTCTGCTTGGTGTACCGGTAGGGCGCGACCGAGCGGAACGACGCCGCCGCGTCCCGGCCGGCCCACAGCTCCGTTCCGAGAGAGAGGAGCGCCGCCGGGCCGAGGACCTGGTCGTCGCGGAGCGGGAGCGTGAAGAGGGGAACCGGGTCGAAGTAGCGGTGCGCCTCCTCGAGGAACCGCGCCTGGGTCTTCCGCCACTTGTCGAAGAACGGGTCGTGCATTTTCCCGGGGAGGAGACGGTTCACGATCACGGCGTCCACGGTGAACCCGTAAAGGCCGAAGTACATGAAGGCGCGCTGTGTCTCCTTGATCACGATCTTTTCCGCGTTCGTGACGAGGCGGACGGTCGTCGTCTTCGGGTCCTTCAGGAGCGCGTCGACGCCGTCGAGCTTCTCGGCGAGCGACTGCACGTTGTCGAAGTACCGGTCCGGCGGGAGCGGGACGTTCGCGACCTTCCTGGCCACGGGACGCGCGACCTTCAGGATGTTGCGCTGAATCCGGAAGAGCTTCGTCATGTACCAGTCGAGCGTCGGCGGCAGGGAGACGAAGCGCAGGGACTCGCCCGTGGGGGCGCAGTCGAGGATCAGGACGTCGAACGCCTTCTCCTTCGCGTAGCGGTTCACGTAGAGGAGGGCGGAGACCTCCTCCATCCCCGGGAAGATCGCGAGCTCCTCGGCGAGGACCTCCTCGACGCCCGTCACGGCGAGGAGCGCCGTGATGTAACCCGAGATGTCCTTCCAGTGGCGCCCGATCTCCTCCGTGACGTCCACTTCCTGGATCCAGAGGTTCTCCGCGACCGGCACGGCCTCGCCGCGGTGCTTGTCCGTGAGGGCGCCCGGCAGGTCGAACGAATCGGCGAGCGAGTGCGCGGCGTCGACGGACATCACGAGCGTCTTCAGGCCCTGCGCCGCCAGCGTCAGGCCCGTCGCGGCCGCGACCGTCGTCTTGCCGGTGCCGCCCTTGCCCGTGAAGAGGATGATCCGCATCCGCCGGATGTTACGCGGGCGGGACGCTGCGCCTTCCCGCCGCCTCGCAGGCCCACGCGAGGAGGAGGCCCGCGTACCCGTCGATCGCGTAGTGCCACCCGCTCACGACGGAGGTGAAGAGGGTCACGGCGGTCAGCGCCGCGAAGAGGGCGAAGAGCGCCTTCGACCGCCGGCGCGCGAAGAACATGAGGAACGCCTGGGCCGCGACGTGCAGCGACGGCATCGCGGCCACGCCGAGATACGGGGAGATGTCGAACCCCTCCGGGTGGCGGTGGAGCGAACGGATCCGGCCGTAGTGCGCGAAGAGGAGGTCCATCGTCGCGGACTGCCCCGGCATCGCGGCGCGGACCTCCGTGTAGTCGTCCTTGAGGACGTAACACGGCCCGAGCGACGGCACCGCGAAGTAGAACCACGCGCCGAAGACCCAGAGGAGGGTGAAGCCCGCCGCGAAACGCGCGCGGTCGCGGACGGAGAGCGCCGCCCCGAACCAGGCGAGGCCCGCCATGACGGTCCAGATGAACGCGCCGTAATAGACGTCGAGAGTGCGCCACAGAGCCGGATAGGGAAAGAGGCCCTGGAGGAAGCGCCCGGGATTCACGCCCAGATGAAGCGCCGTCTCGATCCGGAAGAGGCCCGGGTCGAAGAGGACGTCGGGACGGAGGAGCGGGAGCGCGACCTTGAGCCAGCTGTAGGCCCAGGACGTGAGCGTGAGGACCGCCAGGAACCGCGCCAGGTCCGGGAGGGACCTCGGCCGGAGGAGCGCGCGGAGCCGGGCCGCCCCGCGCCTCTTCCCGCGGCGCCCCGCGAGGAGCGCGCGCACGAGAACGCCCGCGAGCAGAACGGTTCCCGTGATCGCGACGAACTGGCGCATGTCGAGCAGGGTCCTCAGGAGATCGACGTTCATCCTTGCGCGCGTCCGGAGGAGGAACGCGACGAGAACGACGTCGGCGAGGAGGACGATCTCGTAGAGTCTCGGGCGCGCGAGGCGCCTCACCACCCGCGCGTCCTCTCGCGCTGCCGCCGTTCCTTCTTCGTGGGACGGGCGCCGCCCGCGTCCTTCGGCGCGAACATCCGTTCGAGCCTCCGTGCCTCGAGAACCTCCGGGGAGGGGGGCGGCGTCGTCTCCTCGAAGAGGGCGCGCGCGTCGGCCTTCTTCACGTGCCGCTCGGCAAGCCCCTTCACGACGAACGTGCGCTTGCCGCGGGCGAACGTGATCGACAGGCGGTCTCCCGCGCGGAGGAGCTTGTGCGCGGCGGACGCGTGGCCGTTCAGGTCCACCTTGCCGCCGGCACACGCCGCAGCCGCCTGCGAGCGCGTCGGGAAGAGGCACGCCACGTCCAGCCACACGTCCAGCCGGACCTCGGTGAGTGGAGCGTCCTCGTCCTCGCGCGTCTTCGCCATCGCGCGGCTAGAAGACCGGCTTTTCGACTTTCTTGTCGAACAGGTAGACGTACTTGTAGCCGAAGATGTCGGCGGTCTGCTTGTACCGCGCCGCGATCACGACGTAGCTCCCGTTCTTGTCGACGTGAATGTCCTGCAGCTGGAGCGGGACCTTCGCGTCCTGCGCCTTGAGGTAGATGTCCATCCGGAGCTTCTCGAGCGGCTTCAGTCCGCCGAAGTTCGCCGCCTCGTTCATGGCGTCGAGGACCTCGTTGCCGTGGATGTGCAGCGGGACGACGCGCACCAGCGCCACCACGGCCACGAACAGGATCGCAAGACCGACGATCAGACCGAAGGCGCCTTCCCCACGATTCCCGATGCGACGCATGTGCAAGCTCCTCTCTTCGACGCGACCGTCCGGACGGCCCGGCTTCAACGAACCGCCCGGAACGTCCGGTTCCAGCGGGTCCTGACCAAAAAGTGTAACCCGGTGTCGAGCGTCCGGCGTAACGCCGCGCCCCGGCCCGAAAACGTCCGGTCGGAGGGCGCCCACGACCAGAGAACGCAGACGGCCCGGCCCTCGAGGTTCGCGGCCGGGGCCGGCCCCCAGAAGCGTGAATCCTGCGAGTCGTCCCGGTTGTCCCCCATCGCGAAGAACCGGCCCTCCGGCACCGCGACCGGCCCGAAGGAGTCGCGCTTCGCGAGCGCCGCCGGAGCGTCCGCGCCGTACGTCGTGGCGTCGCGGTGGACGACGAAGGATTCGTCCCGGGCAAAGCCGTTCACGCGCAGCTCCTTTGCGCGCTGCTCCACCGTGTCGCCGCCCGTCGCGACCGCGCGCTTCAGGAGGTCGCGCGAGGCGTCGCGCGGGTCGCGGAACACGACGACGTCGCCCCGCGTCAGGGTCCGGTAGGGCAGAAACCGCGCCCACGGCCCCGCGTGGGGCGCGTAGGCGACCTTGTCCACGACGATCCGGTCTCCCGCGAGCACGGCGTCCTCCATGGACGACGTGGGGACGTGGAAGATCTGGAAGACGAAGGTCTTGACGAAGAGCGCGAGCGCCGCCGCCACGAGGACGGCTTCGGCCGTCTCCGCGAAGCGCCCGGGGCGGCTCACGAGTCGACCTTGAGGACGGCGAGGAAGGCCTCTTGCGGGAGGTCGACGCGGCCGACCTTCTTCATGCGCCGCTTGCCTTCCTTCTGCTTTTCGAGCAGCTTCTTCTTGCGCGTGATGTCGCCGCCGTAGCACTTCGCGATGACGTTCTTGCGCATCGCCCTCACGGTCGAACGCGCCAGGATTTTCGAGCCGATCGCCGCCTGGATGACGACCTCGAACATCTGCTGCGGGATCATCTCCTTCATCTTCTCCACGATCGAGCGGCCCTTCGTCTGCGCCTTGTCGCGGTGGACGATGAACGCGAGCGCGTCCACGGGCTCGCCGTTGATGAGGACGTCGAGCTTCACGAGGTCGCCGGGCCTGTAGTCGATGAGCTGGTAGTCGAACGACGCGTAGCCCCGGGAGAGCGACTTGAGCTTGTCGTAGAAGTCGAGGATGACCTCGTTCAGGGGAAGCTCGTACTTGAGGACGGCGCGCTGCGTGCCCGCGTACTCGAGCGAGACCTGCGTGCCGCGCCGCTCCTGGGCCAGCGCGAGGATCCCGCCGAGGAACTCGTCCTTCGTGATGATCGTCGCGAGGATGTACGGCTCGCGCATCTCCTGGATGAGCTGCACGTCGGGGAGCTTCACGGGGTTCGAGATCTCGAGCTCCTGGCCGCGCGTGGTCGTGATCCGGTACGGGACCGACGGCGCCGTCGTGATGAGCGAGAGGTTGAACTCGCGCTCGAGGCGCTCCTGGATGATCTCCATGTGCAGGAGGCCGAGGTACCCGCACCGGAAGCCGAACCCGAGTGCCGTCGAGGACTCGGGCTCGAACGTGAAGGACGCGTCGTTCAGCCGGAGCTTCTCCATCGCGTCGCGCAGGTCCTCGTACGCTTCCGTCTCCGTCGGGAAGATCGACGCGAAGACCATCGGCTTGACGTCCAAAAAGCCGGGGAATGCTTCAGCGGTCGGACGTTCGGTCTCCGTGACGGTGTCGCCGATCTTGGCGGCGTGGAGGTCCTTGATGCCCGCGATGACGTAGCCGACCTCGCCCACGGAGAGCTCGGGCACGACGAGCGGCTTCGGGTTGAAGATCCCGACCTCCTGAACCTCGCCGCCGAAGCCCGTCCCCATCATCCGGATCTTCATGCCCGGCCGGATCGTCCCCTCGTGCACCCGCACGAGGCACGTGACGCCGCGGTAGACGTCGAACCACGAGTCGAAGAGGAGCGCCTTCAGCGGCGCCGCGGGGTCGCCCTTCGGCGCCGGAATGTCGTGGACGATCTGCTCGAGCAGGTCGCGCACGCCCGTCCCGACCTTGCCGGACGTCAGGACCGCGTGGCGGGCCGGGATCCCGATGACCTCCTCGATCTGCTCGCGCGCCATCTCGGGCACGGCGGACGGGAGGTCGACCTTGTTGATGCACGGGACGATCGTGAGGTCGTTGTGGATCGCGAGGTACGCGTTTGCGAGCGTCTGGGCCTCGACGCCCTGCGTCGCGTCGACGACGAGGACCGCGCCTTCGCACGCGGCGAGGGAGCGCGACACCTCGTAGGTGAAGTCCACGTGCCCGGGCGTGTCGATGAGGTTCAGCGTGTAGTCCCGTCCGTCCTCGGCCCGGTACTTGAGCGTGACGGAGCGCGCCTTGATCGTGATCCCGCGCTCCTTCTCGATCGGGTTGTCGTCGAGGACCTGCTCGGTCATTTCGCGGGCGGTCAGCGCGCCCGTGATCTCGAGGATCCGGTCGGAGAGCGTCGTCTTCCCGTGGTCGATGTGAGCGACGATCGAGAAGTTGCGGATGCGCGAGGGGTCGGTCATGAGGGGGGCGCGGCGCGAAAAGGCGCGGCGGAGCGCGGATTCTAGCGGACGTGGGCGGGGACCGACTTTTCGCGCCCGGGCCGCCTCAAGGGCGCCACGGTTCCACCCCGATCCTCATGTCATTCTTGACTCTGGCGGGCAGGAGCTGGGTGATTTCCGCGTATGGAGGCACGTCTTCTAAGAACCGCGCCATGGTGTTGCTGGACCAGGACTCGATGACCCGGTCGACCTGAACCCGGAGGATGAACCACGTTCTTCCGGCCGGAACCGGTACCCGACACGAACTCCGGACGTGGACCTCAACCTGATCGACCTCCTTGGTCTTCTCGTTGACGACGGGCTTTCCCCAATATCCGAGACACGCAACGGATTCCATGTACTCCTTGGCCCCGGGGTCCCAGCTGTTGAGGTGCGGAAGGAGGTGGACTCTCGTCGCCGCCGTCTCGAAGCGCAGGCTTCGAGGGTCCGAGGACTGAGTCGGGGCCAGGAGCTCGCGGGAGAATGCCTGGCGCCCTCGAGGCGCCAGGCCATTGAAGCTCTCGAGCCCCCTGAGGACCGTCCCGTCGCGCCTCATCGCGGAGATCTCGACGACCCCTCTCTCATGGCTGTCGCCGCTGTTCACGAGCTCTCCCGTGACGAGAAGGCCATTCGACCAGGGTCTTCCCGCAACGCGTTCGGCTCTCACCTTGTCCGGCGTGGTCGCTTCTGCAGCCGAAAAGCGGCCCTTCCCTCCTGCCTGCGGAGAAGGCGCCCGGCCGCCCTCCTGACCCAACGGGCTTGCAGAGATTGGCGCGGCGCCTCCAGCGGAGCCGGGCGGGGAGGTGGGACCCGCCTTCCAACCCGCGAGCGTCGCTTCCACTATCTCGACGGGTATCGCGAAGCCGAGCCCCTGCACACCGCCGACGATCTTCCACGTATTCACGCCGACAAGTCGGCCTTGCGCGTCCACGAGCGGTCCGCCGCTGTTGCCTGGATTGATCGCCGCATCGTGCTGGAGATAGGCGTGCCCCGAGAAGAGTCGAAGCGGGCTGCTCACGATCCCGCGCGTCACGGAGAAGCTGAGCTCCTGCGCGAGCGGCGAGCCGATTGCGTACACCTGCTCCCCGTAGCTCAAGCCCTTCGATGTCCCGAACGGGAGGGGCGGAAAGGGTCCCTCACCGATCGCCACGAACAGACCAAGGTCGACCTCCCTGGACCTCTCGCGGTCGCTGAGGCTCAGCCGCCGGCCGTCAAACGTGCGACCCGAATAGATCCCGCTGTGTTCCATGACATGCGCGTTCGTGAGAACCATCCCGCTGTCCGACACGAAGAAGCCGGAACCGACGACCTGCTGTGTGGTGCCGTCGATCCTGACCTCGCCCGTGATGGAGACCACCGAGCGCAATGCGGCATTTATCGGGTTATCGGATGAGGAGGGCGTTGCAGGCGTTGTGGGTGAAACGTGAGGTGCCGACGGCCGGCTGGCAACGGAGGCAGCGCTTCGGGAGGAAGTCGGCTCCTCTGGGTCAGGTTTGAGCAGACTCTTGATCCCCCTGGCCCGGCGCTCGGCGAGTTTCGCATCCTCCGGGTCGAGCCGCGCGCGCCACTTCACGGTTCGCGCTGAGTTGATCGCCCACGCCGCTCCGAAAATCACGAGCGTGACCGCCGCCACTCGCAGGAACGGGAAACTCGTCGTGGACGATGCGGCATTTGGCGGCGTCGGAGCCGGAGGACCGCGGTGGAGCGTCCTCGGGACGCCCGGGGGAGCCGCGTCCGTCGCCTCGTTTGCCGCGTCCGAAACGGTCACGTCGATCTTCCCGAAACGCAGGACGTCGCCCTCGTGGAGGTTCTGGGACCGAGTCGGCATCTCGTTCACCAGAAGCGGCGCTATGGCCGTGACGACCGGCGGCGAAACCCCCGCGTCGATCGTCGCATGGAGGGGGGCGACGGAGGGGTCGGTGAGCCTGACGTCCGCTTCCATGCTCCGCCCGACGCGGATCGATCCCCGGAGCACACGGACGCGAGGCTTGCCGGTCGAGTCGATCCAGAGGAGAACCAGACTCACGGGAGCGACTCCAGCGGCCAGCGCGAGCGCGCCACGGCCGCGAGGCCCTCGCCGAGGCGGCCCTCGGCCAGTCGCCGCAGCCCCGCGAAGCCGATCATGACGGCATTGTCGCCCGTCAGGGCGCGCGGCGCGACGCGCACGTCGACCCCGCGCGTCTTTCCCCACGCCGGGAGGCGCTCCCTCACGAGCGTATTCGCCGCGACGCCGCCCGAGACGGTGAGGACCTCGAACCGCTCCTCGCGGGCGATGCGCTCCACGCGGTCCACGAGCTGGTCGACGATTGCGGCCTCGACGTCGGCCATGAGGTCGGCGAGCTCCTGCGGCGCATCGTCCGCCGCGAGCGCGGGCCCGGACGGCAGCCCCGAGACCGGCGCGCGGCCGATCTCGCCGAGGCGCTCGCGCACGGAGGTCTTGAGCCCCGAGAAGCTGAAGTCGGCCGACCGGTCCTTGAACTGCGGGACCGCAAACGGCCGCGCGGCGCGCCCGCGGCGCGCGAGACGGTCCACCGCGGGGCCGCCGGGATAGCCCAGGCCGGCCATCTTCGCGACCTTGTCGAAGGCCTCGCCCGCCGCGTCGTCGCGCGTCCGCGCGAGGCGGTCGATGCGCGCTCCGGAGAACCGGTAGAGGTGCGTGTGCCCGCCCGAGACGACGAGGGCGCCGAAGCGCTCCGGCACGGGCGCGGCCGGCGCGCCCGCGGGGTCGACGAACGCCGACAGCGCGTGCGCTTCGATGTGGTGGACGGGGACGAACGGCACGCCGAGACCGAGCGCGACGCCCTTTCCCTCCGACAGTCCGACGAGGAGCGCGCCGACGAGGCCCGGGCCCGCCGTCGCGGCGACGGCCGAGACGTCGGCGAGCGTCACGCCCGCGTCCGCGAGCACGGCCTCGAGGAGCGGCGGGAGGTTCTGAAGGTGCGCCCGAGCCGCGATCTCGGGCACGACGCCGCCGAAGGCGCGGTGCGCGTCTTCCTGCGAGGCGATCCGGGAGGCGCGCGCGCGGCCCTCTCGGTCGAGGAGGGCGACGGCCGTCTCGTCGCAGGACGTCTCGAACGCGAGAAGGAGTCCGCCCGGGCCGAAGGGGCCGCTCTGGCCGCTCATCGGGAGGCGAGGAGCCGCGCGAGGCCGGAGGCGTGCGGGCGCTCGGAGATCCCGCGCTCCGTCACGATCGCGTCGACGAGGGCCGACGGCGTCACGTCGAAGGCCGGGTAGAGCGCGGTGACGCCCGCGGGCGCCAGGGACACCGTGCCGCCGCCGGGCAGCGGCAGGTCGACGACCTCCGCGCCGTCGCGCTCCTCGATCGGGATGGCCGCGCCATCCGGCGTCGCGAGATCGAGCGTCGTCGTGGGCGCCGCGACGACGAACGGCACGCCGTGGGCGTGCGCCGCGAGCGCGAGGCCGTACGTCCCGACCTTGTTCGCGACGTCGCCGTTCGCGGCGATGCGGTCCGCGCCGACGACGACCGCGTGGACGCGCCCGCGCGCGATGAGGGACGCCGCCGCGACGTCCGGGAGGAGCGTGACGGGCAGGCCGTCCTTCGCGAGCTCCCACGCCGTGAGGCGCGCGCCCTGGAGGAACGGGCGCGTCTCGTCGGCGAGGATCGCGAGCCTTCCGCGGGCTGCGAGCGCGCGCACGATCCCCAGCGCCGTGCCGATTCCCGCCGTGGCGAGCGCGCCCGCGTTGCAGTGCGTCAGGACGGTCGGGACGTCGACGGAAAAACGCGCGCGCAGCCATTCGGCCCCGAGCCGTCCGATCTCCGCGCAGGCGGCGCGGTCCTCGGCGGCTATGAGGTCCGCCTCGGCCTCGAGGAGGAGGACGCGCTCTTCGGCGTCGCCTCCCGCCGTCGCGAGGGCCACGCCGCGCATCCGCGCGACGGCCCAGGCGAGGTTCACGGCGGTCGGGCGTGCAGCCGCGAGCCGATCCGCGGCGGCGAGGAGCGCCGCGTCGAGGTCCTCCGGCACGCGCGGCAGGACGCGCCGCGCCTCCGCGCACATCCCGTACGCCGCAGCGACGCCGATGAGCGGCGCCCCCCGGACGGCGAGGCTCCGGATCGCCTCGGCGGTCTCGAGGGCGCTCGCGCACTCGAGGACGGACTCCTCGTGCGGCAGGCGGCGCTGGTCGAGCAGGGTGAGGACGCCCGCGCGGTACGCGTACGGCACGACGGACGTCGCGGGACGAGACGGCATCTCCACCGCCCGACTATAAGCGCCCGGTCGGGTAGGATCGTGCCGCGGTCACCTGCAGGAGGACCCCATGGCGGACCTTCCTCCCTCGATCACGGGACTCGACCTCGACGGCAAGCGCGTCTTCATCCGCGTGGACTTCAATGTCCCGCTGAAGGACGGCGTCGTGCGCGACGACACGCGCGTCGTCGAGGCCCTGCCGACCATCCTCCTCGCGAGAGAGCGCGGCGCGCGCCGAATCGTCCTCGCCTCGCACCTCGGGAAGGCCAAGGGCGCTCCCGACCCGAAGTACTCCCTCGCGCCCGTGGCCCGGACGCTCGAGCACCGGCTCGGCGCGCCCGTCGCCTTCGCCCCCGACTGCGTCGGCCCCGAGGCCGAGAAGGCCGAGGGCGCCCTGCCCCCCGGCGGCGTCCTCCTCCTCGAAAACGTCCGCTTCCACAAGGGCGAGGAGGCCAACGACCCGGCGTTCGCGAAGCAGCTCTCCGCGCTCGCGGACGTCTACGTGAACGACGCGTTCGGGACAGCCCACCGCGCGCACGCCTCGACGGCCGGGATGGCGGCGTTCTTCCCGCGCGACCGACGCGGAATCGGCCTCCTCATGGAAAAGGAGCTGACGGCCCTCGCGAAGGTCGCGACCGACATCGACCACCCGTTCGCCGCGATTCTCGGCGGCGCGAAGATCATGGGAAAGATCAAGGCGCTGAAGACCCTCGTCGAGAAGGCCGACGTCGTCCTCGTCGGCGGAGGGATGGCGAATCACTTCGTCGCGGCGCTCGGCCTGCCGGTCGGAAAGTCGCTGCTCGAGCCCGAGGGCGTGCCCATCGCGCGCGAAATCCTCGACCGCTGCAAGGAGCGGGGTGTCTCGCTCGTCCTCCCGTCGGACTTCATGGTCGCCCCGTCGCTCGAGAAGGCGTCGGCGGCGAAGGCCGTCGCGATGAACGCGATTCCGGCCGACTGGGCCGCGTTCGACGTCGGCCCCAAGACGCTCGAGATGTTCCGACGGATGACGAAGGACGCGAAGACGATCTTCTGGAACGGCCCCATGGGAGTCTTCGAGACGAAGCCCTTCGACGCGGGGACGCTCGGCGTCGCGAAGATCCTGGCCGCCTGCTCCGGCTTCACCGTCGTGGGCGGCGGCGAGAGCGTGGAGGCCGTCGTCGCGGCAGGCCTCGCGGGCTCGATCTCGCACGTCTCGACCGGCGGCGGGGCATCGCTCGACCTCGTCGCGGGCGAAGCGCTGCCCGGCGTCGAGGCCCTGCGCTGACGCCGATGGCCGCACGCCGGCTCGTCGTCGCGAACTGGAAGATGTCCCTGACGCCGTCGGCGTCGCTCGCCCTCGCCGAGCACCTTCTCGACGCGCGTCTCCCGCCGGGCGTCGACGTCGGCCTCGCCCCTTCGTTCGGCGCGCTCGAGCGCGTCGGCCGCCGCCTCCGGGGCTCGCGGATTGCGCTCGCCGCCCAGGACGTCTCGCCCG
Source organism: Acidobacteriota bacterium (assembly GCA_016716715.1). Lineage (NCBI taxonomy): Bacteria > Pseudomonadati > Acidobacteriota > Acidobacteriota bacterium. The sequence goes on along the minus strand of JADJVE010000001.1, from coordinate 155,072 downwards.
AGGCGCAGGGCGCGTTCACGGGAGAGGTTTCGGCGGCCAGCCTGAGGGAGCTCGGGGTCTCGATCGGCATCGTCGGGCACAGCGAGCGCCGGCAGCGCCACGGCGAAGCGGGCCCTCTTCTCGCGCGAAAGATCGAGCGCCTCGTCGAGAACGGAATCGCGCCGCTCTTTTGTGTCGGGGAGTCGCGCGCCGAGCGCGACGCCGGACGGACGCAGGCCGTCCTCACCTCCCAGCTGACGGCCCTCGACGGCTTCGCGGCTCCCCCGCCTCTCTTCGCTCTGGCCTACGAGCCGGTCTGGGCGATCGGGACGGGCCTCGCCGCGACGCCGGCCATGGCCGCCGAGGCGCACGCCGTGCTCCGGGAGGCCCTGAGCGCGCGCTGGGGGGCGGCCGCTGCCGGCGCGACCCGGATCCTCTACGGCGGGTCCGTCACGCCCGCGAACGCGCCGGAACTCTTTCGCCAGGCCGGCGTGGACGGGGGGCTCGTGGGCGGGGCCTCCCTGGACGCGGCGGCGTTCGGGGCGCTCCTCCGGGCCGCCGCATAGGCCGGCCGGACCCTTTCGAGCCCGAAAGTCGCGCCCGGCCAGCGTTTCCGCTATCATCTGCGGCCCCGCCGAGCTCGTCCGCGAGCGCAGTTGGCGGGGTCCGGAGTTCACCGCATGTGGCTGTACGTTCTCGTCCCGATCTACGTGATCGTCTGCGTGTTCCTGATCCTCGTCGTCCTGCTCCAGCAGGGCAAGGGCGCGGATGTGTCGGCGGCCTTCGGGGCCTCCTCCTCGCAGACGACCTTCGGCGCCCGCGGCGCGACGACGCTCCTCGAAAAGATCACGACGTGGTCTTTCGTGGCGTTCTCGGTCCTCGCGGTCACCATCTCCCTGATCCAGGCGCGGCGCCCCGGCTCCGTGCTCGCGAAGTCGATCGGGGCGACGCCCGCGAAGGCTTCCGTCCCCGCCGCCCCGGCGCCCGTGACCGCGCTTCCGGCGGCACCGGTCGCTCCGGCCCCGGCTCCCGCGGCTCCCGCAACGAAGTAGAGTTCGGTTAAGATCCCCCTCCCTCGCGAGGGTGCCCTGGTGGCGGAATTGGTAGACGCGCACGTTTGAGGGGCGTGTGGAGCAATCCGTGCCAGTTCGAGTCTGGCCCAGGGCACCATTCCTTTTCCCCCGGGACGCGGCCTCCGGCCTGAGGCGCGCTTACTTGCGGACGGCCGAGGAATCGGCCACGAAGAGCCGGACGTCGCCGTTCACGGTTTCGACCGCGAGGCTCTCCCGGCCCCCGTTGATCGAGCCGTGGGCCTCCTTCGGGCCCCACTTGCCCTCGATCGTGACGGGGAACTCGGACTGGATCCGGCCGTTCGTCGTCTGGAGCGCGCAGCGGATCGAGGAGTCCTTCGCGCACGTCACCGTCACCGAGCCGTTCACGGTCTCGAGGCTGGCCTGCCGCATCGCGCTCGCGAACGAGACCTCGACGGAGCCGTTCACCGTGTTGACCTTCAGGGGCCCGTCCTGGCCGTCCACCTTCACCGCGCCGTTTACGGTCGAAAGGACGAGGTCGCTCGTTCTCTTCGACGCGACGATCCGGCCGTTGACGGTCTCGGCCTCGACGGCGACGCCCGCCGGCAACGTGATCTGGTAGGAGACCTCCGCCGAGCTCGATCGCCCGAAGAAGGACCACTGGAAGAACTTTCCCTGCTTGGGGAGAATCGTCTCGATCTCGATCGCCGAGCCCGTCTTCGTCACGCGGATCTCGGTTTCCCTGAGGACGTCGGCGTCGGAGGCGCGGCGGACCGTCTTGACGGCCACGACCTTCAGGTTCTCGCCGCCCGACTCGATGTTCACGGCGCCGTTCACGTTCTGGAGGCGGACCTTGCGGACGCCGGCCATCTCGTACGTCTTCTCGAAGCGCTCTTCCTTCGCGTCGTCGGCTCGCGCACCCGGGGCGGCGGCCACCGCAAGGAGCGCGGCCGCAAGGACTCCGCCTGCGCGGGCGAAACGGCCGGGGCGGGTTCTGTGCGAGGCATTCATGGCGGCTCCCACCAGAGATAACGCGCGGTGGGGTGGAAAGGTTTCGGAGAAGCCTCTCAGGCTTCCACGAGCGTCGTTCCGGCCAGCTTGTCGCCCGGCCTCCGGCCGTCGCGGCGGCGGATAACCGATGCGATTTCAACGAGATTCCACCCCGGGACGAGGAGCATGAGATTCCGGGCGAAGGAGGCCGCCGGACCGGACGCCGCGCCGCCTTTTCGGATCAGGCGCAGGCCGAAGAGCTTCTTCCCGGGGCTCCCTCCGGAGGCGTCCCGGAAAAGGAACAGGAGGCCCGCGAGCACCTGCGCCGCCCGGAACCCGTCGTCGAGGCCGACCGGGGCCTGCTCGGAAACGAAGGCGATCCCGAAGACGATCGCCGAGGCGACGAGGAGCGGTCCGCCCGCCACGAGAAGGAGGTCGACGCCGAAGGCCGCCGCGCGCATCCAGAGCCGCCCGCGCGGCGGGGCGCCGAGCGGGACGGGTCCCGTCTGGAAGACGCCGTAGGATGCGTCCGCGTGGGAATCGCTCCGTCCGCCGCCCGTTTTCTCCGGCGTTTCGCCGCCGCGCCCGCCGTCGAGCTTCACCTTCACCTCGAGGGCGCGATCTCCGGAGCGACGCTCGTGCGCCTCTCCTCCCGAGCGCCCGCACCCATTTTCCCGGATCTCGCGTCCGTGCGCGCGCGCCGGCTCGCGCTGGGCTCTCCGGGGGCGTTCTTCTCGTTCTACCGGGACGTCTGCCGCCAGATCCGCTCGGCCGCAGACTACGCGGCCGTCGCGCGTTCCCTCACCGCGCGCCTCGCGAAGGAGCGCATCCGCCACGCCGAGGTCTACGTCTCGCCCGCCGTCGCCGAGAAGCTCGGCCTCGACTGGTTCGAGGTCAAGGAAGCGCTCGAGGCCGTCTTCGCCGCTCACGAAGCCGCGCGGCGGGGGCGCATCGTCGTCCTCCTCGACGCCGTGCGCCACTGGGGACCGGAGTCGGCCGACCGGGTCCTCGACCTCCACACGCAGCGCCCGTGGCCGCGCGCCCGGGGATTCGGTCTCGGCGGCGAGGAGTCGGCCTTCCCCGCCCGGGACTTCGCGCGGGCCTTCCGCCGCGCACGCCGCCTCGGGCTGATGCCGGTCGCGCACGCGGGCGAGTGGGCGGGGCCCGACTCGGTCGCCGAGACGCTGGAGCATCTCAGGCCCGTGCGTCTGGCGCACGGGATCCGCGCCGCCGAGGACCCCGCGCTCCTCACCCTGCTCGCGCGGCGCGGCATCGTCTGCGACGTCTGCCCGACTTCGAACCTCGCGACCGGCGCCGTGCCGGAGGGCGCGCCGCACCCCGTGCGGGCGCTCCTCGCGGCGGGCGTCGCCGTCACGCTGTCGACGGACGACCCGGGCCTCTTCGGAACGACGCTGCGGAAGGAATTCCGGCGCGTCGCCGGCTGGGGCGCGACGGGCGGAGAGCTTCTCGCCTGCGCGCGCGCGGCCCGTCACGCGGCGAAAAGGACCCTCTCGTACAGCGCGAGGTAGCGCGAGACGACTGCATCCGCGTTGAAGAGCTTGATCGCGCGGGCGCGGGCGGTCTGCGACATCGCCTTGTAGCGCGCGTCGTCGAGAAGCAGCGAGGCCCCGTCGTCCGCGAGGCCGACGACGTCGCCGACGGCGCGGAGAAACCCCGTTTCGCCGGGGACGACGACCTCGGGCAGGCCGCCGACGGCGTAGCCGAGCACGGGCACGCCGCAGGCCTGCGCCTCGAGCGCCGAGAGGCCGAACGACTCGGAGTCCGTCGGCAGAAGGTAGAGGTCGGCCGACGGCATGAGGGCCTCGACCGCGGGCATGTTCCCGAGGAACGTCACGTGCCCCGCGAGTCCCTTCTCGCGACAGAGGGCTTCGGCCGCGGGCCGGTCCGGGCCGTCGCCGACCATCACGAGGGACGCGGGGACGCGCTTCTGGACGCGGTCGAAGATCTCGACGACGTCGAGGACGCGCTTGACGGGCCGGAAGTTCGAGACGTGCATGAGGACCCTGCGGCCCGCCGGGACGAACCGGCACGAGAGCTGCGGCGACTCCGGCGAGAAGCGCACGGGGTCGATGAAGTTCGGGATGACGACGATCTCCTTCTTCGGCTGGAAGACGTCGATCGTGACCTGCTTGAGGTGCTCGGAAACCGCCGTCACGGCGTCGGACTTCTCGATTCCGAAGCGCGTGATCGGCAGGTACGAGCGGTCCTGCCCGACGATCGTGACGTCCGTCCCGTGGAGCGTCGTGACGAGGCCGAGGCGCACGGGCGCGAGCATCTCGCGCGCGAGGTGCGCGGAGATCGCGTGCGGGAGCGCGTAATGGACGTGGATGAGGTCCAGCTTCTCGTGCGTCGCGACGTCGCCCATGCGCGTCGCGAGAGCGAGGTCGTACGGCGCGTACTGGAAGAGCGGGTACGACGGGACCGTGACCTCGTGGTACGTCACGCGGTCCGCGAAGACGTTCAGCCGCGAGGGCATCGCGTACGTGATGAAGTGGACGTCGTGGCCGCGCCGCGCGAGCTCGTGCCCGAGCTCGGTCGCGACGACGCCCGAGCCGCCGAACGTCGGGTAGCACGTGATCCCGATCTTCACGGCTTCGCCCCCTCGTAGCCGAGGAACGCGGCGGCGGGGTCGGCGAGCGTCGGCGGGACCTTCGAGACGAAGCCCTCGGCGTACGCGACGTTCGCGATGCGCCCGTAGGCGCACGCGCGCGCCTCGACGCCGTCCCAGAAGGATTTCGACGAGACGTACGTCTCCGGCTCGCGGGCTCCGGCGTCGCCGCTCCGCTCGGCATCGTGGAACTGACTCCTGTACGCGCGGAGCGCCGCTCGCTTCGTCCCGAAGGTGGCCGTCACGTCCACGAGAAACGTCGGCGGAAGCAGCGCGTACGCCGCGTAGAACACGACCTGGTCGGGGCGATGCGCCGGGAGGCCCGTTTCGAGCTTCGCGAGGCCGGCGTACCACGCGGCCTCGGCCACGAGTCGGCCCGCTCGCTCGTGGTCCGGATGGCGGTCCTCTGTGACGGGCGCGAAGACGAGGCGAGGCCGCGCCCGCCTGACGGCCTCGACGACGAGGAGCTGCGCGGCCCGATCCGTCCGGAGGTCGCCGTCCCCGAGGTCGAGGTTCACGCGGAAGCGCGCGCCGAGGAGGCGCGCCGCTTCCGCGGCTTCCGCGGCGCGTGTTTCCGGGTTTCCCCGCGTCGCCATCTCGCCGCGCGTGAGGTCGACGATGCCGACGCCGCGCCCCCGGCCGGCGAGAGACGCGAGCGTTCCGCCGCAGCCGAGCTCGACGTCATCCGGATGCGGGCCGAACGCGAGGACGTCGACGGGAACCGCAGCGGCCATGTTCACAATACGATCTCCTGCAGGCCGGGCTCGTCCCATTTCAGGTCGCGTCGGAGCGCGCCGACGACCGCGGCCCTCCCGAGTTTCAGAACATACGGCAGAACCGGGTAGAGCCGCTCGGCGAGCTTCCCGTCCGGCAGAAGCTCGTCCATGAGCCGGCGCACCTGCTGGGCCACCTGGGCGTCCGCGCGTCCCGCGGCGGCTTCCGTCTTCTCGACGAGCTTCTCGAAGGCGAACGCGAGCTTTTCGCGCGTGGCCTCGACCGCTTTCTCCAGCGAGGCGTCCACGGCGGCGAGCGCGGGCCGGGCCGCGTCGAGGTCCGCGATCGCGCGCTCGGGGATCGACGCGACGCGGGCGAGAAGCGCGCGCGCCGAGCCCGCACCCTTCTTCCGGAGGAGCGCGTCGCTGCCCGCGAGGACGTCCCCGAGCCCGATGTCGAGCTTCGCGAGGAGGCGGCGCGCCGAAGGCGTTTCGAGGGCGACGAAGGGGCGGAGGAGGACGGCGGGTGGGACGATTCCGGCCCACGCGAAGAGCGGCCAGGACTGCGCCCAGTAGGCCACCTCCGCGGGACCGAGGACCGTCGCGCCGACGGGGTAGAGGACCGAGGCCGCCAGCGGGCGCGTGAGCGCCGAGAACGACGGCAGCCAGTCTCCGGACTCGAGCCGCGCGACGACGTCCTCTTCGGCGAAGGTTCCGTCGCGACCCTTGAGCGCGAGCCGGCCCGCCTCGTCGACGAGGAGCAGGCGCTCGGCGCCGACGCGGACGAAAAGCGGCAGCGCGGCGGCATCCGTCTTCACCTGGAGCGGATGGCCGGCCTTCGCGAGCGCCGTGCCGCGCGTCTCGAGAAGCGCGCGCACGTCGCGCCGCGCCCTCACGAGCCGGACGGCGAGAGGCACGAGCGCGGGCTTCTCTGCAGCGTCGGCCGCGTCGACGACCGGGAGCTCTCCGTCGAGCAGCCAGCCGAGCGTCCGTGTGAAAGCCGCGCCGTACGTCGCCCCTGCGTGCGCGCCCCGCAGTGCGGCGAGGGCGTCCTCGTCGGGCGGGCCGCCGAGATTCGCGGCCGCCGCTTCGAGGATCGCGTCGAGGTCGGCGGTGATCGGGAGCGCGCCGACCGGCGCCCGGTTCGCCGCGAGCGCCCCGGAATCCGGACCGAAGTCGCGCGGCCCCTCGGGAGTCGGCAGGACGACGCGCGTGACCTCGACGAGGTCGTGGTCCTCGGAGGCGCACCAGAACGCCGCGGCAGCCGGCGTGCCGGCCCTGGAGAGGTCCTCCGCGATCTTCTCCGCGGCGACGGCCTTCACGAGCGTGAGGTGCGGGCCGCCGAAGAGGCCGGCCTGCTGGCCGGTGAGGACGGCGGCGCTCTCTCCCCGGGCGAGGGCCTGGAGGCGCGGGTCGGCGCCCGCCGCCGCGGAACGCGGACGGAAGGCGCGGCGCACCGCGGCCGCATGCGCCGCGATCGCGGCCGGCGTCGCCACGCGCGGCAGGAATTCCGACACGTCCGGCGCGCCCGTCGCGAGCCCGCGCGCGAGCGCCGGAATGCCCGGCACGCGGTCCAGCGGAACGGTCATCGGCCGGGCGCTCCGAATGCCTTCGACGAAGGCTTCGAGGCGAGGAGAACGAGGCGCGGCGAGCGCCCGCGCTCGAACGCCGAGCCGTCGAAGTCGCCCCAGGCTCCGACGACCGTCAGCCCCGCGGTGCGCAGGCGGCCGCGCAGCTCGTGCTCCGTCAGGGCGCGGGCACGCTGCGCGTAAACGCGCCTGTCGGGGCCGCTCCCGAGCTCGATCTCCTTGTCCAGCATGCGACGCTCGGGATCGTACCGCCGCCGGATCACGACGCGCGTTCCCTGGATCAGCTTTTCCTCGCGCCGCGCGAGACCCGCGACGACGCGCTCGGCGTTGAAGACGGCCGCGAGGAACCCGCCGCCCGGCGCGAGGACCCGGGTGATCTCACGGGCCACGCGCGCGTCGTCGGCCGGGTCGTCCGAGCGGCCGAACGCGCCCGCGAAGCTCACGGCCGCCCCGACGCTCCGGCTTGCGAGAGGCAGGCTCTCCGGGAGCGCGCAGAGGGCGCCGGGCCGGAGGCGCGGCCCGAAGCGGCGCGCGGACCCGACGAGGCGGAGCGAGGCGTCGACGCCCACGGTCGCCCCGAGGCCGTGTCCGAGGGCCGCGGTCCGGCGGCCCGTTCCGCAACCGAGGTCGAGGAACCGGAGGCGGCCGGCCTTCGCGAACGGGGAGAGAACCTCGCGCGCGAACACGGCCTGGGTGCGCGCCTCGCGCTCGTCGCGTTCCGGATAGAGCGCGAGGTACGGCTCTCCGAACCAGTGCTCCCACCAGGGATCGCGGTCCTCGGTCACGCCGCCACCGGATCCGATGATAGGCGGAACCCCCGGGCCCGCGCCGTTCAGGACGCCGCGACCGAGATCCGCGCCTCGGCGAATCGGGCGTCGGCGTTGGCGGCGTCGAGCTGTTCGTCGCCCACGACGTCCGCGCGGCGCGCCTCGGCCGCCGTCTTCTCCTCGGCGGCCTTGCCGGCGTCGATCGCGTCCTTCGCGGCCGCCTCGTCCGCGAGGACGCGCACGGCGTCATTTGCGATCTCGGCGAAGCCGCCCCGCACGGCGACGGACGTCTTCTTCGCTCCGTCGCGGAACGTCACGAGGCCGATCCCGAGAAGAGCGATGAGCGGCGTGTGGGCGGGCAGAATCCCCATCTCGCCTTCGAGTCCGGGCAGCGTAACCTCGTCGCAGAGGGCGCCCGCAACGACGGCGCGCTCCGGGGTCACGACGGTGAGCGTGAGGCGTCCGTCCACGGCGTCAGGCCGCTCCCTTGAGCTTCTCGGCCTTCTCCTGGGCTTCCTCGATCGCGCCGACGTTGAAGAACGCCTGCTCCGGCAGGTCGTCGTGCTTGCCGTCGACGATTTCCTTGAAGGAGCGAATCGTGTCGGCGACCTTCACGTAGCGGCCCGGGAGGCCCGTGAACTGCTCGGCGACGTGGAAGGGCTGCGAGAGGAAGCGCTGGATCTTGCGGGCGCGGGCGACGATGACCTTGTCGTCCTCGGAAAGCTCGTCGATGCCGAGGATCGCGATGATGTCCTGGAGGTCCTTGTACTTCTGGAGGACCTGCTGGACGGCGCGCGCGACCTTGTAGTGCTCCTCGCCCACGGTGAGCGGCGAGAGGATCTTGGACGTGGACGCGAGCGGGTCGACGGACGGGTAGATGCCGATCTCGGCGATCTGGCGCGAGAGGACGGTCGTCGCATCGAGGTGCGCGAACGCGGTCGCCGGCGCCGGGTCCGTGAGGTCGTCGGCCGGGACGTAGATCGCCTGGACCGACGTGATCGAGCCGCGCTTCGTGGAGGTGATGCGCTCCTGCAGCTCGCCCATCTCGGTCGCGAGGTTGGGCTGGTAGCCGACGGCCGAGGGCATGCGCCCGAGCAGCGCCGAGACCTCGGAGCCCGCCTGCGTGAAGCGGAAGATGTTGTCGATGAAGAGGAGGACGTCCTTGCCTTCCTTGTCGCGGAAGTACTCGGCCGCCGTGAGGCCCGTCAGGCCGACGCGCAGGCGCGCGCCGGGAGGCTCCGTCATCTGGCCGTAGATGAGCGCGGCCTTGGACTTCTTCCAGTCCTTCGGGTCGATGATCCCGGACTCGGTGAACTCGAGCCAGAGGTCGTTGCCCTCGCGCGTGCGCTCGCCGACGCCCGCAAAGACCGAGTAGCCGCCTGCCGCCTTCGCGACGTTGTTGATGAGCTCCATGATGAGGACGGTCTTGCCGACGCCCGCGCCCCCGAAGAGGCCCGTCTTGCCGCCGCGCGTGTAGGGCTCGAGGAGGTCGATGACCTTGATGCCCGTCTCGAACATCTCGACGGACGTGGACTGGTCCTCGTAGGCGGGCGCCTCGCGGTGGATGGGCCAGTGCTCCGTCGTCGTGACGGGGCCCATCTCGTCCACCGGCTCGCCGATGACGTTCAGGATGCGGCCGAGCGTCTCGGGGCCGACCGGGATCGTGATGGGCGCGCCCGTGTCGATCGCCTTCATGCCGCGGACGAGGCCGTCGGCGGGCTTCATCGAGATGCAGCGGACGCGGTTCTCGCCGAGGTGCTGCGCGACCTCCGTGATGATGTCGATCGGGACCGTCGAGAGCTTTTCGTCGTCCACGATTCGGACGGCGTTGAGGATGGTCGGGAGCTTCCCGGCCGGGAACTCGACGTCCACGACGGGTCCGATGACCTGGACGACCCTGCCTTCAGTTGCCATGTCGGGCTAGCCTTTCTGCACGGAGGAACGGGCGGCTCTCATTCCAGAGCAGCCGCTCCCGAGACGATCTCGATGAGCTCTTTCGTGATGCGCGCCTGGCGCGCGCGGTTGTACGTGAGGGTGAGGCCGTCGATGATCTCGCCCGCGTTCTTGGACGCGCCGTCCATCGCGGTCATCTGGGCCGCGAAGAACGCCGCGTTCGACTCGAGAAGGGCGCGGTACATCTGGAACTCGAGGAAGCGCGGAACGAGCGTGCCGAGGATGACGTCGGGCCCCGGTTCGTAGAGGTAGTCCGTGCCGCCGGCTCCGGGAGCTCCCGCACCGGCCTCGAGGCTCACCGGAAGGAGCCTCTTCGTTCGGACGATCTGGGAGATCACGCTCCGAAACTCGTTGTAGACGACGTAGACCGCGTCGACCTCGCCCGAGACGAAGCGCGCGCCCAGGCCGCGCGCGATCTCGGCCGCGACGGCCATGTTCAGCTTCGAGAAGAGGCCGGGCCTGGCGTCCAGGATTTCAAAGGAACGTCTCTTCCAGAAGTCGTTCGACTTCTTGCCGAGGACGACGAGGCGCACGTTCACGCCCCTCTCCTTCTGCTCGCGCAGAAGCGCTCCTACGGCGCGGTTCACGTTCGTGTTGAATCCGCCGGCGAGACCCTTGTCGCCGCTCACGGCGATCACGACGACGTTCTTCTCCTCGCGCCCCTGGAGGAGCGGGTGCGCGCTCGTGCCGTCCTCGTTTGCCGGGACGCGCGCGGCGACGGAGGCGAGCGTCGCCTCGAGCGTCGTGGCGTAGGGACGCGCCGAGAGGACGCGGTCCTGCGCCCGGCGCAGCTTCGAGGCCGCGACCATCTTCATCGCCTTCGTGATCTGCTGCGTGTTCTTCACGCTGCGGATCCGGCGCCGGATGTCGATCAGGTTGGCCATGGGCGCGCCGCGCGACTCCCTACGCGACCTTCGCTTCGGGCCGCGTTGCGAGGAAGACCTTCTTCGCCTCGGCGACCGCCGCCGAGAGCGCGTCCTCGATCTCCTTCGTGAGCTTGCCCGCGGCGCGGACCTCGTCGAGGAGCGCCTTCTTCTGGTCCTTCAGGTACTCGTGGAGCGCCGTCTCGAACGGGAGCACCGCCTCGACGAGGAGGTCGTCGAGGAAACCCTTCGTCCCGGCGAAGACCGACGCGACCTGGAGCCCGATGTCCATCGGCACGTACTGATTCTGCTTGAGGATCTCGACGAGGCGCTGGCCGCGGTTGAGCTGGGCCTGCGTCGTCTTGTCGAGGTCGGAGCCGAACTGGGCGAAGGCCGCGAGCTCGCGGAACTGCGCGAGGTCGAGGCGCAGCGTGCCCGAGATCGCGCGCATGACCTTGATCTGCGCCGATCCGCCGACGCGCGACACCGAGATGCCGACGTTGACCGCCGGGCGCTGGCCCGAAAAGAAGAGGTCCGACTCGAGGAAGATCTGGCCGTCGGTGATCGAGATGACGTTCGTCGGGATGTACGCCGAGACGTCGCCCGCCTGCGTCTCGATGATCGGGAGCGCCGTGAGCGAGCCGCCGCCCTTCTCCTTGCTCAGCTTCGAGGCCCGCTCGAGGAGCCGGCTGTGGAGGTAGAAGACGTCGCCCGGGTACGCCTCGCGGCCCGGCGGCCGCCGGAGGAGGAGCGAGATCTCGCGGTAGGACGCCGCCTGCTTCGAGAGGTCGTCGTAAATGACGAGCGCGTGCCGGCCGTTGTACATGAAGTACTCGCCCATCGCGCAGCCCGCATACGCGGCGATGTACTGGAGCGGCGCCGGGTCGGACGCGGAGGCCGCGACGACGATGGTGTGTTCCATCGCGCCGTGCTTCTCGAGCGTCTGGACGACCTGCGCGACCGTCGAGTTCTTCTGCCCGATCGCGACGTAGACGCAGACGACGTCCTTGCCCTTCTGGTTGATGATCGCGTCGAGCGCGATCGCCGTCTTGCCGGTCTGGCGGTCGCCGATGATGAGCTCGCGCTGGCCGCGGCCGATCGGGATCATCGCGTCGATGGCCTTGATGCCGGTCTGCATCGGCTCCTTGACGGGCATGCGGTCGACGACGCCGGGCGCGAGACGCTCGACGGGGTAGAACTCCGTCGAGGCGATCGGGCCCTTGCCGTCCAGCGGGATCCCAAGCGGATTCAGGACGCGGCCGATCAGGGCGTCTCCGACGGGCACGGACACGATGCGCTTCGTTCGCTTGGCCGTGTCGCCTTCCTTGACGAGGCTCGTCTCGCCCATGAGCACGCAGCCGACGTGCGATTCCTCGAGGTTCAGCGCGAGGCCGAAGACGTCGTTCGGGAACGCGATGAGCTCGCCGGCCATCGCCTTGTCGAGCCCGTAGACGAGCGCGATGCCGTCGCCGACCGAGATGACCGTGCCGACCTCGTCGACGTCCACGCCCTGCGTGACGCCCGCGAGCTGGGCCTTGATGAGCTGGGTGATTTCCTGGGCGCTGATGTCGGCCATAAGCTTCTTTCTCCGGTCAAGACGCCGGGGCGAGTGCGTGCAGCGCGGCGCGAGCCTTCTCGAGCCGGCGCGCGAGCGACGCGTCGAGGCGGGCGCTGCCCACCGAGACGACGAAGCCGCCGAGGAGCGAGGGTTCTACGGACGAGACCACGCGCACGGTCGAGCCGGTGCGGCCCTCGACCATCCGGCGCAGGGCCTCGAAGACCGCGTCGTCGAGCGGGCGCGCGCTCGTGACGCGCGCCTCGAGCGTGCGGCGCTCGCGGTCGAGCCGCTCGCGCACCGCGGCGAGGAACGCCGGAAGGCGGTGCACGCGGCGGTTCTGGAGGAGGGTGTCGAGGAGCCGCACTCCGAGCGTGTCGACGCCGACCTTCTCGGCGACGGCGTCGAGGAGCGCCTTGCGGCGCGTCCGCTCGACGCCGGGGTTCGCGAGAACCTTCGCGAGCTCGGCGTTCGACTCGATCGCCCGGGCGACGGCGTCGAGCGCCGGAAGCTGCGCGTCGACGGCCCCGGCGGAGCCGGCGACGGCGAAGAAGGCGTCGACGTAGGGCCGGGTGAAGCGTTCCGCCATCGTCAGCCTTTCGCCCGCGCCGACAGCTCGGCCACGCCCTCGGCGACGAGGCGTTTCTCGTCTTCGGGCGTGACGTTCTTCGCGAGGATCTCGCGGGCGACCTCGACGGCGAGATCGCCGGCGTAGGCCGTGAGCTCCGCGCGCGCGGCGCGCAGCCGGTTGTCCACGTCTGTCGACGCGCGGGCGAGGACCCGCGCCGCGTCCTCCTCGGTCTGCTTCAGAAGGGCGGCGTGCTCGGCCTCGGCGTCGCGCCTGGCGCTGTCGCGGAGGTTCGTGAGCTCCGTCTCGATCTGCGCGAGGCGCTTGGCGAGCTCGGCCGCGAGGGCCTCGGCGCGCTTCGTGTCGTCCTCGGCCTTCGCGAGCGCCTTTGCGACCTCGGTCCGGCGCGTGCCGAAGAACTCGGCGACGGGCTTTCGCAGGAAATACCAGAGGAGCCCGAGAAACGCGACGAGGTTCGTGACCTGCCAGAAGAGATTCGGAATTCCGAGGAACCCCTTCACGGTCTCGTGCCCGGAGGGACTCACGCGAGCCTCCGCCCGAGCGCCAGAGAGGCGATCTCGCCTGCCGTCGTTCGGATGTTCTTCGCGAGCTCCGCACGCGCGGTGGCGACCTCGGCGTCGAGCTTCCCCTGCGCCGAGGAGGCGGCGAGCCGGACCTTCTCGCGGGCTTCGTCGAGAAGCGCCTGCCGCTTCGTGTTCGCGTCGTTGCGGGAGGCCTGCCGGGCGGCGAGCGCCTCGCGCCGGGTCTCCGTCAGGCGGCGGTCGATCGAGGCGAGCGTCTCTTTCTCGTTCTCGAGCGCCTTCGCGAGGGCGTCCGTCGCCGTCGCGGCCTTCTTCTCGCGCTCCTCGAGGATCGAGCCGAGCGGTTTGAAGACCCACGCGCGCAAGACGGCGTACGTGGCCCAGAAGAGGACCATGATGATCAGCAGGGAGAGATCGGGAAGCTGCATGTCGATCCGTCGAGCGTCGTTGCCCGCGCGGGTCGGGACCTCGAGGCGTGGCCTCGAAAGAGGCAGGGTCGACGGCCCGGAAACGCGCGCTGGCCGGCGCGTTATCTCACAGCGGGGCCCATGGGTCAAACCTCGGGCGCATCAGCCGCGGCGCTTTCCGCGCTTTCCCTCGCCTGCCATGATCGGCCGGCGCAGCCCATGCCTCCAACACAGAAACTAATCGGTCGTTTTATAACGTCTCTCGAGGGTGCCGACCGGCTCTGGGAGGAGAAGACCGCCGCGCTCCGTCCGGGCGAGCTGACCTGTCGCGCGGGCTGCTTCGGCTGCTGCGTCGGGCTCTTCGCGATCGGCCTGCCGGAAGCGCTCGCGCTGCGCCACGTGGTGGCCGGGCTGCCCGCGGGCGCTCGCGCTGCGGTGCTCGCCCGGGCGACGCGCGCGGTCGAGCAGAGCGCCGCGACGTTTCCCGGAGACGCCTCGTCGGGCCTGCTCGATCCCGAGAGAAGCGACGCGGCCGAGGGGGCGTGGTTCCTCGCCGCGCGCAACACGCCTTGCCCGGCGCTCGAGCTTCCCTCCGGCCGTTGCGCGGTCTACGCCGCACGCCCCACGACGTGCCGCACGTACGGCCTCGCGTTGCGGTCGGGCGGCGAGACGCTCGTGTCGGCCTGCGAACTGAACTTCCCCGCGGCCTCTGCCGAGCGCGTTCTCGCCACGGCGATCGAGGCGCGAAACCTCACGGGGGTCGACCAGGCGCTCGTGGAGGTCGCGGCAGCGGCGGGACTCCCCGCGGGCGTCGAGACGACGATCGCGCACGCGCTCGCCGGCTCGGCGTTCGCGGTTCTCGAACGCGGGATCCGTTAGGTTTTTTCCGGGCTGGGTCCGTCGCCCCCGGCCGGACGCGCCGCGCCGGCTTCGACGGCGCCCTGGATCACGGCGCCTTCCTCGACGACGAGCGAAGGGGCGTGGATCTCCGCGAACAGCCGCCCGCCCGCGTGGACCTCGATGCGCTCCTTGGCGTGGATGACGCCGCGCACGGTCCCGGACACGGCAAGGCGTCCGACGCGGATCTCGCCCTCGACGAGGCCCCCGTCTCCGACCACGAGCTCGGCGTCCGAGACGATCGTGCCCTTGAAGGCGCCGTCGATCCGGAACACGTCGTCGAACGTGAGCGTGCCCTCGAGCCGCGCGCCGCGGTCGAGGAATCCGTTCAGGGTGCCGCTGGACTTCTTCGCGCTCACGCGTCTCCCCCGCCCGACAGCTTCTCGAAGAGGCCGATGAGCTCCTCCTCCGAGTAGAACGCGATGCGCACCTCGCCGCCTCGTTTCTTTCTCCGGATCTCGACCTTCGTGCCGAGCGCGCGTCCCAGGCGCAGCTCCGCGTCGCGCGTGTCCGCGTCGACCGTGCGGTTCTTCTTCTTTTTGCTGCCGCCCTTGGCGAGCGCGGCGACGCGCGCCTCGACGGCGCGCACGTTCAGGCCGCGCCGGACGATCTCCTTCGCGAGCGTTTCCTGGTCCGCGGCGGAGGAGAGCGCGAGGAGCGCGCGCGCGTGGCCGGCCGTCAGCGCGCCCTCCTCGAGCGCCTCGCGCACGGCGGCGGGGAGTTTCAGGAGGCGGAGCGCGTTCGCGACCGTCGCGCGGTCCTTGCCGACGCGCTCGGCGACGTCCTCCTGCGTGAGGCCGAAGTCCTCGCGAAGGTGGCGGTAGGCCTCGGCTTCCTCGAGCACCGTGAGGTCCCGGCGCTGAAGGTTCTCGACGAGGGCGATGAGGAGATGGTCGCGGTCCGCGACGCCCTCTCGCACGACGACGGGGACCTCGGAGAGGCCCGCGAGGCGCGCCGCGCGGACGCGCCGTTCGCCCGCGAGGATCCGGTAGCGCTCCCCTTCGCGGGTGACGAGGACCGGCTGCAGGATCCCCGTCTTCGCGATCGAGCGCGAGAGCTCGGCGATCCCGTCGTCGTCGAAGCGGCGGCGGGGCTGCCGCTTGTTCGCGTCGAGGAGCGCGAGCGGCACCGTGCGCAGGCCCCCGGCCTCGCGGCCCGGCTTTGCCGAGGGAATCAGGGCCGAGAGGCCTCGGCCGAGCGCGGGTTTTCGGGACATCGGCGGAATCGTAACAGCCGCCCGCGGAGACGGGCTCGCCGCGGGTCAGCGCGCGTCGCGCCGGAGCATCTCGCGGGCGATGGCGAGGTACGCCTCGGCCCCGCGCGAGCGCGCGTCGTACAGGAGGATCGGCTTCCCGAAGGACGGCGCCTCGGCCAGCCGCACGCTGCGCGGCACCGGCGTCTTGAACACGCGGTCGCCGAAATGCTTGCGGATCTCGTCGAGCACCTGGCGAGAGAGATTCGTCCGCTCGTCCCACATCGTCGGGACGACGCCCGCGACCGTGAGGGCCGGGTTGAGGCTCTCCTTCACCCGCTCCATCGTCGCGAGGAGCTCCGAGACGCCCTCGAGCGCGTAGTACTCGCACTGGATCGGGAGGAGGAGCCCGTCGGCCGCCGCGAGCGCATTGAGCGTGAGGAACCCGAGCGAAGGCGGGCAGTCGACGAGGACGTATTCAAACCGGTCCTTCACCCCCGCGAGCCGCTCCTTGAGCCGGAACTCCCGCCTCTCGGCGCCCACCAGCTCGACCTCTGCGCCGACGAGGTCGCGGTTCGCGGGCAGGAGCGTCAGGCAGGGCAGTTCGGTCGGCCGGGCGACCTCCTCGAACGCGGCCTCGCCCAGGAGCCAGTCGTAGGTCGTGCGAAGGAGCTCCGCCTTGTCGACGCCGAGCCCGCCGGTTGCGTTGCCCTGCGGGTCGAAATCGACGAGCAGGACCGGCCGTTCCAGCGCGGCGAGGGCCGCCGCGAGGCTGACGGCGGTCGTGGTCTTCCCCACTCCGCCCTTCTGGTTCGCGACGGCGAGAACGCGATGTTTCACGTGAAACATTCCAGGACGAGGAGGCCCCGTCGCTCGCTGCTGGGGTCGCGGTGGAACGCGGAAACCTTCGCGCGGCTGTCCCGGACGGCGTCCCTCACGAGCGGCTCCGTCGTCCAGAGGAGCGCCCGCGCGCCGGGAGCGAGGACCGGCCGGGCCGCGGAGACGAGCTTCCCCGCCGAGCCGACGGCGCGGGTCGTGAGAACGTCGAAGGGCCCGCTTTTCGCCATCGGAAACGAGTCCGGGAATCTAGCGTTCACGCTGCGCGCGGTCAACGCGAGGCGCTCCGCGGCCTCCGCCAGGAACGTGCACTTCTTGCGGATCGAGTCGACGAGCGTGCCCTCGACGTCGCGCCTCACGAGAAGGAGCGGAAGCGCCGGGAACCCGCCGCCCGAGCCCAGATCGAGGAGGCGGATCGGCGCCGGACGCGGCGCCGGAAGAAAGGGCAGTCCGGCGAGCGCGTCCGCAAGGTGTCCCGCGAGCGCCTCCGGCTCGGCCGCGCGCGCCGAGACGAGGTTCATCTCCCCGTTCCGCTCCGTGAGGAACGCGAGAAAGGCCACGAGCCCCTCGCGTGCGGCCTCGGCCTGCGGCCGAACCCCGGCGGGCAGCGCCGCGACGACGCGCGCCACCTCGGCCCGGAGCGCGGCGTCCCTCACGCGGCCACGCTCCGGTCGCGCGCCAGAAGCCGCGCGAGGAGAAGCGCCGCGGCCGCGGGCGTCACACCGGGGATGCGCGCGGCCTGGCCGAGCGTGCCTGGCCGATGCCGCTCGAGTTTTTCGACGGCCTCGAGCGAGAGCCCCGGCGTGCCGCGGTAGACGAAGTCGCGCGGGATGCGCCGCCCGCCCGCTCGCTTGAGCCGGGCGACGGTCTGCCGTTCGCGCTGTAGAAACCCCGCGTAGCGCAGCTCGGACGCGACACGGTCCAGCGCCCCGGCGTCGAGCGCGGCGAGATCCCCGCGCGCCCCCTCGTCGAGCGCCTCCGCGAGGAACGCGCGCAGCGCCGAAGCGGCGAGCTCCGGCCGCCGGAGGAGGCCCGCGAGCGTCGTCTCCTCGCCCACGTTCACGCCCTCCTCGGCAAGTCGTGCGCGCGTCGCGCGGTCGGGCGTCACCCGCGCCGTCTCGAGCGCCGTGGACACGCGCGCATGGCGCGCCTCGGCCTCGAGAATCGGTTCGGCGTCTTCCGGCGCGACGAGCCCGAACGCGACCGCCTTCTCCGTGAGCCGCGCGTACGCGCTGTCGGCGCCGAGAAGGAGGCGGTGCTCCGCGCGCGACGTCAGCAGCCGGTAGGGTTCGTCGAGGCCGAGCGTCACGAGGTCGTCGAGCATCACGCCCACGTACGCCTCGTCGCGCGAGAGAACGAGCGGCTCTCCGAGATCCCGCGCCGCGCGCGCCGCGTTCGCGCCCGCGACCAGGCCCTGCCCGGCCGCTTCCTCGTAGCCGGACGTTCCGTTGATCTGTCCCGCGAGAAAGAGCCCCGGCAGCGCGCGCGTCTCGAGAGACACGTCCAGCTGCTCCGGGAATACGACATCGTACTCGACCGCGTAGGCCGGCCGAAGGATCTCGGCGTGCTCGAGCCCAATAATCAATCTAACGATTTGTTCTTGTGTCGCGGGAGGGAGAGACATCGAGAGACCGTTCAGGTAGAGCCAGTCGGTCGAGAGACCCTCGGGCTCGACGAAGATCTGGTGGCGCGCTTTGTCGGGAAAGCGCACGACCTTGTCTTCGATGGACGGGCAGTAGCGCGGGCCACGGCCCGTGATGCGCCCCGCGTAGAGCGGCGAGAGCGGCAGGCTCTCGCGGATGAGGTCGTGGACGCGCGCGCCCGTGTGCGTCAGCCAGCAGTCGACCTGGGGCTGCGCGGGAAACTTCCCGCCGCGCGAGCGGAATGAAAACGGCTCGGGCCGCGCGTCGCCCGCCGCGCGGTCCATGCGCGAAACGTCCACGCTCCCCGCGGCGACGCGCGGCGGCGTGCCGGTCTTCATGCGTCCGAGGCGGAGGCCGAGCGCCGAGAGAGCGTGAGAGAGCGACTTCGCCGGCGGCTCGTCCCACCGGCCCGCTTCGCGGCGGCTCTCCCCCACGTGCACGAGGCCCGAGAGAAACGTCCCGGTCGTCACGACCGCCGCGCGGCACGGAAGCGTCGTCCCGTCTTCGAGGACGATGCCGGCGAGCCGGCCCTTCTCCACCTTGAACCCCGCCGCCGTTCCCGCGGCCACCGTGACGCGCGCGGCCGACTCCACGACGCGGCGCAGCTCCGCCGCGTAGAGCGCCTTGTCGGACTGGCAGCGCAGGCCGCGCACGGCGGGCCCGCGCGAGGCGTTCAGCACTTTGAATTGGATCGCCGTGCGGTCCGCGACGAGACCCATCGCACCGCCGAGCGCGTCGATCTCGCGCACGACCTGGCCCTTCGCGAGCCCGCCGACCGCGGGGTTGCAGCTCATGCGGCCGATCGTCGCGGGATCGCCGGTCACGAGAAGCGTCTCGGCGCCGAGGCGCGCGGCCGCAAGCGCGGCCTCCGCGCCCGCGTGCCCGCCCCCGACGACGACGACGTCCCATGTCCGGCTCACGGGCGACACTTTAACGGCGCCGTCTACTTGCCGACGCAGAACGTCGAGAAGATGCGGTCGAGAAGATCCTCGGTGGCGGTCTCCCCCGTGATCGCGCCGAGCGCGACGAGGCCTTCTCGCGCCCGCGCCGCGACGAGCTCGGCGTCGCTCCCGCCGGCCGCGAGCGCGCCGGCCTCCGCAAGAAGCCGCGCCGCCGACTCGAGGGCTTCCTTGTGGCGCGCGAGGACGAGCAGCTCTCCTTCGGCCTCGACGAGGCCGAGGCGCGCGGCGGCCGCCGCGCGCAGCGCGTCGAGGCCGGCGCCGGTGAGCGCGGAGACGGAGAGATCCGAAGAGGAAGAGAGAGGAACGAGATCGGCCTTCGTCATCACGACGAGCGTCTTCTCCCCTCTTCCCCCTCTAAGAAAATCCTCGTCCTCTTCGTTCCTCCCGGCAAGCGCATCGACCACGTAGAGCACCAGGTCCGCGTTCTCCCCGGCTCGCGTCGCGACGTCGACGCCGATTCGCTCGACCTCTTCCGTCGCGTCGCGCAGACCCGCCGTGTCGACGAGCGTCACGCTCTCCCCCGCGATCTCGACGGTCTCGGTGATCGCGTCGCGCGTCGTGCCCGGCGTCGCCGTCACGATCGCGCGGTCGCTTCCGACGAGCGCGTTGAAGAGCGTCGACTTCCCCGCGTTCGGCCGGCCGAGGATGGCCACGACAGGCTTCCGCTCGCCCGCGCCGCGCGCCGATCTCGCAAGAGCGTCGAGCTCCGCGGCGATCGCGGCGAACTCCGCTCCCGCACGCGTCGCCTCACCGGCGGGCACGTCCTCGGCGAAGTCGAGCGCGGCCTCTAGCGCCGCCAGCGCGTCGAGCGCCCGTTCGCGGGCCGCGTGCACCCGCTTCGAGAGCGCGCCCTCCACGAGGCCGAGCGCCCGCCGCGCCGCGCCGCGGCTCTCGGCGCGCGCGAGCACCGCGAGGCCCTCGGCCTCGGCGAGGTCCAGCTTCCCGTGCGCGAGCGCCCGCCGTGTGAACTCGCCGCGCTCGGCCGGCCGCGCCCCCGCGCGCCGCGCCGCGTCCACGAGGCCGAGAACGACGCCGGATGAACCGTGACAGACGAACTCGACGACCTCCTCGCCGGTGGGCGAGTGCGGCGCCGCCCAGAAGAGGACGACGGCGCGATCGAGCGCGCGGCCCTCGGCGTCGACGAGGCGCAGGAGAAGCGCCTGGCGCGGGACCGGCTCGGCGGGGAAGTCCGGCGCGAGGCGGCGGGCGACGGCCCGCGCCGCGCCCGCCGGGCCCGTCAGCCGGACGACGGCGAGGGCCGAAACGCCGGGCGGCGTCGCGGGAGCGACGAGCACGTCGCCCCCGCGTTCGCGGTCGCCGGCGAGCGGCGACATCCTCGGCAGCCCGTCCTCAGGACGCCTTCGGCTTCATTGAAGAATGCCCGAGGTCCGTGAAGCGGTTGAGGATCATCTGCTGGGCGATCGTCAGGATGTTCTGCATGAGCCAGTAGAGGACGAGGCCGGACGGCACGTCCTTGAACAGGAAGCCCATGACGAGCGGCATGATGTTCTGGACGCGCTTCATCGTGGCGTCGCCGGTCGTCGGCGTCATTTGCTGCTGGATCCACATCGTCGCCGTCATGAGGATCGGCGTGACGTAGTACGGGTCCTTCGCGGAGAGGTCCGTGATCCAGAGCATGAACGGCGCGTGCCGGAGCTCGATCGAGTGCGCGAGCAGGTTGTAGAACGCGATGAGAATCGGCATCTGCAGGAGGAGGGGCAGGCAGCCGCCCGCGGGGTTCACGCCCTCCTGCTTGTAGAGACCCATCATCTCCTCGTTCATCTTCACGCGCGCCTGCGGATCCTGCTTGAGGCGCGAGCCCCACTTCGTCCGGATCGCCTCCACCTTCGGCTGCAGCGCGCCCATCTTCTTCATCGAGACGAGCTGCTTGTGCGTGAGCGGGTAGAGAAGGACCTTGATGACGACGGTGATGAGGAGGATCGCGACGCCCCAGTTTCCGACGTACTTGTGGATCGCGCGCAGCCCCCACAGAAGCGGCTTCACGAGGACCGCGAACCAGCCGTAGTCGATCACGCGGTCGAGGCCCGGCCGCGTCTTCTCGAGGATGTCGATTGCCTTCGGTCCGAGGAAAACGTCCGTCGCAAGGGCGCCGGTCCCGGACAGGACGACCTCGCTCTCGGCCGCAGCCGCCGGCGCGGCCGCCGGCGTCGCGGACGGCGCCGCGGTCTGCGCCGGGACGGGCGCGCTCAGCGAGACCGGGCGGAGCGCCACGACGCCCTGCGCGCCGGGCAGGAACGCCGTGAGGAAGTAGTTGTCCTCGAGCCCCGCCGCCACAAGGCCGGCGAGTCCCGGCACGGCCTCCTTGAGCCCGTCCTTGGCCCGGCGCGTGACCGAGCCGCCCGTCGCCACCGTGATCGTCCCGCCGGGGGTCGAGTAACGGCTCTGCAGCTCCTCGCCCGACGGGTTCCCGATGCTCGGGCCGAGGACGACGCCGACCGGGCCCGCCGCGCCCGCGGGGCCCTCGCGCTCGACCTTCAGGCCGATGACGTACGAGTCGCGGAAGACGTACGTCGCCGTGAGCCCGTTGCCGTCCGCCTCGCGGTACCGGAACCGCACGGTCTTCTCGCTCCCGTTCTCTTCCTTCGCGACGGCGAAGCGCGCCTTCGCCGCGCGGGCGAGGAACGGGTCCGCGGGGTCGAGCGCGAGCGTGCGCCCGGGATACGGCGCGTCCAGGCGGACCAGGTTGAGCGGCTTGCCGGCGCCGTCGCGGTGCTGCGCGAGGACGAACGCGGTGAGGACGGCGCCCTCGTTCGAGAGGCGCGCCGTGTAGAGCGGCTGGTGGACCTCGACGGTCTCCCCGGCGGCCGCGGCGATCGGCTCGACGGGCACCGCCGGGGCGGCCGGCGGCGGCGCGGCGGCAACCGGCGCGGGAGCAGCGGTGGTGGCGGGGGAGGCCGCGGCGGGAGAACCCGGCGCCGCCGTTTTCGGGGCGGCCGCCGCCGCCGCCGGTTTCGTGGGCGCGGGGGCCGGCGGCGGGAACAGCACGTACCAGCCGATCAGGACGGCGGCCGAAAGGGCGAACGCGAGGACGAGTCGTTTGGTCTCCAAGAGGTCTCCTTGGACGATCTTCTCAGGGTACGGGGTCGTGGCCGCCCGCGTGGAACGGATGGCAGCTCGCCAGCCGCCTCGCGGCGAGCGCGAGGCCGCGGGGTAGGCCGTGGCGGAGGACCGCTTCACGCGCGTATTCCGAGCAGGTCGGCGTGAACCGGCAGGCGGGCGGCAGCAGCGGAGAGACGAATTTCTTGTAGAAGCCGAAGACGGCCGCGGCCGCGCGGGCCCCGGGGGTCGGCTCGGCGGGGAAGGCGGCCACGGCGCTCACGCGCGCTCCGGCCACGCGGCGAGGGCGGCGCGGTCGAGCAGGGCGCGCAGCTCGGCGTCGAGCGCCGGAAACGGGGCGGTCGCGGCACGCGACATGACGTTCACGACGACCTCGAGGGACGCGGCCAGGGGAGCGGCGGCGTGCCAGCGGCGGTAGATCTCGCGCACCCGGCGCCGGGCGCGGTTGCGCAGGACGGCGTTTCCGACCTTGCGCGTGGCCGTGATTCCGAGCCGGCCCGCGCCGTCCTTCGGCCGCGCGAACACGACGACGAGGCGGCCGTGGTGGCGGCGGCCGGCGTCGTAGGTCGCGGTGAAGTCCCGGCGCGCGGCGATCCGCAAGGCGGCGCGGGAACGCCTCCGCGCGCGCGGGGCGCGGTTCGGGCGGTACGCGTGGACTCATGAACCGGCTCTTTGGCCGGGGGGGCCCGGTGGCGGCCCGGGCCCCTCCTCCGCTCAGGCGGAGAGGGTCTTGCGGCCCTTGGCCCGGCGGCGGGCGAGGACGGCGCGGCCGGTCTTGGTTCTCATCCGGATGAGGAAGCCGTGCGTCCTCTTCCGGTGGCGGTTGTTGGGCTGGAACGTTCTCTTCGTTTTGGCCATGGTTGGCGGACCCTCCCGCGGGGAGGGGGATTCTCCGGGTCCCGGCCCCGCCTGTCAACCCGAAGGGTCTTGGACCCCCGCTGGACGGGTGGTAGGCTCTCGCCCCCCGTCGCAAGATCGATTTGCACAGCGGTGGACATCCTGTGGAAAAAGCCAACTCCTGGGCCAAGATACTCGAGCACCTGAAGACCCGCGTCGACGAGCGGGAGTTCGACTCCTGGTTCCGCGATTCGCGCCAGAAGTCGGAAACCGCGGAGGCGATCTTCGTCCAGGTTCGAACGCCCCTCTTCGTCGACTACATCCCGGAGGCCTACGCCCACCAGATCGCCGAGGCGGCCCGCCTCGCGGGCGTCGGAACCCGCGAGATCCGGTTCGGCGCCGACGGGGAGTTCCGCTCTTCGGTCAACCCGCAGAAGATCCCGTCCGAGCCGCGGCGCCGGGCCGGCGGCCTGAACCCCGCGTACACGTTCGAGAATTTCGTGACCGGCTCGTCGAACCGTCTCGCGCACGCGGCCGCGCTGCGCGTTGCCGACCAGACTTCCCGCCAGTACAACCCGCTCCTCGTCTGCGGCGGCACGGGCCTCGGCAAGACGCACCTCATGCAGGCCATCGGCCACCGGCGCCTCTCGCGCCACCCCGGCGAGAAGGTCATCTACCTGACGTCCGAGAACTTCGTGAACGAGGTCGTCCTCGGCCTCAGGTTCAACAAGATGGAAGCGGTCCGCCAGCGTTTCCGCGCCGCCGACCTCCTCCTCCTCGACGACGTGCAGTTCGTGGTCGGCAAGGAGGCTTCCGAGAACGAGCTCTTCCACACGTTCAACGCGCTCTACGACGAGGGCAACCAGATCGTCTTCTCCTCGGACGTGCCGCCGCGCGAGATTCCCGGGCTCGCGGAGCGCCTCAAGAGCCGTTTCGAGGGCGGGCTCATCGTGGACATCCAGCTGCCCGACTTCGAGACGAAGGTCGCGATCCTCCGGCAGAAGGCCGACGCGCACGAGGTCGCGCTGGAGGACGACGTCTCGTTCTTCCTCGCGTCGAAGATCAAGTCCTCGATCCGCGAGTTGGAGGGCTACTTCAACCGCGTCGTCGCGTACGCGTCGCTCAAGGGCGAGCCCGTCTCTCTCGACCTCGCGCGCGAGTCGCTGAAGGACGTCTTCCGCGCCGAGGAGTCCGCCGCCTCTCCCGCCGAGATCGTCAAGGGCATCGCGGCGCATTACGGCCTGAAGCCGAACGAGATGCGCGCGCGGTCCAAGCGCGGGCCGATCGTCTTCCCGCGCCAGGTCGCGATGTACGTTCTGAAGGAAGCCACTCACCTCTCGCTCCCGGAGATCGGCCGGCTCTTCTCCGACAAGCACCACACGACGGCTCTTCACGCGGTGCGCAAGATCGCGGCGCTGCGCGAGGAGGATTCCGACTTCGACCGTCTCGTGGCGGGCTTCCTGGCGCAGTATCGCTGACTTTTCCACGCTTTTTTCCACCCGTTTTCCTCCCCGCTTGGCGCCCGCTTGGATAACCCGGCACACCCGTTTTCCATGTCTCGTGAATACACAATCCGGTGGCCGGCGATGCACAGGGTGTTGTGCTCTTCAACCCTCTCAATTTGAACGAGTTACATACTTCTCCACTTTTTGACACTCCCTACGACTTCTACTTCTTTTGGGGGGTTCTGAATGGTACGATTCAGATTCCTTAAGGAGTCGTCGTGGAGCTGACAATTCCGGCCTCGGTTCTTGCCCGCGAACTCAGCCTGATTCAGGGCGTCGTGGAGAAGAGAACCACGCATCAGATTCTCACGAACGTGCTTCTCGAAGCGCGAAATGGCGTCCTCGCCCTGACGGCGACAGATCTGGACACGACCCTCGTGTCCGAGATCCCGACGACGGCACAGAAGAGTGCCGGGGCCGTGACGGCGCCGGCACGCCGGCTTTACGACGTCGTGCGCGAGTTGCCGCCGAACGCCGAGCTCAAGCTCAAGGTGCTCGAGAACAACCACGTGTCCGTCGAGTGCAAGGAACCAAAGCTGCGGATCCGGCTCAATGGCCTGCCGGCCGGGGACTACCCCACGCGGCCGGAGCCCTCCGGGGGTCCGTCGCTCACGTTGCCGTTCGGCGCGCTGCGCCGCATGGTCGACAAGGTCCGCTTCGCGGTTTCGACCGAGGAGATGCGCCTGCAGCTGCAGGGGGCTCTCCTGAAGGCGAAGAACGGCGTCGTCGAGATGGTCGCCACCGACGGGCACCGGCTCGCCCTGGTCGAGGTGGAAGGGTCGAAGGCCGATTCGGGGTTCGAGCCCGTGCTCGTTTCGAAGAAGATCCTCGACGAGCTCGGAAAGCTCGACGCGGCGGATGACGCGGCCGTGACGATCGTGCGCGGCACGAACCACATCGGGTTCGTCGTCGGGAACCGGAAGCTGTTCTCGAAGCTCGACGAGCGCCGCTTTCCCGACTACGAGAAGGTCATCAGCAAGGAAAACGACAAGAAAGCCGTCGTCCCGCGGGAAGAGCTCCTCGGCGCGGTGAGGCGCATCGCGCTCCTCTCGGGCGACCGGACGAAGGCCGTGAGCCTCGCGTTCGACAAGGGATCGCTCGTCGTTTCGTCCGAGAGCCAGGAGGTCGGCGACGGCTCGCAGGAGATCCCCGCGGCCTACGACTCGACCCCCGTGACGCTGCGCCTCAACGCGCGCTACCTCGAGCAGTTCCTCGAGGCGGCCGAGACCAAGGACGTCCACTTGTTCGTCAAGGACGAGCAGGCCCAGTGCCAGGGCCGGCCCGGGGAGCCACTCGGCGGCATCCGGAGCTACCTCTACGTCGTCATGCCGATGCGGATGTAAAAGGCCTAGTGGAGATTCTGTCCCTCACGTCGGACGCGTTCCGGAACCTCGCCAGCACCCGGCTCGAGTTCCACCCGAGGCTCAACCTCGTGGTGGGAGACAACGGGCAGGGCAAGACGAACCTCCTCGAGGCGCTCGCGCTGGTCTCCGGACGGGCGTCGTTCCGCACCCGCGACCTCGCGGAGGTGCGTGAGCACCTGGCTCCGCGCACGGTCGTGTCCGCGCGCGTGCGCGAGGCGGGAGACCCACGCACCGACGCGACCCTCGGCCTCGTTCTTTCGGCCGGCGTTCGCGAGCACTACCGGGACGGCAAGCGCGTCACGCGCCTCACGGCCGCCCGCACGCTTCCCGCGGTGTTCCTGACGGCGCGCGACCTCGCGCGCCTCTCGGGGCCGGCGGCCGACCGCCGGCGCGCCCTCGACCGGGCCGCGCTCGCCGTCGACCCCGAGCACGCGCGCTTCCTCGCGCAGTACGAGAAGGCGCGCGCGTCCAAGACGCGGCTTCTCGCGCTCTCGCCGCGTTACGACGCCGACGAGATGGCCGTGTACGAATCGACGCTCTCCGAGACCGGCGCCCGGATCGCCGTCTCCCGCCGCGCGACGCGCGCGCGCCTCGAGACGGAGATCGCCCGGGCCGCCGAAGCTCTCGGCTCTCCCTTCCGCGGCGTCGCGCTCGAACTCCTGAGCGACCTCCCGGCCGAGGGCGACGCGGCGGACCACTCGCGGGCCCTGGCCGCGCTCATGCGGCAGAAGAAGGCCGACGAGCGGCGGGCCCAGCGCTGCCTCGCGGGGCCGCACCGCGACGACGTTCTCCTGAAGGCCGAGGGCGTTCCGGTCGCGTCGCGCGCCTCTTCCGGCGAGACGCGGACCTTCCTCCTCGCGTGGACGCTCGCCGAGATGACGCTCATGGCCGAGGCGGCGGGCAACCCGCCGGTCCTCGCGTTCGACGACTTCGACTCCGAGTGGGACCCTCGCGTCCTCGGCGCCTTCGCCGAGGCGCTTCCGGAGGACGGGCAGATTTTTCTCTCGTCCGCGCGCCCGGAGGCCGTCCGCGGACTCCCGCTACCCGCGGGCGCCCTCTACCGCATGGCGGCGGGCCGCCTCGCGCGCGAGGGAATCCTCGGCGCGGGCCGGTCCGCGTCGCGCGTCGCCCGCGGAGGCGGCCGGTGAGCGCGGAGTCGAACCCGAACTCGGGCGACGACTACGGCGCCGCGTCGATCAAGCTCCTCAAGGGGCTCGAGGCCGTGCGCAAGCGGCCGGGGATGTACATCGGAAACACCGACGACATCACGGGCCTCCACCACATGGTGACCGAGCTCGTCGACAACGCGATCGACGAGGCCCAGGCCGGCTACTGCGACACGATCAGCGTCGTCGTCCACGCGGACGACTCCGTGACGGTCGAGGACAACGGGCGCGGCATCCCGGTCGGGCCGCACCCGGTCCACAAGCGCGAGACGCTCGAGATCATCCTCACGGACCTCCACTCGGGAGGGAAGTTCGACGACAACGCGTACAAGGTCTCGGGCGGCCTCCACGGCGTCGGCCTCTCCGTCGTGAACGCGCTCGCGGGCGCGCTCCTCGTCGAGGTCAAGCGCGAGGGGAAGGTCTGGCAGCAGCGTTACGGCAAGGGCGTTCCGCTCGAGCCCATCCGCGAGGTCGGGAAAACCGCCAAGACGGGCACGAAGATCACGTTCAAGGCGGACCCCGAGATCTTCTCGGTCACGAGCTACAACTTCGACGGGCTGTCGCAGCGCCTTCGCGAGCTCGCGTTCCTGAACCGGGGCGTCACGATCGAGGCCGTCGACGAGCGCGACCCCAAGGGCGAAAAGAAGCACGTCTTCAGGTACGAGGGCGGGATCAAGTCCTTCGTGGAGCACCTCAACAAGAACAAGGCGCCGCTGCACGAGGCCGTCATCACGTTCGCGGACGTGAAGAACCCGACCGGCGACCCGGCGCAGGACGCCAAGCACGAGCGGCTCGACGTCGCGCTCCAGTGGAACGAGGGCTACGCCGAGCAGATCTTCTGCTTCACGAACACGATCTCGAACAAGGACGGCGGCACGCACCTCGAGGGCCTCAAGGCCGCGCTCACGCGGGCGATCCAGCGCTACGCCGAGAGCACGGGGCTCACGAAGAACCTCAAGGACACGACGCTCTCCGGCGACGACTGCCGCGAGGGCCTCACGGCCGTCGTCTCGCTCAAGATCCGCGACCCGAAGTTCTCCTCGCAGACGAAGGAGAAGCTCGTTTCGCAGGAAGCGAAGACGTGGGTCCAGACCGTCACCTACGAACGGCTATCGAGCTTCTTCGAGGAGAACCCGAAGGTGGCGCGCCGGGTCGTCGAGAAGATCGTCGACGCCGCGCGGGCGCGCGAGGCGGCCCGCAAGGCGCGCGAGCTCGTCCGCCGCAAGGGCGCGCTGGACGGCGCGGGTCTTCCCGGCAAGCTCGCGGACTGCCAGGAAGGCGATCCGGCGCTGTCGGAGATCTTCATCGTCGAGGGCGACTCGGCCGGCGGCTCGGCCAAGCAGGGCCGCGACCGGCGGACGCAGGCGATCCTCCCGCTCAAGGGCAAGATCCTGAACGTCGAGAAAGCGCGCTTCGACAAGATGCTCGCCTTCGCGGAGATCCGCTCGCTCATCCTCGCGCTCGGCGCGGGGATCGGCGAGGACTTCGACGCCGGCAAGATCCGCTACCACAAGATCATCCTCATGACGGACGCCGACGTCGACGGGAGCCACATCCGGACGCTCCTCCTGACGTTCTTCTTCCGCCAGATGCGCGCGACGATCGACAAGGGCTACCTCTACATCGCGCAGCCCCCGCTCTTCCGCGTCGTGGAGGGCAAGAGGGAGACCTTTCTCAAGGACGAGAAGGAAAAGGCGCGGTTCCTCCTCGCGCGCCTCGGCGAGGACCGCACGCTCGTCTCCGAGACGACCGAGAAGACGGCCTCCGGCGCGGCGCTCACCGCGCTCGTGGCCGAGATGCAGGAGTGGCGCGGCCTCGTCGCGCGCCTCGCCGTGCGCGGCTTCCCCGAGGCGCTCCTCAGGACGCTCGTGAACGGCGGCCTCACGGACCCCGCGGCCTTCGCCGACCGCACGCGCCTCGAGCGCGCGGCGCAGGAGCTCTCGGCCGTCGTCGAGGCGTTCGAGATCCGCGCGGACGAGGAGCACGGCGGCCACGCGATCCACGTCCGGCAGGCCGTGAACGGCGTCGTCAAGACGGGCGTCGTGGACGCGGCGTTCCTCGCCGGCTACGAGATGCGCAAGGTGGCCGACCTCGCCGCGAAGATCGACGGGTTCCTGGACGGGCCGTACCGGCTCCGGGCGAACGGCTCCGGCGCCGAGCAGGCGCTCGCGACGCTGCCCGAGGCCGTCGACGCGGTCCTCGCGAGCGCGGAGAAGGGCCTCACGATCAACCGCTACAAGGGCCTCGGCGAGATGAACCCCGAGACGCTCTGGGAGACGACGATGAACCCCGCGTCGCGCCGGCTCCTGCAGGTGCGCGTCGAGGACGCCGTCGAGGCCGACGAGATTTTCACGATCCTGATGGGCGACGCGGTCGAGCCGCGGCGCGAATTCATCGAGGCGAACGCCCTGAACGTCTCGAACCTGGATATCTGACATGGCCGACACACCCGAAAAGCCCCCCGTGATCGACCCGACGGAGAAGATCCCCGTCTCCATCGAGGAGGAGATCCGGCGGAGCTACCTCGACTACGCGATGTCCGTCATCGTCGGGCGCGCCCTGCCCGACGTGCGCGACGGATTGAAGCCCGTGCACCGCCGCGTCCTGTACGGGATGTGGGAGCAGAGCAACCGCGCCGGCCGCCCGTACAAAAAGTCAGCGCGCATCGTCGGCGACGTCATGGGCAAGTACCACCCGCACGGCGACTCGGCGATCTACGACACGATCGTCCGCATGGCCCAGCCGTTCTCGCTGCGCGAGCCGCTCGTGGACGGCCAGGGCAACTTCGGCTCCGTGGACGGCGACGCGGCCGCCGCGATGCGCTACACGGAGATCCGCCTCGCGCGCCTCGCCGACGACCTCATCGGCGACGACATCGACAAGGAGACGGTCGACTGGACGCTGACGTACGACGGCTCGCTCCAGGAGCCCGTCGTCCTGCCGTCGGCGTTCCCGAACCTGCTCGTGAACGGCTCGGAGGGGATCGCGGTCGGCATGGCGACGAAGATCCCGCCGCACAACCTCGCCGAGGCGTGCGACGCGGCGGTCCTCCTCCTCGACGATTCGAAGACCGACCTGGCCGGGCTCCTGAAAGCCCTGCCGGGCCCCGACTTCCCGACGGGCGGGATCATCCTCGGCCGCCAGGGAATCGTGGACGCGTACCGGACCGGGCGCGGCATCCTGCAGGTGCGCGGCAAGGCGGGGATCGAGAAGAACAAGAAGGGCGACCGCGAGTCGATCGTCATCACGGAAATCCCCTACCAGGTCAACAAGGCGCGGCTCATCGAGCTCATCGCGCATCTCGTGAACGAGAAGCGCCTCGAGGGCATCTCCGCGATCCGCGACGAGTCCGACCGCGAGGGAATGCGGGTCGTCGTCGACGTCAAGCGCGACGCCGTCGCGCAGGTCGTCCTGAACCAGATCCTCGCGCTCACGCCGCTGCAGTCTTCGTTCGGAATCATCTTCCTCGCGATCGTGGACGGGCAGCCGCGCGTCCTCCCGCTGAAGGACCTCTTCCGCCACTTCCTCGACCACCGCCGCGCGGTCGTCGTGCGCCGCACGCAGTTCGACCTCCGGAAGGCCGAGGAGCGCGCGCACCTCCTGCTCGGCCTCGCCGTCGCGCTCGCGAACCTCGACCGCGTCATCGCGATCATCCGGGGGAGCAAGGACGCCGCGGAGGCGAAGGAACGGCTGTGCGCGGAGGTGGTCGTCGAGAAGGCCGCGCTCGAGAAGTTCCTCGGCGTCGAGTCGCTCGAGATCTCCGCGTCCGCGCGCACCGAGGACGGCCTCCTGCGCCTCGACGCGGTCCAGGCGCAGGCGATCCTCGAAATGCGCCTGCAGCGCCTCACGGGCCTCGAGCGCGAGAAGATCCTCGCCGAATACCGCGAAGTCCTCTCCCTCGTCGCCGACCTGAAGGACATCCTCGCGACGCCCGCCCGCGTCGCCGCGATCATCCGCGCCGAGCTTCTCGCGGTGAAGGAGCGCTTCGGGAACCCGCGCCGCACCGAGATCCAGGCGGAGGCCGGCACGCTCGAGATGGAAGACCTCATCGCCGAGGAGGAGGTCGTCCTCACGATCTCCCGCGGCGGCTACGCGAAGAGGACGCCGCTCTCCGTCTACCGGGCGCAGCGCCGCGGCGGCAAGGGCCGCACGGGCGCCGCGACGGCCGCCGAGGACGTCGTCGAGCACCTCTTCGTCGGCTCGACGCACGATTCGCTTCTGGCGTTTACCAATAAGGGCCGCGTCCACTGGGTCAAGGTCTACGACCTCCCGTCGCTCGCGCCCGCGACGCGCGGCAAGGCCCTCGTGAACTTCCTCGCCCTCGAGGAGGGCGAGCGCCTCGCCGCGATGGCGACGACGCGCACGTTCCCCGACGACCGCTTCCTGATCTTCGCGACGCGGAACGGCACCGTGAAGAAGACGGTCCTCTCCGCGTACGGCAACCCGCGCGAGAAAGGGATCATCGCGATCAAGCTCGAGGAGGGCGACGAGCTCCTCTCGGCGCAGATCACGGACGGCACCCGAAAAGTGTTCCTCGGGACCCGCAACGGGATGGGCATCAAGTTCGAGGAGACGGACGTCCGCGCGATGGGCCGCGACACGACGGGCGTCAAGGGGATCGAGCTGCGCGAGGGCGACTTCCTCGTCGAGATGGACCTCGTCGAGGACTCGTCGACGCTCCTCGCGGTCACGGAGAAGGGCTACGGCAAGCGCACGGACATCGCGGAATACCGCCAGCAGGGCCGGGGCGGCACGGGCGTCATCAACGTGAAGGTCACCGAGAAGAACGGCCCCGTCGTGGGCGTCTCGTCCGTGACGGACACCGACCACCTCCTTCTGATCACGGAGCAGGGGATCCTGATCCGGATCGCGGTCTCGGACGTGCGCGAAACCGGCCGCGCGACGATGGGCGTCAAGCTCATCGACCTGGCGGACGGGGACCGTGTCGTCGCCGTCGCGAAGCTCGCGGGCGAGGACGTCCCGAACGGCGACGCCGAGCCTCCGGCCGAGGGCGCGCCGCCCCCCGAAGGCCCGCAAACCGCCTAGACGGGCTAGACTCCGCCCCCCATGCGATTTTTTCTCGACACCGCGGACGCCGACGAGGCGCGCCGCGTCCGCGAGTGGGGCCTCCTCGACGGGATCCTCCTCCGGCCCGACGCCGCCGGAGCCCCTGGGCGGGACACCCGCCGCCTGCTCGCCGAGCTCGCGCAGGTCGGCGACGGCCCGGTCGTTGCGACGCTCGCGGCGGGCGACCCGAAGGCGATGTACAAGGAGGCGCGCGAGCTCCACAAGCACGGCAAGAACGTCGTCCTGCGCGTCCCGATGACGCGCGAAGGCCTGCGCGTCGTGCGCCTCCTCGGCGACGAGCAGATCGCGACGGACGTCGGCCTCGTCTACACGGCCTCGCAGGCGCTCCTCGCCGCGCGCGCCGGCAGCGCGTACGTGAGCCCGTCCGTCGGCGAGCTGGACGACGCGGGCCAGATCGGGATGGACGTCGTCGAGTCCATCGTGCGCGTGTACGACAACTACGGCCTCGAGACGC
This sequence comes from Acidobacteriota bacterium, assembly GCA_016716715.1. Classification (NCBI taxonomy): domain Bacteria; kingdom Pseudomonadati; phylum Acidobacteriota; species Acidobacteriota bacterium. Next base: position 122,463 of record JADJVE010000001.1, on the reverse strand, counting down.
AGATCTGCGTGCAGGGAATCCAGAACCCGATCCACGTCCTCGACGCGGCCGCCCTCGGGGCCGACGTCGCGACGCTGCCGTACGCCGTCCTCGACAAGCTCTTCGACCATCCGCTCACCGCGAAGGGCGTCGCGCTCCTGCGCGCCCCGGCGGGCGACGGGCCGAGACGGATTCACTGATGTCGATCTCCCGCGAGCGGGCCGTGGACCTTTCGCACCGGATGGTCGAGCGTCTCGGGAAGACGCCGGGCGTGGTCGTGGCGGCCGAGCGCGAGTTCCTCAGGAACCACATCCTCCAGGCGATCCTCGCGTGGGACAAGGAAAACGACCGGATCACCGGCGCCGTAAAGGCGAAAATCGCCGAAAAAGCGCGCCGCGTCGTCGAAGGCACGCGCGAGTGGGACCTCCTCGTCGCCGAGGAGATGGAGCGCGCGTACGCGGCGTTCCTCTCCCGCGGCGAGTAGCCTGGCCGGGTCGCGCCCACACTTGGTTGGCTCGAGGTGGCGGCCGGTTTGACGTTGGTCTAGGCCAAGACCTAACGTATCGGGCATGGCGACGTCAGGGACAGAGCCCGTGAGCGCGGCGGCGCGGGTCCCGCTCTACCGGACCATCGCGGACGCGGTCATCCGCGACATCCGTCGCGGCAAGCACCTCGAGGGCGAGCGCCTCCCCGCGTCCCGCGATCTCGCGCGGGCGCTCGAGGTCAACCGGGCGACCGTCCACCAGGCGCTCCAGGTCCTCAAGCGCGAGGGCTGGATCGAGACGAACAAGGGGGGCGGGACCCGCGTCGTGCGCCGCTCCAGCGCGGCCCCCGTTCTCGGGCCCGCGCCCGCCTGGGACCGCATCGCGTCGTCGCTTCTCCTCCGGATCGTCGCGGAGCCGCCCGCTGCCGAGCCGGTGGCCGCCCCGTACGACCTCTCGCGCCTCGCGCCCGACGAACGCGACTTCCCGGCCGCGGCGTTCGCCGCGCTGCTGGCCGAGGTCGCGCGCGACGGAACGCTCCTCGCGTACGGCTCGCCGTTCGGCTACCGGCCGCTGCGCGAGACGCTGGCCGAGCGCCTGTCGCGCCGGGGGATCGCGGCCGACCCCGACGCGCTCCTCATCGTGAACGGCGCGCAGCAGGGCCTCGACCTCATCACGCGCGCGCTCGTCGACCCGGGCGACGCCGTCGCCGTCGAGAGCCCGAGCTACTCGGGCGCGCTCTCGCTCCTGCGCGCGCACCGCGCCCGCCTCGTCGGTGTGCCGCTCGACGACGAGGGGATGGAGACGGCCGCCTTCGAGCGCGCCCTCGCCGAGCGGCCGAAGTTCGTGTACGCGATCCCGGACTTCCACAACCCCACGGGACTCCTCGCCTCGGCGCGGCGCCGGGCCGAGATCGCGGGCCGCGCCGCCGCCGCGGGCGTCCTCCTCGTGGAGGACGCGTTCGACGCGGATCTTCTCGTCGAGGGCGAGCTCCCGCCGCCGCTCGCCGCCCTCGCGCCGGAGCACGTGATTCACCTCGGGACGATCAGCAAGGCGCTCTTCCCGGGCGTGCGCGTCGGCTGGATCGCGGGACCGAGGGAGTTCGTCCACCGGCTCGCGGCGCTGAAGCGCGTCGGCGAGCTCACGTCTCCGCCGCTCCTGCAGGCCGCGCTGAACCTCTTCCTGACGCGCGGCGACTACGACCGCCACCTCGCGCGGACGCGCGTGCGGCTCAAGCGGCGCCTCGCGCTCGCTCACCGGACGGTCCTGAACCGCTTCCCGATCGGCACGGCCGTCGAGCGGCCCGCGGGCGGCTGGGTCCTCTGGGTGAGGCTGCCCGAGGGGGTGACCGGGCGCGCGCTCGTCGCGGCCGCGCGCGAGCAGGGGGTCCTCCTGTCGGCCGGCGCCGACTTCTCGCCCGACCAGTCCGACGTTTCCGCCATCCGCGTGTCCGTCGCACGCGGCACGACCGCCGAGCTCGAGAAGGCCCTCGAGATCGCGGGCGCCTCGGCGCGCGACCTCGCCCGCCAGGCCGCGCGTCAGAAGAAGGGCCGCGCGAAGTCCGCGCGGGACGCGAGCGACGCCCAGGAAGCGGCTCTCATTCAGATCTGAAGACGAAAGGAACTCCGATGACCACTCCCGTGTTCTCGTCCCCGTTCTCCTCCGACGCCTTCCGCGTCAAGGTCGGCCTCGCCGAGATGCTCAAGGGCGGCGTCATCATGGACGTCGTGAACGCCGACCAGGCGAAGATCGCCGAAGACGCCGGCGCGGCCGCCGTGATGGCGCTCGAGCGCGTCCCCGCCGACATCAGGCGCGACGGCGGCGTCGCCCGCATGTCGCCCGTCTCGAAGATCCGCGAGATCGAGGCCGCCGTCTCGATCCCCGTCATGGCGAAGTGCCGCATCGGCCACCTCGCGGAGGCGCGCATTCTCGAGGCGCTCGGCGTGGATTTCATCGACGAGTCCGAGGTCCTGACGCCGGCCGACGAGGAAAACCACGTCTACAAGCACGACTACAAGGTCCCGTTCGTTTGCGGGTGCCGGAATCTCGGCGAGGCGCTGCGCCGCATCGGCGAGGGCGCCGCGATGATCCGCACGAAGGGCGAGGCGGGCACCGGCGACATCGTCCACGCCGTCAAGCACCTTCGCGAGGTCACGCGCCAGATGAAGGCGTTGACGCTCCTCACGAAGGACGAGTGGATGACGGCGGCCAAGAACCTTCAGGCGCCGTTCGACCTCGTCGTGTGGGTCGCCGAGCACGGCCGGCTCCCGGTCCCGAATTTCGCGGCCGGCGGCATCGCGACGCCTGCGGACGCGGCGCTCTGCCGGATGCTCGGCGCCGAGGCCGTTTTCGTCGGCTCGGGGATCTTCAAGTCCGAAGACCCCGCCAGGCGCGCCCGCGCGATCGTCGAGGCCACGACGCACTTCGAGGACGCGGACCGCGTCGCGAAGGCGTCCGAGAACCTCGGCGAGGGCATGAAGGGCATCGAGGCGGCGAAGCTCCCCGAGGCCGAGCAGCTCCAGACCCGCGGCTGGTAGACCCGTGATCGGCGTTCTCGCCCTCCAGGGCGACTTCCAGGCGCACCTGGCGGCCCTCGGCCGCGCGGGCGTCGCCGCGCGCCCCGTGCGCACGGCGGCGGGGATCCTCGAGTCGACCGGCCTCGTGATCCCCGGGGGAGAGTCGACGACGTTTCGCACGCTCATGGAAGGCACGGGAATCGAGGCTGCGATCCGCGAGCTGGCGCGGCGGGGCGACCCGGTGCTCGGGACGTGTGCGGGCGCGATCCTCCTCGCGGACACCGTCACCAACCCCGAGGGCGCGGGCCTCGGCCTCCTTCCGGTGACGGTTGCGCGGAACGCGTACGGGCGCCAGCTGGACTCGACGGTGCTTCGCCTCACGGACGTGGACCGCGCGGCTCTCGGCGAGGGCCCGCTCGAGGCGGTGTTCATCCGCGCGCCCAAGATCACGGCCGCGGGCGCCGGAGTCGAGACCCTCGCCCGGCGCGACGGCGCCCCCGTCCTCGTCCGCAAGGACAACGTCGTGGCCGCGACGTTCCACCCGGAGCTCACCGAGGACCGCCGCGTCTTCGACCTCTTCCTCGCCGCCCGCATGAGAACATCGGCCCGATGAGCTCAGAGTTTTCCGCCGTCACGATCGACCGGCCGACCGACGTCTTCATCGAGGACCGGGGCGCGGTCCGCATCCTCTCGCTCTCTCGCGGGAAGGCGAACGCTCTCTCGACGGAGTTCGCGCACGCGCTCCACAACGCCGCCCTTGCCGCGCAGGAAGACCCATCCGTCCGTGGAGTCGTGCTCACGTCGACGAACCCGAAGATCTTCTCGGCGGGCTTCGACCTGAGGAAACTCGCGCACGCGACGGACGAGGAGTTCGCACGATTCGTCCGCGTCTTCGACTCGTTGTTTTTCGACCTCTTCCTCCTGGGCAAGCCGCTCGTCGTCGCGCTCACGGGCCACGCGGTCGCCGGGGGCGCGCTTCTCGCCTCGACGGCCGACTTCCGGATCGCGGCCGCGGGCCCGGGCACGATCGGCCTCCCCGAGGTGACGCTCGGCATCCACGTCCCGCGGCACTACCTCGAGGCGATGCGCACGACCGTCGGCAACCAGGCCCTCACGCACTGGGCGCTCCTCGGCGAGACGATGCCGTTCGCGGAGGCGCACGAGCTCGGGGCGATCGACCGGATCGTCCCGGCCGAGCGCCTGATCGAGGAGGCCGTCTCGTTCGCCCAGCGCCTCGGCGGCGCGTCGAGCGACGTCTACGCGGCGATCAAGCGAGACCTGCGCGGGGCGGCGTACGAACGCGCCCTGGACATCCAGCCCGACGCCCGCAAGGCCTTCGTCGAGTCGTGGTTCTCCGAGACGGGGCAGCGGGGTCTCGACCGCGCCCTCGCGCGTTGACGCGCGCGGGAGCCGTCTGACGTCCCCCGCGGCGCGCGCGTGGCTCGAGGCGCTCGGCCTCGAGCCGCGGCTCCCCGACACGCGCTTTCTCGAGGACCTCTTCCACGTCTTCCAGCGGCGCGTCGCGTGCGAGACGCTCACGCGCGCCGCGGGCGAGCCGGCGGCGTTCGACGCGGAGGCGTTCGCGGCGGAGTGGCCGGAGGAGGAGCGCGGCCTGACGGGCGAGGAGCGCGCGCTCTCGTTCGCGTGGTTCGCGACTCAGCTCGGGTTCGAGTGCGGGCTCCAAGAATCTCTTTGCTCCCGCCCATGGGCGGCCGGATCTCTCGACGGGTTGCGCCGGAGCGGGGGAGACGGTGGCTTTTCTTCGAGTGGTAATGGGCCGGAAGCGCACCGGAGCGTCGTCGCGACGATCGAGGGCCGGCGCATCCTCGCGGATGCGGCGATCCCGCTCCCGTTCCTCGTCCCTCTTCAATTACCTTCCAGAGAAATCCCCTCTTCCTTCGGTACGCTGAACGTCGAGCTGGGGGAAAGAGAGGGCGGCGGACTTCGCGTCAGGTGCGACGCGCGCGGCGACGTGACGGACCTGCTCCGCCTCGGGGCGGGGGCGCGCGCCGGCCCGGCGCGCGCCCCCGCCGCCCCCGTCGCCACGCGCGTTCTCGACGATCGAGTCCTGCACTGGGAGGGCGGCGTCATGACGATCCTCGACGCGTGGAGCGTGCTGCGCTACCCGCTCGCCGGGACGGAGCGCGCGGCGCTCGAGTCGCTCTTTGCGCTGAACCTCGAAGGCGTCGAGTTGCCCGCCGTTCCCGCCGCCGAGATCGCCCCGGTCCTCACCGTGTTTCACGCGGTTCCGCTGCCGCCCGAAGAGGTGGGCCGGGAACTCGAGCGCGCGGGGCGGCCGGCCTCCGATCTCGTCGCGCCTCCGGAGGCGTTCTTCGAGGCGGTCCCGGGCGGGTCGCGCGTTGCACGGAGCGCGAGATTCCGCGCGCCCGTGCCCGCCGCGGGGCCGGGAGAGTCCGTGCGAAAGACTCTCGTCTTCCACCTCGCGATGGACCTTCTGAGGCTCGGAGAGGCCAGGGAGACGGGCTAGAAGACGAGGTCGTCGCCGTCCGAGAGGACGACGAGGCGGGCGTCTCCGATCGCGGCGATCTCGGCGGCGAGGCGATCGAGGGCGGGCGGCTTCATGTGGTACAGGTAGATGGGGACGTCCTTCGGGAACTTCGCCATCTCGGCGCGCAGGGTCGTCGGCGTCAGGTGGCGGGAGACGTCCGCGATCGGCTGCATGTCGCTCGGGAACGAGCACTCGACGAAGAGAGCCTTGAGGTTCGACGCGCGGCGCGCCACGGACCAGATCTCGTCCGTCGGGCCGGTGTCTCCCGAGAAGACGACGGCGGCGCGCTCGTCCGCGAGAACGTAGCCGTAGGTCGGGACCACGTGCGACACCTTCACGGCGGTCGCCGTGAGGCCGTCGGCGGAGAACGGCGCCCCGACCGGAACGGCGCGAAACGTGACGCTCGGGCCGGCCTGGCCCTCGATGCGCGAGAAGTCCGGCCACAGCGCGTCGTTGAAGAGGTGCGTCCGGAGGGCGTCGAGGACGTCGTCGGGCGCGAGGATCTCGAGCGGGCCGCGCGCCCGCCCGAACACGTTCTCGACGAGAAACGGGAGCGACGCGACGTGGTCCATGTGGGAGTGCGTGACGAGGACGGCGCGCACGCGCTCCTGTTCCTCGAGCGAGAGCGCGTCCGTGACGGCGCCCGCGTCCACGCACAGCGCATCGTTCACGAGGAAGGACGTCTGCCGGTGTCGGGGCGTGGAGCCGCCGTGGGCTCCGAGAACGCGAATGCGCACGGGTCCGGGATTATGAGGCCGCCCGCGCCCGGAAGATCACGCGGTGACGAATCTCACAGTCTAGAAGGTCGTCCCGACGTAGAAGGTCGTCTGCCAGTCCGACAGCGTGTTCTTGAAGTCCCACTTCTTGGCGAAGTCCACGTTCCACGGCAGACCCAGGAAGTAGACCGAGAAACCGCCGCCGAAAGACGCGAGTCCGCCCGGGACCCCCGGGTTGTTCAGCCCGTTGAGTTGGCCGTCCGTCATGAACACGAAGCTCTGGCCGTCGAACCAGCCGCCGCCGACGTCGAGGAAGATGCGCCCCCGCACGCCCTGGAACGCGAGGATCGGCGTCGCGAGGACGTCGATGAGAGGGAAACGGAACTCGCTGTTCACGTAGAAGATGTTGTTGCCGATGACCGTGTTGTAGTCGTAGCCGCGAAGGGTGTCGAGGCCGCCGAACGCGTACACGGTGGGCGCTGCCCCGTTCGAGTGCGCGGCGAAGCCCCGGAACGCGAAGAGGACGCGCCGCGAGAGCGGGACGTAGAGACGCGCCTCCGCGATCGCGTCGAACGAGAGCGTCGTCTCGCCCGGCTGGAAGGACGGCGTGTACTGGAGGTTCACGTCGAGCCGGTGCCCCGAGAGCGGCCCGAAGTACGAGTAGCGCGTCGTGTCGTTCGAGAACCCCACGCCCCCCGTCGGCACGTCGTCCGACCGGGGCAGGTAGACGTACTGCTGGGAGCCGTCCGCGTTCGACTGGAGGATGGGGACGTCGAGCGAGCGGCTCACGAAGCCGATGTTCCCGTCGAAGCGCGTGTAACGCGAGGTCGGGTAGGTCCCCAGGACGGTGACGCCCGTGTCCCGCGCGATCCGCTGGTCCCGGACGACCGCGCCGGTGTCGTAGTCGTAGCCGTAGAAGTAGCTGCGGTTGTCGTAGATCTGCGCGCCCCACTGGAGGCGGCGGCTGAGGTTGAAGTAGCCGATGCGGAAGTTCGAGAACGTCGACACCGAGTCGAACTGGAAGAAGGCGCGCCGGTCGCCGAGGTAGTCGGAGAACGACAGGAGAATCTGCGAGACGAACGTCTGGTCCGAGTTCACGCCGGCGATGAGGGACGCGTTGTCGAGGAAGAGCTTGAACTTCGGGCGCGAGATCTTCTCGGGGTCGACCGAGACTTCGACGGACGGCACGAACCCGGACGCCCCGTCGGGTTTCAGCGCCGCGGGCGCCGCCGCCCTCTCGTCGAGCTTGCGGAACGGCTTCTTCGCGTCCGCCATGTAGAGCTGAAACCGTCCGCCCTGGTAGCCCGAGAAGACGACCTTCTCCTGGCCGTCGGGCCCCATGAACGCGGCCGGCCCGAGCGCGGCGCCGATGACGTCCGTGTACTGGACGATCTCGCCCGTCGCGAGGTCCTGCCCGTAGACGTTGAAAATGCCGCCGCGGGAGGACGCGTAGTAGAGCCGCTTGCCGTCCGGCGAGAACGCCGGATCCTCGTCGCTGCCGTCGCCCCACGTCACCTGCTCGACCTTCGCCGGATCCGAGAGCGGGAAGCGGACGACCTTCGAACGGGCGCCCACGATCTTCGAGTGGTACACGTACTTGCCGTCGGGCGAGAAGACGGGCCCCTCGTCGTACGCGACGTCGTTCGTGAGGTTCTTCACGGCGCGCGTCTTGAGGTCGAGGAGGAAGATGTCCCGGCTGTTTCCCTCGATCGCCGAGAAGACGATCTCGTTGCCCGACGGGGACCACGACGGCGCCATCGGGACGTCGGGCGCGACGGCGATGCGCTCGAGCAGGCCGCCGCCCCTCGCGGAGAAGATCAGGAGCTTCCGGCCGCGCTCCTGCCGGCCGAAGACCGCGATGCGGTCGCCGTCCGGGGCGAAGGACAGGTCGCGCCCGCTCTCGGGCCCCGTGGTCACGTACTGCCCGACGATGTACTCGTACTTCGTCGTCGTCCCGGGCGAGAGGTTCTTGAAGAGCTTGCGCTCCTTGACTGAGAGAAGGCCGATGTCGACGTCGTCCGCGTACGTCGTGAGCGTCGCGATGAAGTCGCCCGACGGCGAGGGCGCCGCGCCGATCTCGAAGGAATCGCGCCCGTAGGGGCCGACGCGGAAGCGCTCGCCGTACTCGGAAGCCTCGCCCTTGACCGCGAGGAGGGGAAGGTACTTGCGGCGCAGGTACCTCCGGAACTTCAGGTCGAAGTCGTCGGGCTGGATCTCGAACGTCCGGCGGAGCGCGACGGAGATGTCGCGCCCGAGGAACGACCGGAACTCGAAGATGAAGTCGCGGACGCCGTCCTTGCCCCACTCGGCCTCGATGAAGTCGAAGACGGCGTGGCCGTAACGGTACGCGGGGTAGCCGTAGATCTGGACCTTCGTGATCGGCGGGATGAGGTCCGCGTTGACCGCGTCCCTGAGGTACATCCGGTCCTTGTCGTCCTCGTCGTTTCCGAAGTACGAGGCCATGCCCTCCATGAACCACGTCGGCGGGTTCGCGGTGAGGGCGCGCGAGAGCCGGCCGCCGAACAGGATCTCGTACTGGAAGACGTGCGTGAGCTCGTGCTGGATGAGCGCCTGGAGCTTCTCGTCCGGCAGGTCGATCGGGAGGACCATCCGGTTGCGCGCGGGCTCCGCGAACGCGCCGACGCCCTCGGGGATGAAGTTCAGCTCGATGTTGTTCTGCTCGAACTCGGCGTGCGTCGCGTAGTAGATGATCGGGACGCGCTTCGGGATCTGGTAGTTCAGCCGGCGCGAGAGCTCGTCGTACGCGGACTCGGCCATCGAGACGACCTTCTGGAGCGTCGCCTTCTCGCGCGAGTAGTGGTAGACGTCGAAGTGCGTCGACTGGTAGATCGACCAGTCGAACGTGTCGTAGACGATCTTGTTCTGGCCGGCGGCGAAGAGCCCGGGGGCGCCGGCCGCGGCGAGGCCGGCGAGGAGCACGACGGCGAGGGCCTTCCTAGTCGAAGACATAACGGTTGGCCTCCCGCTCGCGGACGACGAAGAGCCCGAGGAGCTGGTTCTCCAGCGAGAAGAGGTTCTCGAAGAGGCCGGCGAGCTCGTTCACCGAGCGCTGGTTCTTCTCCTTCGTGTCGCGGAAGTTCTCCTGGAAGAGGCGCGCTCCCGTGCGCCCGTCCATCGCGAGGACGGTGACGTCGAAGGAGAAGCCCGTCGAATCGATGTTGACCTGCCGGTAGTACTTCCGGCCGTCGATCGGGCTGATGTACTCCTCGGAGCGGTAGCCGGACTTGTTCTCGACGCGGAAGTCGACGACGCCGGACAGGATGATGTCGGCGCCCGTGCGCGCCCCGAGGCCCTTCCAGAAGTCCCCGGCCTCCGTGAGCTCCTTGAGGTGCGTCGTCGGGAGGCGGACGTCGGCGGGCATCGTGACGATCGTCATCTTCGTGCGCTTGCCGAGCTGCTTGCCGAGGTAGCGGCGGAACTCGGCGTCGAGGTCGAGGTCCTTGTACTTCGGCGCGTCCTTCTTGTCGGACAGGCGCGACGCGACGATGAAGGGGGCCAGCGTGATGCGCTCGCGGCCCGTCACGGCGAGCTTCGGGCGGAGGGGGAGCTTGAGCTTGACCTCGTTGGAGCTCGAGCAGGCCCCGAGGAGCAGGGCCGCCGCGAGGGCGCCCGGGACGCAGCGCCGCGTCACGGGAATCCTCCGGGCGGCGTCGCGGGGGGGAGCGACGGCGGGGGCGCGGCGGCCGGCAACTGCGGGGGCGCGGGGGCCGGCGAGGGGACCGGCGCCGGCGCCGGGGGGGGCGCCGGCGTCTCGGGTGCGGACGAGGACGGCGCGGGCAGCGACGAGGAGCGCTGCACGGACGTGTAGTACTCGGCGAACCGCGCGTAGTTGCGCTTGATCTTCGCGTCCTGCGGCGCGAGCTCGAGAGCGCGCTTGTAGGAGGCGAGAGCGCGCGCGGTGTCGCCGGTCGACTCGTACGCGACGGCGAGGTTGTTCTGGACCTGGGCGTCGCCGGGCTGCTGGGCCGCGGCCCTCTCGTAACGGAAGAGCGCCTCGCGCCAGAACCCCTTCCTCGCCATCTCGGTCCCGTAGGCCTTCTCGGCCTTCCACGTGTCGTCCGTCTTGCCCGAGGAGCACGCGCCCGCGGCCGCGGCGAGAGCCGCGACGGCGGCGACGGCGACGGCTCGGCGAAGACTCGTCACGGTGCGGTCGGGCATTATAGACAGCGACTCCTCCGCAAATTCTCGCAAGAGAGGTGCCGCGTCCCGAACTCCGCTGGCGATCTCCGAACAGGACTCGCGTGGTCGCGCCTGGCCCGCGGACGGCGGGCGCGCGCCCTTTCGAGGCTCCTCGGGGCGGTCGAGACGCCGTCTCATGTGCTCGCGTTGTCCCCCGCGGAGGCCGCCCGGATCGCGCGGGAGGCCGAGGAGGTCGTGGCCCCGCTCCTCGCGCCGGACCGCGGGGCGACGGACGCCGACCTGCGCCGGCTGGAAGCCTCCGGCGCGCGCCTGCTCTTTTTCACGGATCGGGAGTACCCCGAACTTGTGCGCGAGATCACGGATCCGCCTCCGATCCTCTTCGCGCGCGGCGCGCCGCTTCCCCTGGCGCCCGCGATCGCGCTCGTCGGGGCGCGCCGCGCCTCGCGCCTGGCGCTGGACGTCGCGGCCGTCCTCGCGCGCGGCCTCGCGGGCGCGGGAGTCGACGTCGTCTCGGGCTTCGCGCGCGGCGTGGACGCGGCCGCGCACCGTGCGGCGCTCGAGGCCGGCGGGCCGACGGTGGCTGTGTTCGGATGCGGCATCGACATCTGCTACCCCGCCGAGCAGCGCGGGCTCCTCGAGACCCTCCTCTCTACGGGGACGGCGCTCTCGGAGTTTCCGATGGGCGACGAGCCCGAGCCGTGGCACTTTCCCGTGCGCAACCGGCTCATCGCGGGCCTCTCGCGGATCGTCTGCGTCGTCGAGGCCGCCGAGAAGAGCGGCTCGCTCATCACGGCGCGCTGCGCCACGGGGTACGGGAGGGACGTCGCCGCGGTGCCGGGTTCGATCCTCGCGCCGGGAGCCGCGGGCTCGAACGCGCTGCTGAAGGACGGAGCGATCCTCGTCCGAGCCGCCGCCGACCTTCTCGCCGAGCTGCCCGAGGAGGACCGCCGGCGGTTGAACGTCGCGGTGGCGGCCCGGACGGCGGCGTCGCTTCCCGACCTCCCGCCGGACGCGGCGGCTCTTCTCGGGGCGCTCGACCCCGACGAGCCGCGCGACTCCGACGCCCTGATTCCGGCCGCGGGACTCGACGCGGCGCGCTTCTCGGCGGCCCTTCTGCACCTCGAAATCGAGGGCCTCGCGACCGCTCTTCCGGGCGCGCTCTTCGTCCGCTCGCGCCCCCGGAGTTGACAGGCGTGGCATCGTGACGGGTCCTGTATGGCCAAATCACTCGTGATCGTCGAGTCCCCCGCGAAGGCCGCGACGCTCGGGAAGTTCCTCGGGAAGGACTTCACCGTCATGGCCTGCTACGGCCACGTCCGAGACCTGCCACGGAAGGGCATCGCCGTGGACCGCGAGCACGGCTACGCGCCCACCTACGAGATCCTCCCCGGAAAAGAGCGCACGGTCGCGGACCTCAGGCGGGCGGCGAAGGGCGCCGACACGATCTATCTCGCGGCCGACCCCGACCGCGAGGGCGAGGCGATCTGCTGGCATCTCCAGGAGATCCTCAAGCCCGGCTCCCCGAAGGCGAAGTTCCACCGCGCCGAGTTCCACGAGATCACGAAGTCGGCGGTCACGCGCGCGGTCCAGAACCCGGGCGTGATCGACCAGAACCGCGTGAACGCGCAGCAGGCGCGCCGCATCATCGACCGGCTCGTCGGCTACGAGGTCTCGGACCTGCTCTGGTCGAAGCTCTGGAGAGGGCTGTCGGCGGGACGCGTCCAGACCGTGACGCTCCGGATCATCGTGGAACGCGAGAGCGAGCGCGAGCGCTTCGTCGCCGTTCCCTACTTCTCGGTTCCCGTGACGCTGAAGAAGGGGGAGACCGCCTTCCCGGCGCGCGTCGTCCTCTGGAAGGGCGAGAAGCTCCGGTTCGACGGGACGGACCCGCGCCTCGCGACGGCCGCCGACGCCGAAGCCGCGCGCGCCCACGTCGAGGGCGCCGCGTTCTCGGTCGTGAAGGTGGACGCGAAGGAGCGCAAGAGCAGCGCGCCGCCGCCCTTTACCACCTCGAAACTTCAGCAGGGCGCCGCGCGCGTCGGGTTCAGCGTCCGGCGCACGATGCAGATCGCGCAGAGGCTCTACGAAGGCAAGACGATCGGCGACCGCGGCACGATCGGCCTCATCACGTACATGCGCACGGACTCGACGCGCTCGGCCGACGAGGCGCTCGTGGCCGTCCGGGACTTCATCGGACGGACCTACGGTCCGGGGGCGCTCCCCGAGGAGGCGCGGCGTTTCCGCCAGAAGAAGGACGCGCAGGACGCCCACGAGGCCATCCGCCCCACGTCGCTCGACCTTCCGCCCGAGGCGGTCGCGCGGTACCTGGCCCCGGACGAGATCAAGCTCTACCGGCTCATCTGGAACCGGTTCGTCGCGTCCCAGATGAGCCCGTCCGTCTCGGAGGTGACTTCGGTCGACATCGAGGCGATCAAGGGGGGCGTGGCCGCGGGCCTGCGCGCCTCGGGCACGGTCCTCAAGGACCCGGGCTGGCTCAGGGTTTACGAGAAGGAAGCCGAGCCCGAGACCGAGGAGAAGGACAAGGCCGAGACCGACGCGGAGTCCGCCGACGGAAGCGGCGCCGCGGGCGAGAAGGTCCGCCTGCCGGCGCTCGCGACGGGCGACGCCCTCGCGCTCGTCTCCGCCGTGACCGAGGGGCACGAAACGCAGCCGCCGCCGCGCTTCAACGAGGCGTCGCTCGTGAAGTTTCTCGAGGAGAACGGCATCGGCAGGCCGTCGACCTATGCCGAGATCATGCGCAAGATCGAGGATCGCGAGTACGTGAGGAAGAAGGACCGCCGCTTCACGCCCACGCCCCTCGGCCGCCTCGTCGTGGACCTCATGCGCGAGGGTTTCGACGACTTCTTCCAGACCGAGTACACCGCGAAGATGGAGGAGGAGCTGGACGAAGTCGAGGAAGGGAAGCTCGACTGGAGGAAGGCGCTCGCGGAGTTCGACGGGAAGTTCGTCAAGGACCGCGACATGGCGAAGAAGAAAATGGTCTCGGTCAAGGCCGGCCTCGCGCTCGCCGAGGTGAGGAAGCGCTTCGTCGACTTCAAGCTCACGAACGACCCGGGCGACACGTGCCCGAAGAGCGGCCACCCTCTGAAGCTCCGGATGGGGAAGGCCGGTCTCTTCATCGCGTGCTCGGGCTACCCCGACTGCGACTTCACGCAGGACATCCCCGAGGTCGAGGAAGACGAGATCGACGCGACCGAGCTCGAGGGCCAGACGTGCGAGGAGTGCGGGAGCCCGATGAAGCTCCGCACGGGCCGCAACGGCTCGGCGTTCCTCGGCTGCACGGCGTACCCCGTCTGCCGCAACACGGTGCCCGTGAAGGTCGCGGGCGGGAAGGCCGAGGCCAAGCCCGACGTCCCGACCGGAGAGGCGTGCCCGAACTGCGCCTCGGCTCTCGTGACGCGCCACGGCCGCTTCGGCGACTACGTTTCCTGCTCGAACTACCCCGCCTGCCGTTTCAAGCCGCCCAAGCCCGTCACGCTGACGGGCGTCAAGTGCCCGGTGTGCAAGGCGGGGGACATCCTCGTCCGGCGCGGGCGCTTCGGTCCGTTCTACGGGTGCTCGAACTACCCGTCGTGCGAGAAGAACTTCAAGGCGCGGCCCGTCCCGAAGGCGTGCCCGAACTGCAAGGCGTCCTACCTCCTCGTGCGCGACCGCAAGGCGGGCGCGTTCTACGTCTGCGAGACGGAGGGCTGCGGCCTCGACGTCCCCGCCTCCGACCTCGACGCCTTCGAGCCCACGACGCGCATCCCCGAGGGCGCGCTCGAAGCCGCGATCGCCGAGGCGCGCGTCCCGGCGCCCGTCAAGGGCGCGAAGAAGCGGACGGCGAAGCCGAGACCGGCGGCGAAGGAGAAATCCGCTTCGCCGGATGGTCCTCCGCCGAGTACCGCACGTTCACCGAAGAAGCCCGCCCGTCCTCGCCGAGCGAAAAAGTGACCGTCCCGTCCCCGAGCGGAAAGTAGAACCGCGTCGGCGAGAGCGGAACGAGGCCCGCCGTGTAGCGGCCTTCGAGCTCGGCCGTCAGCAGGTCCGGCTTCTTCGTGACCGTCAGCTTCTTCCCGTCCGCCATCGCGTACACGCCCTCGAGGCGCGCGTACTCCTCGGCCGTCAGGGTCGTCACAATTCCGTGGACCGGCATGTCCCACGGCTCTCCGAGGACCATCGCCGTCACGTCCCGGACGATCGCCGAAAGGCGCGCGCGGTCGAGGTTGCACAGGAAAACGAGCGTGAGGCTCTCGTCCGGAAACTTCACGAAGTCGGACGTGTAGCCCGGCAAGGAACCGTTGTGCCGATACCGGCGGCGCTTGAACCCTTCGCCCGAGAACCAGCCGTAACCGTAGTTCTCGAGGCCGGGCGTGAAGACCTCGTCCGCCTCGCGCTTCGGGACGAGCGCGCCGCCGTCCATCGCGCGGCTCCACGCGAGAAGGTCGTCGACGGTCGCGTAGAGGCCGGCGTCGCCGGCGGGCGGCGTGAGCGGGAGGCGCGGCCGCGCCACGAGGTGGCCGCCCGTGAGAGGCGTTCCAGCGAGGAGCTTCGCCCACCCCATCTCGGGGTGCGTGTAACCGACCGCGAGGCCATCGGGCACGGTCTTCCCGTCGAACATCCCGGCGCGCTTCATGCCCGCGGGCTTCAGGAGCGTCTCCGTGACGAAGTCGTTGAAGGGCCGCCCAGAGGCGTTCTCGACCACCTGCGCGAGGACGAGGTAGCCCGTGTTGCTGTACCGGAACTTGGTTCCCGGCGGAAAGTCGAGGGGCTTCTGCTTCGCCTCGTCCACGAGGCGGCGGCTCGCGCCCTCCTGCGTCATCACGGCGAGGTACTTCGGCGACCCGAGCTCGAGCGGGTCCTCGTAGTCGGGGATGCCGGACGTGTGTCGCATGAGGTGCAGCACGGTGACGGGCTTCCAGGCGTCCGGACACGCCGCGACGTGGGCGCAGATCGAATCCTCGAGCTTCAGCTTTCCCGAGTCCCGCAGCTTCAGCGCCGCCATCGACGTGAACATCTTCGTGATCGAGGCGACCGCGTGCCGGGTTTCGGGCGTGTAGGGCGCGCGACGCGCGACGTCGGCGAAGCCGTAACCCCTGCGGAAAAGGATACGTTCGCCCTTCGCGACGAGAACAGCGCCGCTGAACCGGCCGAGCGCCGTCCGTGCCGTGAGGTACCGGTCGAGGGACTCCGCGACGGTGGCGGGGGCTTCCGGGTGGGAGGAAAGCGCGGAGGAAAAGGGCAGGACGACGAGGAGCGCGAAAGCCGCGCGGAGGCGAGATCGGGTCGGGTTCATCGTGACCGGGAGACGTCCGTCGCGGTCACGAAGTTACGGGGCCGGGGTCGGGCCTCAATTCGCGATGCCGTCGGAGACGAGTCGATCGGCAAGGCCAGCCGCCATCTTCGGCGTCCCCTCGATGAGAGGTGAAGCGTCGCGGTTCGTGACGACGCCCTTCCAGATCTCCCGATCGCCGTCGAGGGCGGTGAGGCTCGCGACGAGCCGCATTCCGATCTGCTTCGACGCGATGACCTCGAACGGGGTATCGCCGAGGAGGGAGGGATACGTCTTACTCGTCATGTCGACGGGCCAGACGACGAGGAGCCCGTCGAAGCCGTCCTTGCGCGCGCGTTCGTAGAGCGCACCGAGCGTGATGCCGCCCTCCAACGAGACGGTTGGATACGAAACCGAAGGGTGAAGCGACGGGAGACGCGCGACGAGCGTGTCCTCCGTGACGCGACGCACGGCGTCGGGCAGGGCGACGACGACGAGCGTGCGCGTGAAGGCGGGCGCGGCCGGCGAGAGCCGAGCCTGGCTCTCGACGGAAACCGAGGAGCAGGCGGCGAGGGACAGCGAGGAAAGAGCCAACAGGAAACCCGGGAGCTTGCTCATGGCAACCATCCTCTTCGGAGAGTCCCCGAATTGAGACTACTCGCGAGGGGCACGCATTTCACGTGCCTGAAACGGCTAAACCTCCAACTCCCCCCGCATCATGAGAACAGCGCTCCCCTCGACGCGGACGCCGGTGGGCCGGCCGCCGGCGACGAGGACCGTCACGTTCAGCTCGGACGGGCGGCCCATCTCGACGCCCTGGTCGATCGTGAACCGGCCGCGCCCGCCTGCGACGCCGCCCGGGACCGCGCCGTGGAGCGCGAGGTAGACGCCGACGGGTCCGGCCGCCGAGCCCGTCGCGGGGTCCTCGGGCACGCCCGCGCCCGGCGCGAACATGCGCGCCCGGAGGCGCACGCCGGCGGACGTCTCGTCGAACGCGAAGAAGAAGAGGCCGAGAACGCCCAGCTCCTTCTCGACGTGATTCAGCATCCGCGTGTCGGCGAGCGCCGCCGACACCGCCTCGACCGACGCGAGAGGCACCATGAGGAAGGTGTTGCCGGTCCCGACGGCCTGCGGCGGGAGGACCGGGTGCAGCGCGTCGAACGGGACGCCGAGCGCCGCGGCGATCTGGCCCTTCACGTCGTCGCCCGTCACGGGCGCCTTCCACTCGGGCCTTCCCTGCTCCATGCGCACGCGCGAGACGCGTCCGTCCGTCTTCAGGAGCTCGAGACGCAGCGGCCCGAACCCGACCTCGATCATCACGGGGTGGGTGCCGTCGGGCGCGCCGCCCGCGACTTTCCCGAGCGCCGCCATCACGATGGCCGTCCCGACGGTGGGGTGGCCGGCGTACGGGATCTCCTTGACCGGAACGAACGTCCGCTGCCAGTAGGCGCAGGCGGGATCCCGCGCGGGCAGGACGAACGTCGACTCGGAGTAGTTGATCTCGCGCGCGACCGACTGCATCTGCGCGGCCGTGAGACCGCGCGCGTCCGGCACGACGAGGAGCGGGTTGCCCGCGAAGGGGCGATCGGTGAAGACGTCGCAGGTGACGAAGGAGACCTTCATGAAGAGCGACGTTACCGCCCGGAGGCACGTCCGGAAACGGCAGAGGCCGACCATCGGGAGCGCCCGGTCGAGGGCGCCGAGCAGGGGATACGGGCTGGCGGAGAAGAAGAGGTCGTCCACGCAGAACCCGGCCTCCTCGACGAGCGCCACGACGCGCGCGGCGGGGCGCACGGCGATGTGGTCCTCCTGCTGCAGGCCCGGCACGGCGGCCTTGATCCGCTCGGCCCAGTGGTCCCGGTTCGGCGTGTAGATCGCGAGGGCGCCGCCGGGGGCGAGGACGCGACGCGCGCTTTCGAGGCACGCCGCGAGCACGTCGTCGAGGACGTGCTCGACGAAGTCGGCGAGGAGGACGACGTCGAACGGGCCGCCCGGCGCCGCCGCGAGGTCCCGCGCATCCGCCTCCTCGAAGCGGACGTTCAGGAGGCCGCGGGCGGCAGCCTGCTCGCGCGACGCCACGACGGCGGCGCGCGCCGCGTCGATTCCGACGACCTCCGCGACGCGCGAGGCGAGAAAGAACGCCGTGTCGCCGCGCGCCGAGCCCACCTCGAGGACGCGGAGAGACGCGGAGGGCCGGATGATCCGGACGAGCGCCGCGTCGCGCTCTTCGTACTTGCGCCGGTTCCTCAGGAACCAGTGCCGGCGGTACATCCGGTCGTAGTAGCCCGGCCCGTAGACCTCGGCGTTCGGCGCGAACTTCCCGGGCGCATCCGTCACGGCCGGAGTCTACGCATCGAAAGGGGGATCGGCCCCTAGAATGGCCCCGATGGCGCGTGTCACGGTGATCGGCGGCGGCTTCGCGGGCGTGGAGTGCGCGCACCAGCTCCTGCGGCGCGGCCACGCGGTCACGCTCGTCGAGATGCGGCCCGTGCGGACGACGGACGCGCACGCGACGGACCGTCTCGCCGAGATGGTCTGCTCGAACTCGTTCCGGTCCGACAACCCCGCGAACGCCGTCGGCCTCCTGAAGCGCGAGATGGAGAGCGTCGGGTCCCTGGTCCTCGAGGAGGCCCGCAAGGCCGCGGTCCCGGCCGGCGACGCGCTCGCGGTCGACCGCACGATCTTCGCGGACGCCGTGACGCGCCGCCTCGCGGCCGAGCCGCTCCTGACGATCGTGCGGGCCGAGGCCGAAGCGCTGCCCGATCCCGGCGACGGCTTCGTCGTCGTCGCAACCGGACCGCTCACGTCGCCCGCGCTCGAGAAGGCCCTGCTCGCGCTGCTGGGCGAGAAGTACCTCTACTTCTACGACGCGATGGCGCCCATCGTGGAGGCGGCGTCGCTCGACATGGAGAAGCTCTACGCGCTCTCGCGCTACGGCAAGGGCGGCGGCGACGACTACCTGAACGTCCCGCTCTCGCGCGCCGAGTACGAGTCGTTCGTCGCGGCGCTTCTCGCGGGGGAGAAGGTTCCGTTCCACGACTTCGAGAAGGCCGTCTACTTCGAGGGGTGCCTGCCCGCCGAGGCGATGGCCGAGCGCGGCGTCGAGACGCTGCGCCACGGTCCGATGAAGCCGTTCGGGCTTCCGGACCCGCGCACGGGGAGGGAGCCGTACGCCGTCGTCCAGCTCCGGCAGGACGACCTCGCGAAGACGCACTTCAACCTCGTCGGCTTCCAGACGAAGCTCAAGGTCGGCGAGCAGCGGCGCGTCTTCCGGATGCTGCCGGGCCTCGAGAACGCGGAGTTCGTCCGCTACGGCATGCTCCACCGCAACACGTACATCAACGGTCCGGCGCACCTCGACGGTTTCTTCCGCTGGCGGAAGGACCCGCGCGTGTTCTTCGCGGGCCAGCTCACGGGCGTCGAGGGCTACCTCGAGTCCGCCGCGACGGGCCTCATGGTGGGCGCGACGCTCGCGCAGCTCCTCGAAGGAAGAGAACCCGCGCCGCTCGCGTTTTCCACGGCGCTCGGCTCTCTCGCCAGGCACGTTTCGACGCCCCGCGAGGGGGACTTCACGCCGATGAACGTGACGTTCGGCCTCATCGACGACGCCGGCGTCCCGCCTTCGAAGGACCGGGCGAAGCGCCGCGCGGAGATCGCGCGCCGCGCCCTGGAAGAGGTCGCGCGCTGGAGGGCGGAGGCCCTTCCCGTGCCGTCCGTCACGGCCCGCGGCGCGGGCGCCGCCTAGAATCGGCGCGGAGGAAGACCCGTGAAGAAGAACGCAACCGCCGCCCTGACCGCCCTGCTCCTCGCCGCCGCGCCGGCCGCCGTTGCCGACGGCCGCTCCGAGAACTTCCAGACGTACTGCTCGGTCTGCCACGGCGACGACGGAAAGGGCCAGACCGAGGAAGGCAAGAAGAAGGGCGCCCGCGACCTCACGAACGCGCGCTGGCAGGACAAGGTCGACGACGCGCGGATGGTCAAGTCCGTCACGAAGGGGCACGACAAGATGCCCGCCTTCGAGAAGAAGCTCTCGGCCGACGAGATCAAGGCGCTCGTCGCCGAGGTGCGGACGCTCGCGAAGAAGTAGTGCGCGGCCGCCTCGCCGAGGAGCTCGCCGCGTTCGACCGCCACCTCGCGGACGAGCGCGGCGTCTCCAGGCACACGCGGGCGGCCTACGGCAAGGACCTCGGCCGGTTCGGCGTGTTTCTCTCGACGGTCTTCTGGAACAAGCCGCTCGAGAAGGTCGCGGCCGCGGACGTCGACGCGCTCGCCGTGCGGTCCTACCTCGCGCACCTGCGGGCGGACGGGCTCGCGAAGGCGTCCATCGGCCGGCACCTCTCGGCGCTGCGCACGTTCTTCGCGTTCCTGAAGCGCGAGGGGAGCGTCGGGGCGAATCCCGCCAAGGCGATCGCGACGCCGCGCAGGGAGCAGTCCCTGCCGCGCACCCTCTCGGTCACGGAGGCGGGCGCCGTCGTCGCCGCGAAGGGGCGCGAGGGCGCGCTGGGCGCGCGCGACCGGGCGCTCCTCGAGCTGCTCTACGCGACCGGCCTCCGCGTCTCGGAGCTCGTGGGGCTGAAGCTCGAGGACGTGGACCTCTCCGCGCGGCAGGTGCGGACGATCGGCAAGGGAAAGAAGGAACGGATCGTCCCGTTCGGGCGCGCGGCCGCCGACGCCGTGAAGACGTGGCTCAAGGCGCGGGGAGAGATGCGCCCGGGCGCGAAGGACGCGGCGTTCCTGTTCCTGAACGCGCACGCGGGGCGGCTGACGGACCGCAGCGTGCGGCGCATCCTCGACCGGGCGATGCTCGGGGCCGACGTGAGCCGCCACGCGTCGCCGCATGCGCTCCGGCACTCCTTCGCGACGCATCTCCTCGCGGCCGGCGCCGACCTGCGCTCCATCCAGGAGCTCCTCGGCCACGCGTCGCTCTCGACGACGCAGAGGTACACCCATCTCGACGCCGAGAGGCTCCTCGAGGTCTACCGCAAGAGCCACCCGAAGGCCGAGGAGCGGGACTGATCCCAGCCCGGCGCTAGACTCCCCGCGTGGCACATCCGGTCTTTCACCACACGACGATCCTCTGCGTCAGGCGCGGGTCCTCCGTCGCCCTCGGCGGCGACGGACAGGTCACGATGGGAACCACCGTCATGAAGCACGGCGCCTCCAAAGTGCGGCGCCTCCTCGACGGCAAGGTCCTCGCCGGCTTCGCCGGCTCCACGGCCGACGCCGTCACGCTCTTCACGCGCTTCGAGAAGAAGCTCGAGGAGTTTCACGGCCAGCTCGAGCGCGCGGCCGTGGAGCTCGCGACGGACTGGCGGACGGAGAAGACGCTCCGCCAGCTCGAGGCTCTCCTCGTCGTCGCGGACGCGAAGACCTCCCTCCTTCTCTCGGGGACGGGCGACGTCATCGCCCCGGACGAGGGCGTCCTCGCCGTGGGATCGGGCGGCCCCTACGCCGCCGCTGCCGCGAAGGCTCTCCTCCGGCACTCGTCGCTCGATGCCGCGACGATCGTGAAGGAGTCGCTCGCGATCGCCTCCACGATCGACATCTACACGAACGACACGATCAAGGTCGAGACGCTGCCGTGACGCCCCTGACGCTGCGCGACCTGTCGCCGCGCAAGATCGTGGCCGAGCTGGACCGTCACGTCGTCGGCCAGGGGAAGGCGAAGCGCTCGGTGGCCATCGCGCTGCGCGACCGCTGGCGCCGCCAGCGTCTCCCGGCCGATCTCGCGCGCGACACGACACCGAAGAACATTCTCATGATCGGGCCGACGGGGGTCGGCAAGACGGAGATCGCGCGCCGCCTGGCGCGCCTCGTGGATGCGCCGTTCGTGAAAGTCGAGGCCTCGAAGTTCACCGAGGTCGGCTACGTCGGGCGGGACGTCGACTCGATCGCGCGCGATCTCGTGGACGCCGCGATCCGGCTCGTCAAGGAGGAGCGCCGCGCCCGCGTCTCGGATCGCGCCGCGGCGGCGGCGGAGGAACGGCTCCTCGACCTCCTGACGGCCGCGCTCGCGACGGACGCCACGGGCAAGTCCGTGCTGGCCGAGGGGCGGGACAAGATCCGGCGCGACCTGCGCGAGGGCAAGCACGAGGCCCGCGAGGTCGAGCTCGAGATCACGGACGACCAGAGGCCCCAGATCTCCGTCATGGGCCCGCAGGGCATGGAGGAGATGGGGATCGACATCCCCGGCATGCTCCCGGGCCTCTTCGGCGGCCCGAAGAAGAAGAAGGTCCGCCTGCCGGTGTCGGAGGCGAGGCCGCTGCTTCTCGAGCGCGAGGCCGACGCCCTCACGGACGAGGCGACGCTCCCGCAGGAGGCGATCCGCCGCGCCGAGGAGACGGGCATCGTGTTCCTCGACGAGATCGACAAGATCGCCGGGCGCGAGGGCGCGCGCGGCGGGCCGGACGTGTCGCGCGAGGGCGTCCAGCGCGACCTCCTGCCGCTCGTCGAGGGGACGACCGTCAAGACGAAGCACGGCATGTTCAAGACGGACCACGTCCTCTTCGTCGCGGCGGGCGCGTTCCACGTCGCGAAGCCCTCGGACCTGATCCCGGAGCTGCAGGGCCGCTTTCCGATCCGCGTCTCCCTCGACGCGCTCAGCGAGGATGACTTCCTCCGGATCCTGACCGAGCCCGAGCACGCGCTGCCGAAGCAGTCCGCGGCGCTGCTCGGCGCGGACGGGATCACGCTGGAGTTCGCGGACGACGGCCTGAGGGAGATCGCCCGCGCGGCGGCGGAGGTAAACCGCAACCTCGAGAACATCGGCGCGCGCCGCCTCCACACGATCCTCGAGACCGTCCTCGAGGAGATCTCCTTCGCGGGCCCCGACGCCGCCGGCGCCCGCGTCGTCGTCGACAAGGCGTACGTCGACCGCGCGCTCGCGAGCCTCGTGCGCGACCGCGACCTCTCTCGCTTCGTGCTGTAGGGATACGAGGCCGTGCCCCATCCCCCTTTCAAAGAAATCTTCTCTTCTCTTTCTCTACTTCTCTCTCTCTCGGCCTGCGGGCGGAAGCTGCCGCCCGAGGCGCCGCTGCTGGTCCTCCCCGCGCGCGTCGAGCCCGTGCGCATCTCGCAGGAGGCCGGCGACGTCGTCCTGCGCTTCCCGTATCCGTCCGTGACGAACTCCGGCTCGACGCTCACGAACCTCACGAAGGTCACCGTGGCGCGCGAGATCCAGAGCATTCGCGACGGGCAGCGCGTCCCGCCGCCGCCGGCCGACACCGCGCAGCGCGAAAGCGAGGAGAGGACCTTCCGCGCGCGCGCCGAGACGGTCGCGGAGCTCTCCGCGCGGGACCTCGACGCGGCCACGGTGGGCGCGGACCTCGTCTTCCGCGACCCGCTGATTCCGCTCTACCGCGAGAAGCGGCTCGGGCGCGTCCTGCTCCGGTACGCCGTCACGGCGACGCGCGACAAGAAGCGCGTCTCCGAGCTCTCGCCGATCGCGTCGATCGTGCCGCGCGTGCCGCCGGACCGGCCGCTCCGCGTCGTCCCGGCGGTCGAGGAGAACCGCGTCTGTCTCGACTGGTGGCCGCCCGCCGCGATGCTCGACGGCGCGACGCCGGCCGTCGTGGCGGGCTACACGATCTACCGCCGGAACGCGTCCGAGGAGGAGTTCGACGACCAGCCGATCGGCATCGCGATCGGCGCGACCACGTATGTCGACACGACGGCCCGGCCGGACCGCGCCTACGTGTACACGGTGCGCGCCGCGCCCGTCGCGGACCTCCCGCTCATCCTCGGCCCGGCCGCGGACCCCGTCGCCGTCTCCACGAAGGACGTCTTCGCGCCGCCCGCGCCCGAAGGGCTCCTCGTCCTCGCCGAGTCCGGCGGAACGCGCCTCGTGTGGAACCCGTCGCTCGCTCCGGACCTCGCGTTCTATAGGGTCTACCGGACGGACGGAGGGGCGCGAACGCGGCTCGCGGACGGCCTCAGGGACCCGCTCTTCTTCGACGCAGGGGCCGCGGGGCGAACATACGGCGTGACCGCCGTCGACAAGTCCGGCAACGAGAGCGAGCCGGGGACCGTGAAGTGAACGTCTCACCGCTCGGCGGCCTCCCGGTGCGCTTCACGAAGATGAGCGGCGCTGGAAACGACTTTCTCGTCTGGGGCGAGCCCGTGAGCGTCGGGGCGGCGGAAGTCGCCGCCATCCGGCGCCTCTGCCGCCGGGGGACGGGCGTCGGGGCCGACGGTGTTCTCTTCGTCTTTCCGGACGGACCCGGCCGCGTCGCGGCGGACTACCGCAACGCCGACGGGTCCGTGGGCCGCTTCTGCGGCAACGGCACGCGCTGCGCCGCGCGCTTTGCCGTGCTGAAGGGGCTGGCGCCGGAGACTCTGATCGTCCGAACGGGCTGGGGCGACGTCCCCGCCCGCGTCGACGGCGCGCACGTCACGCTCGCGCTGCCCGAGCCCGTGGCCGTCGGGCGCGCGGTGTCCTCGCTCGACTCCACGGGCACGCTCGAACGCGAGGCGTACGCCCTTTCGGTCGGAGTCCCGCACGTCGTCGCGTTCGTCGCGGACGGCGTGGACCTCGAGACGCTCGACCTCGCGCGCTTCGGTCCGGCGCTTCGGCGCCACCCGGAGATGCGCGAGGGCGCGAATGCGAACGTCGTGCAGGTGCTCGGGCCGTCGCGGCTCCGCGTGCGGACCTGGGAGCGCGGCGTCGAGGCCGAGACGCTCGCGTGCGGCTCGGGCAACGTCGCGACGGCGGTGACCGCTTGCGCGCTCGGCCGCGCGAAGGCGCCCGTCTCGCTCGAGACGCGCTCGGGGCAGACGCTCTCTGTGGATTTCCGGTTCGAGGGCGAGGTCGCGCGGGACGTCGCGCTCGCGGGCGACGCGCGTGTCGTCTACGAGGGAACGCTCGACCCCGGGGAATGGGAGGACGCATGAGGCTCGTGAGGTTCGTGAACGCCGGCGCGCCCGCGTGGGCGCTGGCCGAGGAGGAGACGCTCGTCCCGCTCGCGGGAGCGCCGTGGGAGACGGGAGGAGCGCCGGCGCCGTCCGGGCCCGCAGTGCCGCGCCGCGGCGTGCGTCTCCTGCCCGCCGCGGCGCCGACGAAGATCCTCTGCATCGGGCGGAACTACCGCGCCCACGCGGCGGAGCTCGGCCACGAGGTCCCAAAGGAGCCGCTCGTCTTCTTCAAGCCGCCGTCGTCCCTGATCCCCCACGGCGGGACGATCCGCCTCCCGAAGGAGAGCGCGCGCGTCGACTACGAGGGCGAGGTCGCGCTCGTGATCGGCCGTCGCGCCCGCCGCGTTCCGAAAGAGGACTGGCGGGACGTCGTCTTCGGCGTCACGTGCGCCCTCGACGTGACGGCCCGCGACCTCCAGAAGACGGACGGACAATGGTGGCGCGCGAAGGGCTTCGACACGTTCTGCCCGCTCGGCCCCGCGATCGAGACGGACGTCGATCCGTCCACCCTCACGCTCGAGACGTTCGTGGACGGCGCCCAGCGGCAGAGCGGCACGACGTCGGACTTCATCTTCGACGTCGGGACTCTGATCGCCTGGACGTCGGCCGCGATGACGCTCGAGCCCGGGGACGTGATCCTCACGGGCACGCCCGAGGGCGTCGGGCCGCTGGCGGCGGGGCAGACCGTCGAGGTGCGGATCGGCGGGGTCGGGAGCCTCTCGGTCGCCGTGGCGGCGGAAGACTAGCGGGTCTTCAGCGACCCGAGGAGCCTCTGCGGGAACCCGTCGAACGCGCCCGACGACATCGTGACGACCACGTCGCCCGGGCGCAGCTCGGCGAGCAGCGCGGAGAGGAGCGCCTCGGGCGTCGGCGCCGTGAGCGCGGGTGTTCCGGCCCCGCGGAGGCGGGCCACGAGGGCGTTGGCGTCGAGAGCGCCGGGCCCGCCCGGCTGCGCGAGCCGCGCGGCGTGGAACGGAGCGGCGAGGGCGACGGCGTCGGCCGCGCCGAGCGCCGCCGCGTACGGCTCGAAGAAGTCCGCCCGGCCCGCGGTCATCGAGCGCGGCTCGAACGCGGCCCAGACCCGGCGGCCCGGAAAGCGGTCCTTCGCGCCGGCAATCGTCGCCGCAACGGCGGTCGGGTGGTGTGCGAAGTCGTCGACGACCGTGACGCCCGCCTCCGTGCCGAGGATCTCGAGGCGGCGCTTGACTCCCCGGAAGGACGCGAGGCCGCCCGCGAGCTGCGCCGGGTTGAGGCCGAAGCCGAGGGCGACGGCGAAGGCGGCGAGCGCATTCGAGACGTTGTGCCGTCCGGAGAGCGGCGAGAGGACGGAGTAGGGCTCCTGGCCGGAGCGGTGCACCGTGAAGCGGGTGCCGCCCTCGCCCTCGGCGACCTGCGTCGCGAGGAGGTCCACGTCGGGCGCGCCCGCGGGGCGGGGCGCGACGCCGTAGAGGAGGACGCGGACGCGCGCCGCACCCAGCACATCGCGCACGTTCGCGTCGTCGCCGTTCGCGACGATTGCGCCGTCCTCGGGCACGAGCGCGACGCCGGCGCGAAACGCGGCTTTCACGGCGGCGAGGTCCGCGTAGAGGTCCGCGTGGTCGAACTCGACCGACGTGAGGACGAACGTCCGCGGCGCGTAATGGAGGAACTTCGGCCCCTTGTCGGCGTAGGACGTCGAGTACTCGTCGCCTTCGACCACGAAGGGCGCGCCGCCCCCGAGCGCAGCCGGCCCCGGGAAGTTCGCGGGCTCGCCGCCCACGAGATAGCCGGGGTCGCGGCCGGCGGCGGCGAGGAGCCACGCGGCGAGAGCGGTCGTCGTCGTCTTTCCGTGCGTCCCCGCGATCACGACGGGGTGCCGGCCGAGGAGGATCTCGTCGTGGAGCGTCTCGGGCATCGACCGGACGCGCAGGCCCCGGCGCAGGGCCTCGAGGATCTCGGGGTTGTCCCTCCTGGCGAGGTTGCCCGCAACGACCTCGGACACGTCGGCGCCGACGTTGTCCCCGCTGAAGGCGGGCAGGACGGTGATGCCCAGGGCCGCGAGGCGGTCGGACATCGGCGGGTAGAGGGGGCCGTCCGAGCCCGTCACGCGCTCGCCGTGGGCGAGGAGGAGGGCGGCCAGGGGCGTCATCGCGGTCCCACCGACGGCGACCAGGTGGAACGTGCGAGGGGCTGCGGACACCGGGCGCGGAGTTTGCTAGACAGGTCGGGCGCCGTCAAACGGCGCCTCGCTGGCGTGTCCCCCGGGGGGCCCGGCGACCCCACGTATACTCGGCAAGGCTCGAATTCATAGTGTTTCAAGGGTTCCGGCGCCGCCGGGCCCGTTCCCGAAGGAGGCTCCCGGACATGACTCCCCCCCGCCATTCCCGACTCGTTTCCGCTCTCGCGGCCGCCGCGCTCGCGGTCCTCGTCCTGCCGTCGCCCCTCGCCGCTCAGGCGAAGGCCTCGGGGGCTGCCGCCGCCGGCCCGAAGCTCGTCGTCGTCGAGGACAAGAAGGACGTCGGGCAGGTCGCGAAGGGCGAACCGATCAAGCACGTGTTCATCCTCAAGAACACCGGCAACGCCGACCTGCACATCACGGACGTGAAGCCGTCCTGCGGCTGCACGGTTCCCGAGTTCGACAAGGTCATCAAGCCGGGCGCCGAGGGGAAGGTCACCCTCACCGTCGACACGAAGGGCTTCTCGGGCCCGATCTCCAAGACGGCGCTCCTCATCACGGACGACCCGGCCGTGCCGCAGAAGACGCTCTTTCTCTCGGCCGTCGTGAAGCCGTTCGTCGACGCCCTGCCGTACGCGTTCTTCCGGATCACGGCCCTGTCCGGCGAGGCCGCGTCCGCGGACGTGATCCTCGTGTCGGACGAGCCCGACTTCAAGCCCACGAAGGCGGAGGCCCCGAACTCCTTCCTGCGCGTCGCGCTCACGCCCGTGCCCGAGAAGGAGCTCGTGAAGGACCGCGGCCCGAATCAGTGGAAGGTCACGGTCTCGACCGCGCCCGACGCGCCCGAAGGCCTCCTCGGCGGCGCCGTGAAGGTCGCGACCGGCGCCAAGAAGCAGCCCGAGATCGAGCTGCAGGTGACCGGCTTCATCAAGCCGGCCGTGTCCGTGACGCCGCTCTCGATCAACTTCGGGAACTTCGACCCGAAGGGCGATCCCCAGAAGCGGAACGTCATGCTCGTGAACAACAACGCGGCCGTCGAGAACTTCTCGGTCACGAAGGCCGAGACGAACGTCCCCGGCATCTCGGCCGAGGTCGTGCCCGTCGACAAGTCGCGCGTGCAGGTCGTCCTGACGGTCGACCAGAAGATCAAGAAGGGCGTCTTCGAGGGCGACCTCACGATCAAGACGACCGACAAGGCCCGGGCCGAGGTGAAGGTCCCGATCAAGGGCGTGATCCTGTAGGACGGGAAATCTTGCCGGAAAACGAGGGGGCGCTTCGGCGCCCCCTTTTCATTTCTTGCGGCGCGGCGCCGAGGACGGCTGGGGCGAGGTCGGGACGTCGTGGAGCGGCGGGTACCGGAGCGTCGCGGCCTCCTCGGCGATCGCCTTGAACATGCGGAGCGCCGAGAGGCGGCGCGCGCGGCGGGCGGGCATGTAAGTGGGCGACAGGAGCGCCGAGAACGGCGAGTCCGCGTCGTAATGCGAGGCCCACGTCAGGTCCGTCGTGCCGTCCGGCCGGGCGTCGACGAAGAAGGACAGCGTGAGGCTCTCGACCTTCGCGTCGAGAAGATCCGCGGCGTCGGATTTCAGCAGGAAGGACAGGATTTCTCCGGGCTGGTAGGCGATCACGGTCAGGTCGATCCGCCGCGGCCCGTCGGCCGTCGTCGCGTCGATCGAAAGGACGTCGCCCTTCGACGCCGTGAGGCCCTTGCCGTACCGCGCGCGGCGGGGCACGACGTTGGGAACGCCCGCGAGGAGCCACGTGCTCACCATCTCGGGGCCGACGAGGAGGCGCCAGACGATGGCCTTGGGCGCCTCGATGGAAACGCACTCGGCTCCCTGGAACGTCGCGATGGGCGTCTCCGTGGCGTTCCGGAGCCGCGTGCTGAGCGGGTCAGGCTGCTGCGCCGATGCGCCGCCCGCTGCAAGGGCGAGAATGCCGAGGATCGGAAGGGGGCGCTTCATCCGGTTCAGCATACCGGGAAACGTGGACTCTACAATTCCCCGATGGACTTCCGGCGCCTCTCGGCCCTTCTCCTTTTCGCGTCCCTGGCGTCCCTGGCGTCCATGGCGTTGGCCGAGGACGCGCCCGCGCCGTTCCGCTGGGAGGGGTTCGCGCGCCGCAACCCGGGGATCGTGATCTTCCGGAGCCGATGGAATCCCGGCGTCCTCGAGCTCCGGGACGACCTCGTCCGCTGGACGGACCGCGGGGATCCCGGCAAGAACCTCGTGCTGCCGGTGCGCCGCCTGACGGGCCACACGCTCGTGTGCCGCGGAGGGGCCGATGCGCCGTGCACGGAGTGGCGCGTCGCGACGAAGACGGAAGACTACATTTTCCGGGAGGTCCCGCCCGCGGGCGGCGCCTCGCTCCGGCGCGCGTTCGACGCCCTGCGCGGCGCGTACGCGGACGTTCCGTCGGCCGAGGAGCGCTGAGCGCCGGCTACTTCTTCTTCGGCGAGGAGACGGGCGGGAGGATCTCGAGCCAGTCGAATCCGGCCGCGAGCGTTCGCTCGTCGGTCGCGCCGGGGAGGCGGTCCTTCGGGGACTCGGCGTACGCGAACGCGAACGTCAGCTCGTTGACGCCATGCTTCCACGCGTCCTTCGGCGTCGGGATCGCGTAGACCCGCGGCTCCCCGCTCAGATTCACGGTCTCGATCTTCCGGCCGTTCACGGAGAACGTGAGGGTCTGCCCGGGGCCTCCCGGGAAGCCGAACGGCCAGCAGCGGAAGCGCACGAGGCGGTCGCCGTCGGCGCGGCTCTGGACCACGACACGCGCCTCCTTGCCGTGGGCCCACACGAAGGTGTCGCCGGAGTCCGTCTTCTCGAAGCCGTCCCAGCCGGGTCCGAGGGCGCCGGCCGTCGTCTCCGGATCGAAGTTCAGGGACCGCGTCTCCTCGACGCGGCGGCAGGACGCGGTGACGGCGAGCGCGGCGAGCGCCGCGAGGACGAGGCGGGCATTTCTCACGGAGCGAGTCTAGCGCCGGCTCTCGAGACCCCGGACTTCGACACCGGCCGCCACGAAGACGGCGCGTCCCTCGCGGGTTTCCGCGCGGCCCTCGGCGGCGAGCGTTCCGCCCGCAAGGCCCTCGGGCAGCGTCCACGAGCCGTCGGACACGATCGGGAGGACCGCGTCGCCTTCCTTGAGCGCCGGCTTTCCCGCGGCGCCTTCGTTCTTCCCCTCGACGCGCACGGCCTTCGCGGCGTATTTCGCCGGCGCGGCCACGACCGCCGCGACGCTCACGGCCGTCAGGCCGCGCAGCGGCTTGCCGTAGAGGTCCGCCGCGCGCGCGGGAGCGGCGGCGGAGAGGGCGAGGGCGGCGACGGCGAGAGCCGCCGCGGCGCGGGCGATTCTCACGGGAGTTTGAAAGCCTTCGTGCCGCGGTACGCGTACGTCGCCGTCGCCCCGCCGCACGGGGCGCCGGCGGAACCGGAGGCGCGCGTGTAGGTGATCGTGCCCTGGATCGAGCCGTCGTACCGGGAGAGGATCGAGCCGCTGAAGGTGCTGCTCGGATCCGCTCCCGAGAACGTGATGGATCCGTCCGTCGGGTTTCTGACGAAGCTCGTGTTCTGGAGCGACGGCCCGAACGACGGGCCGAACGCCTGGAAGCTGAAGCCGGTCGGCCCCCCCGCGCAGTTCTCGACGACGATCGTGACGTAGAGGAAGTCGCCGTTGCCGTCGACGACGTCGGCCCGGCCGGCGGCGCCGTAGGGGTCGTTGAGCAGGATCCCGAAGGCGCCGTTGTTCGCGATCGCGACCTTGACGGGCGGCGAGTAGCTGATCGACGCGATCGCGTTGTCGATCACGGAGGCGCCGGTCGCGACGGGGCCGCCGCTCTTGACCTTCACGGTGGCCGTGAGGTTCGTGTCGTTCGCGGTGTAGCCGAAGGACGCCGCGATGCCGTTGATCTGCGTCTGGGCGTATTTCGCGAGGGTGACGTCGCGCGTCCCGAGGACCGTTCCGTCGCCCTTGAGGAGCGTGACCGTGACGACGGTCGAGCCGGTCGCGTTCGCCGACAGCAGAAAGAGGTTCGTCCGGTAGCCGCTCGACCCGCTGCTGGAGGACGAGACGTACGGGACGTAGGCCGTCTCGCCGAGCGCCACGAGCTGGTCCGTGTTCTGCGCGGGGATCGCGAACCCGTTCGTGCCCGGGACGCCCGTCGAGCTCTTCGCGTTGACGACGAGCGTCTGCGAGAGGACCCACACGGGTTGCGGCGTCGCGCCCGTCGATTCGACGCGAATGCCGCCGGCCCCGACGGTGCCGAACTTCGTGGACAGAACGTCGTCGATCGCGAGCGTCGCGCTCGCCGGAACCGTGACGGTGACCTTCGGCGCCGCGCTGTTGTCACCCGATCCGTCGCTCGCGGGGAGGAGATACATGTCGACCGTCGCGGCAGCCGCGTTCGGGTTCACGATCCGGAGGCCCGTGACGTAGTCGTTTCCGCCGCCGGAGGCATGCGCGGACGTGACGACCCACTGCGTCGTGGCCGGCGTGTCCGCGCGAAGGGCCGTGGACAGGAAGAAGGCGGCGGCGAGGGCGGAGCGGGGAATGAGGCGCATGCGATCGGTTCCTCTCGAAGAGATTGTGACCCGGTTTCGACGCAAAAAGGCCGCCAAAGTTGCGGCCCTCCGGCCGGAAGTGTCCGCCGGCACGTCGGCCTCACACTCAGAAGAGCGCGCCCGGCGCGCCCGCGATCCGCCGGAAGTCGCCGCGCCGGCGGAGCGTGAGAAGCGGGATCGCCTCGCCGGCCACGAGAGAGAGGCTCCGCGCGGCCGAAAGGAGGGCGGCGGCCTCCGCGGGGACGCGCACGACGAGGCGCGACGCGCCGGAGGCGCCCGCCCGCGCCGCCAGCGCGAGGAAGAGCTGCGCGGCGGCTTCGGGGCTCCGGCCCGCGGCCGGACCGATCCACGCGCGCGTCCCGGCGCGGCGGAGCGCGCCGACCGCCTCGGGCCTCCCGCGCCGGCGCAGCGCGAGCACCTCTCCGGTGGCGACGGCCCGCTCCCACTCGGGAACGCGTGCGAAGCCGCGCGTCTCGCGCTCGAGGTCCGCGACCCAGCCCGAGAGCGGGGCGCCGAGACCGACCGGCTCCAGCGCGCCGGCGCCGGCCGCGCTCTTCGGCGGCGCTCCCGTGAACGAGAGGACCAGCGTGCGGAGCGAGAGCCCGGCGCGGAGGAGGAACGCGACGCCCTCCGGGCCGGAAGGCGCGAGCGCCTCGAGGGCGCGGGCGCGCCGCGCGGCGCCGTAGGCGCGCACGGCTTCGAGGAGCGCGCGGCCCACGCCGCCGCCCCGCGCAGCGGGGTCGACCTCGAGGCGCGCGAGGAGGAGCGCGTCCTCGCGCACCGCGGCGGCGGCGCGTCCGAGGATGCGCCCGTCCGCGGCGGCGGCCACGAGCGCGCCGTCGGGGTCCGTGGCAAGGAGCGCCGCGTCCGCGGCGGTTTTCGGCCACTCGGCCGCGCGGGCCGGCCGGACCCGGAACGAAACGGCCTTCGACGCGTTCACCTTGGCGGACGCTAACATTGACCGTGCGCCGACCAATCCTCCGGTTTGTTTAGAATCCAAATTCGCCATGGGTACGGATTAACGGCATGAAGAAGCGCAACGTGGGTCGTCCGCGCGACGGCGACCCGGCCGAGACGCGGCGCGACATCCTCAGGGCCGCGGAGGAAAGTTTTGCAGCGTCTGGGTTTGTCGGCGCCACGACGCGCCAGGTGGCCGCCCGGGCCGGGGTGAACGTCGCGACCCTCCACTATCACTTCGGGAACAAGGAGCGCCTCTACCGCGCCGTCCTCGACGCCGCGGTCGCCGGAGAGGTTCCCGACGGTCCGGCGGCGGGCTCGCCCGCCGAGCGCCTGACCGGCGTCGTCGAAGCGCTCTGG
Source organism: Acidobacteriota bacterium (assembly GCA_016716715.1). Lineage (NCBI taxonomy): Bacteria > Pseudomonadati > Acidobacteriota > Acidobacteriota bacterium. The sequence continues at coordinate 89,890 of JADJVE010000001.1, read as the reverse complement.
AACTTCGGCTGGTCGCGCCCCGCGCTGTCCCGTCTCAGTCTCCTCCACCGCCTGGCCGGGCCCGCGCGCACCGAAGGCAGCGCGCCCGAGATCGACGACCCGCGGGCGAAGCTCCTCGCGAAGACGATCGCGGACGTCTCGGCGAAGGGAGCGCTCCCGCCGGACGACGCCGTCCGCTTCGTGCTCGTCCTGATGGACGGCGCCCTCGTGGCGGCGCGCAACGGGCACGGTCCCGACGCTCCGGTTCCCGAGGCGCCACGCCGCGCCGTCGTGGCGGCGGCGCTTCGCGTCACGGGACTGGCCTAGACCTCGGGCGAACGCCACACGCGAGGACGATCGCGTTGACACCGGTGCCCGCGAGGACCGGGTCGACGCCGGCGACGTGTGCGAAGCGCTCGAGCATCGCCGCGGCGCCGCCGAGGAGCATTGCCGCACCCGCGAACCGGCGGTCCACGCGAACGCCGGGCACGAACGCCGCGAGCGTCGGCAGGATCAGGCCCGAGGCGAAGAGCGTGTAGCCGAGCCGGAACGTCTCGACGAGGTCGTTCAGGACGAGCGCGACGGCGAGGCCGGCCGCGCCGTACGCGACGACCGCCATGCGGGCGAAGCGCACCCCGGCGCCCGGGACGAGGTCGTGCGCCGTCGCGGCGGCGGCCGACAGGAGCACGGAGTCCGCCGAGGACTGCATGGTCGCCACGAGCGCGACGAGAAGAAGCGGCGCGAGAGCGGGGCCGGCGAGCGCGAACACGGTGCGCGGGAAAAGCTGCGCGGGCGGCCCGCCGACGCCGAGCGCGACGCCCGCGAGGGCGATGGCCGCGGTCGCGAGGCCGAACGCGAGCTTGGCGCCCGCCGCACCGAACGCCGCGCGCCGGGCCGATGCCGCGTCACGCGCCGAGAGCAGCTTCCCCCACACGTCGCTCCCGACCGCGTGCGGCAGGCCGACGAGGACGAAGAGCGCGAGGACGTCGGCCCACGAGAACGCCGGGCCCGTGGGGAACGTCAGGAGTCGTGCGGGCGGCGGCGTCCGCGCAAGCGCCGCGAGCGCGAGCGGGAGCGCGACGAGGAGGAGGCCGGAGACCATGAGCGCGAACTGCAGGAGGTCCGTCCCGACGACGGCCCGCTGGCCGCCGAGCGCCGTGTAGACGACGAAGAGCGCGGCCGTCAGGACGAGGACGCGGCCCGGATCCCACGGCGTCGCCGCGACGATCACGGTTCGCGTCGCCTCCGTGAGGAGCGCGAACCAGACGATCTCGGCCGAGACGACGAGCGTCGCGGCGATGCGCCGGACGCCCGGGCCGTACGCGAGTCCGATGACCTCCGCGATCGTCGTCGCGCCCGTCGCCCGGAGGCGGGGGGCGAGAAACGCGCCCAACGCGAGGAGGCCGAGCGCGCCCGCGAGGTCGAGCCAGAGCGCGGGGAGGCCCTTCGCCGCCACGAGCGCGGCGAGGACGAGTGTCGTCGAGCCGCCGATGACGGTCGAGGAGAGCGCGACGCCCGCCCGGAACGCTCCGAGCCCGCGGTCCGCCACGAGGAACGCGTCCTTGGAGCGCGAGGCCTTCCGCGCCGAGACGGCGCCGACGAGGAGAACGGCGGCGCCGTAGACGGCGAGCGCGAGCGCGAGACTCACGCGGGCGGGGCCGAGAGAACGTCGCGGGCGTACGCGGCGAGGAGGCGGGCCGCGTGCGGGAGAGCCCGCTCGTCGAAGTCGAAGTCCGGCGCATGGTGTGGCCCGCACGGTCCGCGCGGGCCGTCCGTGCGCGCGGCGCCGACGAACGCGAAGGCGCCGGGGACGCGCTCCAGGAACTCCGAGAAGTCCTCCCCGCCCATCGTCCGGCACTCGGCCGTCGCGCGCCCCGCGCCGAGGAGGGCGTCCGCCGCGCGCCGCGCGCGCGCGGCCTCGCCGGGGTGGTTGACGAGCGCCGGGGTGCGCGTCTCGTAGACGGTCTTCGCCCCGCAGCCCGCGGCGGCGGCGGCGTGGGCTGCGATCTCCGGGACGAGCGCCGCGAGGCGCTCCCGCGCGTCGCGGTCGAACGAGCGGCAGGTGCCCGTCAGCGTCACGGACTCGGGAAGGACGTTGAACGCGGAGCCGCCGTGCACGGACGTGACGGACACGACGGCGGGCTGGAGCGGCGAGAGGCGCCGCGCGACGACGGTCTGAAGCGCCGTGACGACGAGCGCCGCGGCGACGACCGCGTCGCGCGTCTCGTGTGGCGAGGCCGCGTGCCCGCCGGGGCTCGTGACGTCGATCCGGAACTCGTCGACGGCGGCCATCATGGCGCCGGACGCGACGCCCGCCGCTCCGAGCGGGAGCGACGTCCAGAGGTGGATGCCGAAGACGGCGTCCGGGCGGGGGTCGTCGAGGACGCCGTCGGCGATCATCGCGGCGGCGCCCCCGGCGCCCTCCTCGGCCGGCTGGAACGCGAAGACCACGCGGCCGCCCGCGGGCGGGTCGAGGAGCAGGAGGTCGGCCGCCGCGTCGAGGGCGGCCATGTGCCCGTCGTGCCCGCAGGCGTGCATACGGCCGTTCGTCGACGCGAACGGCAGGCCGGTCTTCTCGGCGACGGGCAGCGCGTCGAGGTCGGCGCGCAGAAGCACGGTCCGCCCGGGCCGGCCCGTGTCGAGCACCGCCCTGACGCCGGTCTTTCCGAGGCCCGTCCTCACGGAGAAACCGCGCGAGCGCATGCGGCCGGCGACGAGGCGCGCGGTCTCGACTTCCTCGAAAGCGGTCTCGGGCCGCGCGTGAAGCGTCCGCCGGAGGGCGACGGCGGCGGCATCCGTGGAGGCGGCGTCTTTCGAGAGCGGATTCACGCCGGGATCATAGGCCGGGGACGCGCTATCCTCGGGCCGTGACCGAGCCCATCCGCAAGACGTTCACGTTCGACGAGGCGCGCACGCTGCTCCCGGCCGTGCGCGAGAAGACGCGGCGCGCACTCGAGGCGCTCGACGGCCTCGCGGCCGTGGACGACGACGACGCCGAGACGGCCCGGCGGCGCACGGAACGCGAAGTCGAGGGGATTCTGAACGGCTGGCGCGCGGAGCTCGAAGCTCTCGGGATCGAGGTGAAGGGACCGTGGCTCGTGGACTTCGACTCGGGCGCTGGCTACTACTGCTGGAAGTGGCCCGAGGAGTCCCTCGAGTTCTTCCACGGCTACGAAGAGGGGTTCGCGGGCCGCGTGCCGCTGCAGTAACGCGTCAGGCGATCCCGAGGATCCGCTTTCCCTCGGGCGTCATCATCTCCGCGCTCCAGGGCGGGTCCCAAACGAGCTGGACCTCCGCTTCCTTCACGCCCGGCACCCGCGCGACGCGGGACTGCGCGTCCGATGCGATCGCCGGGCCCATCCCGCAGCCCGGCGCCGTGAGCGTCATCTTCACCTCGACGCGCGTGCCGCCCTTTTCCGCGGCGAGGACGCGCAGGTCGTAGACGAGGCCGAGGTCCACGATGTTCACGGGGATCTCGGGGTCGTACACGGTCTTGAGGGAGTCCCAGAGCGCGTCTTCGCTGACCGGGCCCGCGGCGGCGGCCGGCGCGCCTTCGTCGGCGCCCGCCGTGATGCCGAGGGCGTCTCCGTCCGCACCGGAGATGCGGAAGAGGCCGCCGAGCGCGGGCGCCTGCACGGTGAGCGTTCCGCCGAGCGACTGCGTGAGGAAGACGTCCGTGCCGGCTTTGAGCGTGAGGGGCTCGCCCGACGGGATCCGGATGGCCGGGCAGTCGCGCGAGAGCTGGTGTGCGGTGGGAACCTGGGGCGTCATCGGGGGGACTCCTCCGCGCCCTTGGGCGCTTTTTCATTCTCTCTCAGGAGACCGGCGGCGGAAAGGACGAGCGCGCCGCCCTGCAGCGCGGCGGCGGCCCAGTGCGGCGCGTCCGGCCCCACGCGCAGGTACAGGTTCTCGCCGGCGAACGGGCCGAAGACGCGCCCGAGGGAGGCCATGGACTGGTACGCCCCGAGGACCTCGCCCTGCTCCGTCGCCGCCGTCCGCCGCGAGACGAGGGACGACAGCGTGGGGGTCGTGATCCCGATGCCGAGCGCGATGACGGCGATGGCCGCGAGGAGCCGCGGCGGCGTCGTCCCGAGCCTGAGGAGGAGGAAGCCCGCGGTCAGGAGGACGCAGCCCGCCATCACGAGGCGCGCCTCGCCGAAGCGCGGCGCGAGGCGCCGCACGAGGCCGCCCTGGACCACGACCGAACAGACGCCGACGAAGACGAAGAACCAGGCGACCGTGGACGGCCCCGCTCCGAGTCGGAGCGAGAGGAACTGCGCGAACGTGGACTCGAAGTTCGCGAACGCGGTCGTCGTCACGAACGAGAGCAGCATCAGGGCGCCGATCTCGGGCCGGCGAAGCGCCTTCAGGAGCGGGCCCGCCGAGAAGAGCGGGCCGGACGGCGCGACCTTTCCCGCGGGGCGTGTCTCGGGCAGCTTGAAGAAGGCCCAGATGCACGCGACGAGGGAAAGACCCGCGGCGAACAGCCCCGGCGCCGCCTCTCCGAGGTGCACGGCGAAACCGCCGATGGCGGGTCCGAAGATGAATCCGAGGCCGAACGCGATCCCGACCATCGCCATTCCGCGCGCGCGCTCCGACGGGGCCGTCGAGTCCGCGATGACGGCCTGCGCCGTCCCGATGTTCCCGCCCGTCGCGCCGGGCAGGAGGCGCGCGACGAAGAGCATCGGGAGCGTGCGCGCGAAGGCGAAGAGGAGATAACCGACCACCGTTCCCGCGAGCGAGAAGATGATGACCGGCCGCCGCCCGTAGCGGTCCGAGAGGCGGCCGAGGAGCGGACCGAACAGGAACTGCATCGCGGAATAGCTCGACATGAGGAGGCCGAAGACGAGCGGCGACGGGTGGTACTTCTCGGCGTAGAGCGGCAGCAACGGGATCACGATCCCGAAGCCGAGAAGGTCGATGAAGACCGTCAGGAAGACGATCTTCAGGATGGAGCGGTTCTGCGTCAGCTGAACGACTTGCCGCAGCCGCAGCTTCCGCCGGTCGCGTTCGGATTCTCGACCGCGAAGCCGGCGCCACGCATGTCTTCGACGAAGTCCACGGTGGCGCCGTGGAGCTTGAGGGCGCTCGCCGGATCGACGACGACCTCGATGTCCTTCACGGCGAGGACGTGGTCCGTCGGCCGCTTGTCGTCGAACGTGAAGCCGTACTGGAAGCCGGAGCAGCCGCCGCCCTGGATGAAGACGCGCAAAGGCTTGCTGGCGGCCTCGGGCATTTTCGCGGCGAACTCCTTCACCTTCGCGACGGCGCGATCCGTCACGCTGAGAAGGAACACGGACGGGGAAGCGACCTGCGTGGCGGTCTCGGGAGCGCTGGACATCGAAAGTACCTCCGGCGGCGCACGCCGCCTGTGGAATATGGCTGCGAACGGCGGCGGAAGTCAAACGCCCGAGAGGGGTTGCGTATTCCCCACAGGCGGTGGAAAACCCCACCATCTAGTGGCCCCCAGAAAGAAAAGCACTATCCCTTGCGTTTTCCCCTTGAAATCACATCTCAGCGGCACTACCTTGTCCGACAGACCTGACAACGATCCGCGGATCACGAAGAGTCGTCTTCCCCGGTTAGACGAAGGGCCCGAGGTGCCGCCGGGTGGCGGCAAAAACAGGACAAACCGCTCACGTCATCAGAAGGTGAGAGGGAGGCTTTCCCGGCAATGAGCAACATGAATACGCGCGAGACGAAGGCCGGAACGAGGACGGAGCCCGCGGGAAAGACCGCTTCCCGGACCAGGGTCGGCGGGCTCACGTTCCGACGCGTCTACACGGACGGCGTGACGCACCCCTACGACGCGATCGAGTGGGAGCTCCGCACGGCCGCGATCACGAACGAGAAGGGCGAGGTGTTCTTCGAGCAGAAGGACGTCGAGGTCCCGAAGGCGTGGTCGATGACGGCGACGAACATCGTCGCCCAGAAGTACTTCTCCGGGAAGCCGGGGACCCCGCAGCGCGAGCGGTCGGTCCGCCAGCTCATCGGCCGGGTCGTCGAGACGATCACGGGCTTCGGCGTGAAGGGCGGCTACTTCCGCACCGCCGCCGACCGCGATGCCTTCTCCGACGAGCTCACGCACATCCTCGTGAACCAGGCCGCGAGCTTCAACTCTCCCGTCTGGTTCAACGTCGGCGTCGAGCCGAAGCCGCAGGCCTCCGCGTGCTTCATCAACTCCGTCGGGGACTCGATGTCCTCGATCCTCGACCTCGCCAAGACCGAGGGCATGCTCTTCAAGTTCGGCTCGGGCACGGGCTCGAACCTCTCCAACCTGCGCTCGTCGACCGAGTCCCTCTCCTCGGGCGGCATCGCCTCGGGCCCCGTCTCCTTCATGAAGGGCTTCGACAGCTTCGCGGGCGCGATCAAGTCCGGCGGCAAGACGCGCCGGGCCGCGAAGATGGTCATCCTCAACGTCGACCACCCCGACATCGAGGAGTTCATCCTCTGCAAGGAGAAGGAAGAGAAAAAGGCCTGGGACCTCATCGACGCCGGCTGGGACGGCTCGTTCAACGGCGAGGTCTACAGCAACATCGCCTTCCAGAACGCGAACCATTCCGTCCGTGTCACGGACGAGTTCATGAAGGCCGTCGAGTCGGGCGGCACGCACACGACGAAGGCCGTCACGTCGGGCGAGCCGATGGGGACGTTCGGCGCGAAAGAGCTCCTCGTGAAGATGGCCGAGTCGGCCTGGGTCTGCGGCGACCCCGGCATGCAGTACGACACTCTCATCAACAAGTGGAACCCGTGCAAGGCGACGCACCGGATCAACGCGTCGAACCCGTGCTCCGAGTACATGTTCATCGACGACTCGGCCTGCAACCTCGCCTCGCTGAACCTCATGAAGTTCGCGAAGGAAGACGGCGGCCTGGACGTCGAGAAGTTCCAGCACACCGTGGACGTCGTCTTCGCGGCCCAGGAGATGCTCGTCTCCGAGGCGTCCTATCCGACGCCCGCAATCGAGAAGAACTCGCACGACTTCCGCCCGATCGGCCTCGGCTACGCGAACCTCGGCGCGCTCCTCATCTACAACGGCCTCCCGTACGACAGCGAGGAAGGCCGCCGCTACGCGGCCGCAGTCACGAGCCTCATGCACGGGCAGGCGTTCCTGACCTCCTCGAAGATCGCCTCGGAGATGGGCACCTTCGCGGGCTACGCGCCGAACCGCGACGCGTTCCTCGAGGTCATCTCGATGCACCGCGACGCGGCCTACGCCGTCGAGAAGCCGGGCGTCCCGAAGGACCTCTGGGAAGCCCAGCGCGCCGTGTGGGACCTCACGCTCGAGTCCGGCCGCCAGCACGGCTACCGCAACGCGCAGGCCACGGTCCTCGCGCCCACCGGCACGATCGGCTTCATGATGGACTGCGACACGACGGGCGTGGAGCCGGACCTCGCGCTCGTGAAGTACAAGAAGCTCGTCGGCGGCGGCACGATCAAGATCGTCAACCAGACGGTCCCGCACGCGCTGACGCGGCTCGGCTACTCGGACGACGAGATGCACGCGATCGTCCGCTGGATCGACGAGAAAGGCACGATCGAAGGCGCCCCCTCCCTGAAGAGCGAGCACCTGCCGGTCTTCGACTGCGCCTTCAAGGCGCTCGGCGGCACGCGCTCGATCGCGCCGATGGGCCACATCCGGATGATGTCGGCCGTCCAGCCGTTCCTCTCGGGCGCGATCAGCAAGACGGTCAACATGCCGAACGACGCGACCGTCGAGGAGATCGCGGACGTCTACATGCAGGGCTGGAAGCTGGGCCTCAAGGCGATCGCGATCTACCGCGACGGCTGCAAGCGCACCCAGCCGCTCAACACGTCCGCGTCCAAGAACGACGACGGCGTGAAGGGCACGCGCGACGCGCGCGGCAACGTGATCGCCGCCGCGCCCGCGGCGCTCGCGCCCGCGCTGCGCCGGCACAAGCTGCCGGACGAGCGCCGCGCGATCACGCACAAGTTCTCCGTCGCGGGGCACGAGGGCTACGTCACGGTCGGCCTCTACGAGGACGGGATGCCCGGCGAGATCTTCCTCACGATGGCGAAGGAAGGCTCGACGATCTCCGGCCTCATGGACGCGTTCGCGACGGCGATCTCGCTGACGCTCCAGTACGGCGTGCCGCTGGAAGCGCTCGTCGAGAAGTTCAGCCACATGCGCTTCGAGCCCGCGGGCTACACGAAGAACCCCGAGATCCCGATCGCGAAGAGCCTCGTCGACTACATCTTCCGCTGGCTCGCGTCGAAGTTTTTGACCGCGGACCTCAAGGAGAGGGTCGGGATCATCTCGCGCGAGGAGCCCGGCGCCGCGACGTCGGCGTCGGGCTACAAGGTGGCAACCTCGCTCACGACGCTCGCGCCCGTGGCCGACGCGGCGATGGCGCCGATCGCGGCGGCGTTCCAGGCGATCGCCGGCATCAAATCGGACGCGCCGTCCGAGGGCGCCGAGCCGCGCGCCATCGGATTTGCCGTCCCTCTCGCCTCTGCCTCGAAGCTGACGTTCGAGAACAGCTCGGACGCGCCGAGCTGCCACGAGTGCGGAAGCCTCATGGTGCGCGGCGGCGCCTGCTACAAGTGCCTGAACTGCGGAGCGACGAGCGGCTGCAGCTGAGGTGACGCGGAAACCCGGCCTGCGGGTTTCCGCGCCTTCCCCTCGGCGCTTCGCACCGGCGGCCGCGGCTTGAACGGACCCGTCGTCCACGCCGCCTTCGAGCTTCTCGCGTACCTCACGGGGTTCGCTCTCTCGCGGCGCGCCTGGGCGCGAGAGAAACGCGTGTTCGCCGCGCAGCCCGACAGCGGCTGGATCGCCGTTGCCGCAATCCTCGGTGCCGCCTTGGGCAGCAAGCTGCTCTTCCTCCTGCAGTTTCCCGACTTCGTCTGCGCCCGGTTCCCGTCGGCGGAGGCCCTCCTCGGGGGCAAGACGATCGTCGGGGGCCTGCTCGGCGGCCTCGCCGGCGTCGAGATCGCGAAGGCGCGACTCGGCGTTGCCGACTCGACCGGGGACCTGTTCACGCTCCCCGTGATCGGAGGTCTCGTCGTGGGCAGGCTCGGCTGCCTCGCGGCGGGCCTCGTGGACGAGACGTTCGGCCTCCCGACGTCACTCCCGTGGGGCTGGGACTTCGGCGACGGCGTGCGGCGGCATCCGACGCCGCTCTACGAGATCGCGTTCCTCCTCGCATTCCTCGCGGCGCTCCGCGTCTTCGCGCCGCGCCTCGTGCATGCCGGCGACACGTTCCGAATCTTCATGGCGTCGTATCTCGCGTTTCGCGTGGCGGTCGACTTTCTGAAGCCTCCGTTCGGCCCCGTGGCGTCCGCGGTCGAGGCCGCCTTGCCGCGGGCGCGCCTCTACGCGGGCCTGACGGCGATCCAGATCGCGGCGCTCTGCGGCGTTCTGTACGATGCATCGGTGTTCCTGAGACGGATTCTCCGGCGGCCGGCGTGAGGGACGCGCGGAGAACGCGGCCGTACCTCTTCTACGACACGTCGACGTCCGTGTGCGCAACGTGCCTGAGGCGCGTCGAGGCCAAGGTGCTTCTCCAGGACGGCGCCGTCTTCCTCGAGAAGTGGTGCCCGGAGCACGGCAAGGCGCGCGTCCTTCTCGCGGACGACGCGGACTACTGGCGGATGGCCCGCGAGAAGTTCCTGAAGACGCCCGAACTGCCCGGCGTCTGCGCGACGCCGACGCGCTGGGGCTGCCCGTACGACTGCGGCCTCTGCCCGGACCACATGCAGCACTCCTGCCTCGCGCTCCTCGAGATCACGGACGCCTGCAACCTGCGCTGCCCGGTCTGCTACGCGGGAAGCGGCCCGGAGAGGACGACGTCGAAGACGCTCGAGGACGTGGAGCGGATGCTGGACGCGCTCGTCGCGAGCGAGGGCGCGCCGGACGTGGTGCAGGTCTCGGGCGGCGAGCCGACGATTCACCCCCGGTTCTTCGAGATTCTCGACGCGGCGCGCCGCCGGCCCATCCGCCACCTCATGGTCAACACGAACGGGATCCGGATCGCGAACGATGAGGGGTTCGCCGAGCGGCTCGCGTCCTACGCACCCGGCTTCGAGGTCTACCTCCAGTTCGACTCCCTGCGCGACGGCGTGAACCGCGCGCTGCGCGGGGCGTCCCTTGCCGAGACTCGGCTTCGGGCCCTCGACCGTCTCGACGCGCTCAACCTCTCGACCACACTCGTCGTCACGGTCATGCGGGGGCTCAACGACGGCGAGATCGGCGAGCTGGTCCGATTTGCGCTCTCGCGCCGCAGCGTCCGCGGCGTCACGCTCCAGCCCATGCAGGTGGCGGGCCGGACGGACGGCGTCGATCCGGAGCGCGACCGGTTGACCCTGACCGAGGTGCGGAGGCGCCTCCTCGAGCAGACGGACGTCTTCAAGGCGGCCGACGTAATTCCCGTGCCGTGCAACCCCGACGCGCTCGCGATGGGCTACGCGCTGAAGATCGACGGGCGCGCCGTGCCATTGACCGGCCTCCTCGACCCGCAGGTGCTCCTCGCCGAGGCGCGGAACACGATCGTCTACGAGAAGGACGAGGCCGTGAAGCGGCACGCGCTCAGGCTGTTCTCGACCGGCACAGGCCCCGAGGCCGCGGCCGAGACACTGCAGGACCTTCTCTGCTGCCTGCCGAAGGTCGGCGTCCCCTCGGGCCTGTCGTACGAGAACCTCTTCCGCGTCCTCATCGTCGCGTTCCTCGACGCTCACGGCTTCGAGACGCGCGTCGCGAAGCGCTCGTGCATCCACATGGTCGAGCCGGACGGGCGGCTGATCCCGTTCGACACGTACAACCTCTTCTATCGCGACGGGGCCGCGGAGCGCCTCTCGGCTCTGAGGGCCGGAGTCGACGCCGCGTTCCGCCCGGAGGTGTCGTGAGCGACCTCCCGCCCCAGCCCGAGCCGCCGGCCCCGCCTCCTCCTCCGCCCCTTCCCGCAGGGCCCAAGGCTTCGTGGCCGCCAGCCAAGGACACCGTCGGGACCGGCGTCCTGAGGCTTCTTCTGCTGCACCTCATCCAGATCCCGCTCACGGTCGTCGCCGGGCCGCTCTGGATCGGGATCTCGCAACTCGTCTACGTCGTCCCGCAGCACTTCGCGTTCAAGAAGCAGGGCCGGAACGCGTGTATCCGCGGCCTCTGGATCGGCGCGGGCGTCACGTTCCTCCTGAACGCGGGCTGCTTCGGAATCGTGATGTACTCGCTCTCGAGCACGAGCTTCCACTAGGTCCCTTCAGCGCCGGCTCCCGAAAAGCCGGTTCTGAAGCGCCTCGAGGAGACCCACGGGCCGCAGGACGATCTCGCTTCTGCCGGCCGGCAGCCGGACGCGGAGCGTGCCCCGCTCCGTCGTCTCGACGCGGCCTCCGCGGTCGGCGCTCACCGCGAGGAACGGATTCGCGAACTGGTTGATCTCGAGGATGCCGCCGGGGGCGGCGTCCGCGGCCAGCCGAAGCCGTGGAAGGACGGCCGCTCCCGCGAGCGGCGCGGCGCGGCCGGTGTCCTCCACGGTGCAGCCGACCTCCTCGAGAAAGGGCCGCGCGGGCGACGGCGGAATCCCGCGCGGCCGGAACTCCCCGCTGTGTGAGGCGGCGGCGAGTCGCTCGGTCGTCAGGCTCTCCTCGATCTCGGGTACGGAGAGGATCCGGCCGACGCGCCGCGGAGCGACGCCGGACCAGATCTGAAAGAGAACGGCGAGGGCCAGCACGCCGCGGAGACCCCCTCGAATCGACGGGCGGGACGCGCCCGCCAGAAGCAGATCGGTCGAAAGGCAGAGGACGAAGATCGACGCGGGCGTCGAGAAGACGAGCAGGCGCCAGGGAAACTGGATGTACTGGAGCGGGGGCACGAGCCGGTAGAGCGGCGCCGCGAGGGGCGTCTGAAGGAAGAGGGTGCAGAGGGCCGATCCGAGGACCAGGAACCACGCCGGGAGCGTCTCCCAAAGCCGCGCCGCCGGGAGGCGGCGGCGAACGAGACCCACGGCAACCGCGACGGCGCCGAGGACCGCGAGCGTATTGAAACCCCTTCCGATCTCCACCGAGAAACCGCCCGCGCCGGGCGCCCAGCCGCCCCCGCGGTCGTAGAGGTACTCCCCGAGCGGCGCGAAGTTCCGGAAGACGCTGAACATTCCCGCCCGGAAGCGGTCGAGGTCGACGTCCTTTCCGAAGAGCCAGAAACCGAGGAGAAAGGGCCCCGTCGCGGGAAGAACGACGAAAGCCGCCTGGCCGGCGTGGAGAAGGGGGCGGCGCGAGTCCTTCGAGAAGACGAGAGCCCCGAGGAAGGCGACGAGAACGAGCGCGAACGAGAAGACGAAGACGACGGAGTGCGCGAAGAAGATCAAGGCCAGGACGGCGCCGAGGACCCATCCCGCGCGCGGCTTCCCGAGGACGATGCCGAGCGCGGCGAGGGTGAGCCAGGGGACGAGCATGAAGGCCGCGAACTCGGCGAAGGCGCCCCGCACGACCCAATCCGTATACGCATAGTTGGAGAAGACGAGCAGCAGGGCTCCGCTCACGGCGTGGAACGAGTCCAGCCCCATGGCGAGGATCGCCTTGCGCATTCCGAGCGCCCCCGCGAAGACGAGCAGCGGGATCGTCAGCTTGACGGCCGTGAGGGAGGAGCCCGTGGCGAGCGCCGCGGCCCCGGCAAGCGTGTTGAAGAGGCGGTGATAGAAGAACGGAAACGGCGAGCCCAGGCCGTTTTCGGCGAGGGGCGTCCAGAGAGGAACGAGAACGCCGTCCGCGAACGCACGGCGGAAGATCTCGACCCGCTGAAAACAGGCCACGCCGTCATGGTTCCAGGGCCAGCCGGAGAGCATCAGGACCGGGGAGCACGCGAGGAGGCTGGCGGCGAGGAGCAAAAGGTACGGGCCCGCGCGACGCAGCGCCATGCGGGCGCCTAGAGCGAGATCGGCGACCAAAGTCGCCATAGATTGCTCCTCACGGTCGGAAGGCGGGCCGGCCCCGGCCGCGCGTACTCCGTGAACTCCGGGCGTCCCCCGGTGCGAACGAGACCGACGCTCTCGCCCCAGCCTTCGAAGTCCGCGTTGCCCTCGACGAGGACCACGTCGGGCGCGAAGCCGTCCAGCGGCGCCTCGCCGGCCGACGGGAAGGCCGAGGCCGGCGTCACGAGATAGACGCTCTCGATCCGCCGCCAGCAGAAGTACTTCACGACGTCGCGGCCCGTCCGCGCGACGAGAAGGACGCGGCTCCCGCCGGAGGCGAGGTCCCGGGCGCGCTCGCCCATCGCGGTGGCCCTCTGGTGGAAGGCCCACGCGGCGGCGCTCGAAGACCCGAACGTCACGGCGTACGCCTCCGCGCGCAGAAGGAGCCAGACTCCGAGAAACGCGGCGAGGGGCAGACGCAGGCGCGGCGCGGAGGCGAGAAGGGCGTCCGCGCCGACCGCCGCGAAGACGATCCAGGCGGGAACGAGGATCAGGAGACGCGTGAGGCTCGGCCCGAACGCGCCGAGCAGCACGCAGCCGGCGGCCCAGACGACGAAGAGAAACGAGAGCCCGTTCGAGGCACGGCGGCGCGTCCACGCGAGGATCCCGAGGACCGCGAGCGCGGCCGCCACCGGGTCGATCGGGTCGATCCCGCTGACGGTCAGCGCGACGCCCGTCATGTCGAAGACGTGCCCGTCCCCCCGCCAGACGCGGTAACGGTCCGGGTAGCCGAACGGCAGGAGGAACGTCGCCGCGACGTTCGCGAGCTTGTCGGGGAGTCCTCCGCGGTCGACGTAGTAGCCGCGACTCAGCACGGCATCCGGCGCCCTGAGGAGAAGGAGGATGTTCGGGATCGAGACCAGGAGGAACGCGAGGCCGACGCGGCGGGCCTCGGCGGCGAGACCCGGCCGAAGCGAGGGCCACTTGACGGCGCGCCAGGCCGCGTGCGCCGCCCACGCGATCGGCAACAGGCGGCAGCCCGAGTAGGCGTAGAGGGAGAGCGCCATCACGGCGCCCGCGGCGCGCGGACGGGAGGCGAGCCGGGAGCCGTTCGCGTCGTCCAGGAGGAAAACGGTGACGAGGAGAAAGAGCGGAGCGGCCGCGGCGCGGAGACCGACCTGTCCGTAGTGAAAGAGCCAGAGGGAGGAGGCCGGCAGGAGAAGCGCCACGGAGAGCGGCAGAGCGGGCAGCGCCCGGCGCGCGAGGCGCGCCGTCAGGAGCGCCGTGGCGACGGACGCGAGGATGGTCGGAACCGCGAGAGCCCAGCGCACGGGGCCGAAGACGGCGAGGCTCGCGCCGCTGAGGTAGAGGAAGAGCGTCTCGGCGGACGGGCCGATCGAGACCGTGAGGATCTCGAAGCGGCGCTCGAGAACGAGGCGCAATCCCCGGAGGGCTTCGACGGCCGGGTCGGCGGCGAGGCCGGGCGGCACGCGGCCGAGCGCGAGAGCGTGCAGCCCGAGGAGGAGCCCCGCTCCGGCCGCCCACGGCGTCCAGGGTCGGAGGGCGCGCGTCGAAAATGCCAGGCGGTGCTCCTCATGCCCCATTTGCGGCGGCCCTGGGCTCTGAAAGACGTGAGTCCACATTGTAGGACGCCGCGTCATGGTTCAAATGGGGGATAGACGGCGCTCGGCCGCTCCCCGACATTGACCTTGGATGACTCTGTCCCGGGTCCCCTTCCACCGTCGGCTCGGCTTCAAGATCACCGCGACGGCGGCCGCAGCGATCCTCGTGCCCGTCGCGATCATCGCGGCCGTGACGATCCGCGCCCAGCACGACGAGCTCGTGGCGCGGGCGCAGGGCAGCGCCGCGATTCTCTCGGAGACCGTCCGGAGCGCGACGCACGACTTCATGCTGAAAGACCAGCGCGAGGACGCGTACCGGATCGTCGAGATCGTCGGGCACGAGAGCCTCCGCGAGGACAGCTCGATCGAGAGCGTCCGCATCTTCAACAAGCAGGGCGCGACCGTGTACTCGACCGACCGCGCCGAGATCGGACGCATCGCCGACAAGAGGGCCGGGGCCTGCGCGCCGTGCCACGGCGGCGCCGGCGCCCCCATCACGAACCCCGACCCGACGACCCGCAGCCGGATCACGACGGTCGGCGATCACCGCGTCCTCTCGTTCGTGACGCCGATCTACAACGAGGCCGCGTGCGCGGCGGCCGGCTGCCACGCGTCCCCGAAGGACCAGCGCGTCCTCGGGCTCCTCGACGTCGCGCTCTCGCTGCGCGACGTGGACGACCGGCGCCTCGCCGCGACGTGGCGCATCGTGGGCCTCTCGGTCCTCGCGCTCGTCGCCCTGACGGCCCTCGTCTTCGCGATCGTGAAGCTCCTCGTCGTGAAGCCCGTCTCCGAGATGCTCGCGGCGACGAAGAACCTCGCTCTCGGCGGCACGCCGGCGCCGCTGCCCATCCGGTCCGAGGACGAGCTCGGGATGCTCGGGCGCTCGTTCAACGAGATGAGCGCCTACCTCCAGTACGCGCGCTCGCGTCTCGAGGCGGCGGCGGACGACCTCGAACACCAGGTCGAGGAACGGACCGCGGCGCTCAAGCAGGCCCAGGAGGCGCTCGTCCAGTCCGAGAAGCTCGCCTCCCTCGGGACGCTCTCGGCCTCGATCGCCCACGAGATCAACAACCCGCTCGCGGGCATCCTGACGTTCGCGCGCCTCATGTCCCGCACGCTCGAGGCGGGCGAGATCGACGACGCGGCGCGCGCGGCGTGCCTGAAGAACCTCGGCCTCATTCAGCGCGAGACCGAACGCTGCACGCGGATCGTGAGGAGCCTCCTCGACTTCGCGCGCGCGCGGCCCATCGAGCTCCACGCGGTCGACGCCGTAGCGGCGCTCGACGAGGCCGTCTCCCTCACGCAGCACAAGCTCCAGCTCCAGCAGGTCGTCGTGACGAAGGATCTCGACGGCGCGGCGATCGTCCGGGGAGACTTCGGCCAGCTCCGGCAGGTCTTCGTGAACCTCATCCTCAACGCCTGCGACGCGATGCCGGACGGAGGGGCCCTCAGGGTGACGTCGCGAAAGGCCGACGGCGCGGTCGAGATCGCGATCGCGGACACGGGGACGGGCATCGCGCCCGAGCACCTCTCGAAGATCTTCGACCCGTTCTTCACGACGAAGCAGATGGGGACGGGCCTCGGGCTCTCCGTCGTCTACGGCGTCGTCGAGAAGCACGGCGGCTCGATGAAGGCGCAGAGCCGCCTCGGCGAGGGGACGACGATGACGGTCCGGCTCCCGCTCGCCGGAGAGGCGGCGCCGCCGGCGGGCGCCGCCGCATGAGCGAGGTCCTCCTCCTGTGGTTCGGCCAGAAACGACCCGCGGCGGACCTTCTCGAGGGCGTGCGCCGAAGCGTCGAGCGCGAGTTCGACCGCGCCGTCCGCGTGGGCCTTTCGCCGGAGAGGCCCGAGGACGCGTTCGACGCGCGCCGCGGCCAGCACTCCTCCACCCGGATCCTCGCCTGGCTGAAGGACCGGCACGAGGGCGCGCACCGCGTGCTCGGCGTCACCGACGCCGACCTCTTCATCCCGATTCTGACCTTCGTGTTCGGCGAGGCGCAGCTGTCCGGCCGCGCGGCCGTCGTCTCGACGGCCCGCCTCGGCGACACGCCGCTCATCCCGGGCGAAGCGGCGCGCATCGCCCTGCGCCTCCAGAAGGAAGCCGTGCACGAGCTCGGGCACACGTTCGGCCTCCTGCACTGCGCCGACGCGCGCTGCGCCATGGCGCGCTCGCCCAGCCTGCGACACGTCGACGCCAAGTCCCCCGTCCTTTGCCGCGCCTGCCGCGCCCGCACCCGCGAACTCTCGGAGAACGGAGACGTCCATGAGCAAGAAGAACACGCGAATCCTGATCGTCGATGACGAGGAGATCATCCGGGAGTCCCTCTCGGGCTGGCTCGGCAAGGACGGTTACACGATCGGGACGGCGCCCGACGGGCTCACGGCGCTGAAGCTCATGGAGGAGCACCCCTGGACGATCCTCCTCGTGGATCTCAAGATGCCCGGGATCGACGGGCTCGAGGTCCTGAAGCGCGTCAAGGAGCGCTGGAGCGACACGGCCGTCCTCATCATGACGGCGTACGCCACCGTCGACACGGCCGTCAACGCGATGAAGGCGGGCGCGTTCGACTACGTCGTCAAGCCGTTCGACCCCGAGGAGGTCAGCCTCGTCGTCGAGAAGATCGTCGCGCAGCAGGCCCTCGTGCGGGAGAACGTGATCCTCCGGAAGGCCCTCAAGAAGGAGTACCGCTTCCACGACCTCGTCACGAAGAGCCCGGCGCTCCTCGCGACGCTCGAGCTCGCCAAGACGGCCGCGCGCAGCGCGTCGACGGTGCTCGTCCTCGGCGAGAGCGGCACCGGCAAGGAGCTCCTCGCCCGCGCGATCCACGCCGAGAGCCCGCGCAACGGCAAGCCGTTCGTCGCGATGTCCTGCGCGGCCCTCACGGAGACGCTCCTCGAGTCCGAGCTCTTCGGGTACGAGAAGGGCGCGTTCACGGGCGCGAACGCCCGGCGGGAAGGGAAGTTCGAGGCCGCGAGCGGCGGCACGCTCTTCCTCGACGAGATCGGCGACATCAGCCCGAAGCTCCAGCTCGACCTCCTGCGCGTCCTCGAGGAGCGGCGGGTCACGCGCGTGGGCGGCACGGAGTCGCTCGCCGTCGACGTGCGCATCATCGCGGCGACGAACCGGGACCTCCGGCGCGCGGTCGAGGAAGGCCGGTTCCGGCAGGACCTCTTCTACCGGCTGAACGTCATCACGATCACGCTGATCCCGCTGCGCGACCGCAAGGAGGACATCCCGCTCCTCGTCGACCGGCTTCTCGAGCAGCTCTCCTCGGAGCTCAAGCGCCCTGTGGAGCGCGTCTCGCCCGAGGCGATGGCGATCCTCCTCGCCCACACGTGGCCCGGGAACGTCCGCGAGCTGCGCAACGTCCTCGAGCGGGCGATCGTCGTCTCGGAGGGGCCGGTCCTCGAGGCCCGCCACCTCGGCCTCAATCTCCAGGAGGGCTCGGCCTCCGGGGCGACGCCCGAGCACCCGGCGTCCCTCGAGGAGATCGAGCGCCAGTACATCGGAAGCGTCCTCAGACAGAGCGGCGGAAACGTGACGCAGGCCGCGCGCATCCTCGACATCGACCGCGTGACGCTCTACGCCAAAATTCGCAAGTACGGGCTCAAGCGCGCCGAGGACGGAGAGTTCGAGCCCGCAACACCCGCCTGATGAGACTTACAACGCCCCGTTGAGAAAGCGAACGCGCGGTCCTCCCGCGCGTTCTTTCGTTTTTTCGGGGCAACTCGCTGCGGCCGAGCGTGTTGCGGGCCGCGCGGGCCCCGGATCGAAACGTGGCGCGATCCGTGCAACCCACTGGTCGCCATGTTGAACGACACCACGACCGCCTGCCCCTGGTTGAAGCAAGTCGTGATGCTCTATTGCGACGCCTGCCCGACGAAAAAAATGGTCCCGCGCGACCAGCTCGTGTCCCAGGGTCCGTGCCTCGCCGTCTCCCACACGGAGTGCGCGATGTACCGCGAGATGGTCCAGAGGCTCGCCGCCGGCGCCACCAGCAACGTCGATGACACGGAGGCGAGCCGTGAGGCCGCTTCCGGGAGGGAGGTCCCGTCATGATCGCCACCGTTCCGCTCGCCGTCCTCGCCCTCCTGACGCTCCTCGCAGTGGCCCACCAGAACCGGGTCCGCACCGCGTAGGGACAAGGAGAAAAACGCGATGAACCTGAACCGCCGCAACCTGCTGAAGATCGCCGGCGCCGCCGGTGCGGGCGCCGCCCTCACCGGAGGCGCCCTCGCGTCGGCCACGACGCGCGGCGCGGCGAAAAACGCCGCCGGCGTCCTCGTCGATACGACGCGCTGCGTCGGGTGCCGCGCCTGCGAGGCCGCGTGCTCCGAGGCGAACGGTCTCGCCGCGCCCGAGAAAGCGGGCGACGACACCGTGTTCGCCGCGCGCCGCCGGACCGGACCGACGAGCTTCACGGTCGTGAACAAGTCGGCCGAGAAGAGCCCCGCCGGCGAGGAGCGCTACGCGAAGACGCAGTGCATGCACTGCGTGACCCCCGCGTGCGCGTCGGGCTGCGTCGTGAAGGCGCTCGAGAAGACGGCCTTGGGGCCGGTCGTGTACCACGAAGACCGCTGCCTCGGCTGCCGCTACTGCATGATCGCGTGCCCCTTCGGCGTGCCGAAGTACGAGTACACGAAGGCGGCCCCCCTCGTCCGCAAGTGCACGTTCTGCGCGGCGCGCCAGGAAAAGGGCCTTCCGCCCGCCTGCACGGACGCCTGTCCTTCGGGCGCGCTCACGTTCGGCAAGCGGGCCGACCTCCTCGAGGAGGCGAAGACCCGCATCTACCAGAACCCGACGAAGTACGTCCACGAGATCTACGGAGAGGACGAAGCCGGCGGAACGAGCTGGCTCTACATCTCGGACGTCCCGTCCGCGAGCCTCACGCTCCCGCAGGACATCGTGAAGAAGTCCTACCCCGAGATGGCGGACGGCGCGCTCTCGGCCGTCCCGTTCATCGTGACCCTGTGGCCGCCGCTCCTCATGGGCCTCTACACCTTCAGCAAGCGGCGCGACGACGTCGCCGGCCACGAGAACAGCCCGAAGGGAGCCGGCCATGAGTGAGACCTTCGACCGCGTCGCCGCCTCCACGTTCGTCCGCGAGAAGGTCTTCCTCGGCATGGCGCCGAAGGCGTACGCGAGGAGCCTCTTCACGAGGACGAACGCGATCTTCGCCGCCATTCTCGCGATCGGCCTCCCGACCCTGGCGTACCGGTTCTGGAAGGGCATGGGCGCCGTGAGCAACCTCTCCCAGACGAACCCGTGGGGCATCTGGGTCGCGTTCGACATCGTCTGCGGCGTCGCGCTGGCCGCCGGCGGCTACACGGTGGCCGCGGCCGTCTACCTGTTCGGCCAGAAGCAGTTCCGGCCGGTCCTCCGGCCCGCGATCCTGACCGGCTTCCTCGGCTACCTGTTCGTCGTCGTCGGCCTCATGGTCGACCTCGGCCAGCCGTGGCGGCTCCCCTACCAGTTCTTCCTCACGCCCGGAACGACCGCCGTCATGTACGAGGTCGGCTGGTGCGTCTTCCTGTACCTGATGGTCCTCGCGCTCGAGTTCCTCCCGGCTGCGCTCGAGTGGCTCGGGATGACGAAGGTCCGCCGCTTCATGAGCGCGATCTCGATCGGGATCATCGTCCTCGGCGTCACGCTCTCGACGCTTCACCAGTCCTCGCTCGGCGCGTTCTTCCTCATGTCGCCCGGCAAGCTCCACCCGCTGTGGTACTCGCCGTTCCTCCCGATCTTCTTCTTCGTGTCCTCGATCGCGGCCGGCATCGGCATGGTGATCTTCGAGAGCTCGGTCTCGCACCGGGCCTTCCAGGACCAGCTCGACCCCGAGGCGCACGTCGACATGGACGCGCTGCAGCTCGGGCTCGCCAAGGGCGGCGCGGTCGTCCTCTTCGCCTACTTCTTCGTCCGCCTCCAGGGCCTCGTGGCGTCCGGCCGGTACGACCTCCTCCTGACCGGCTGGGGAGCCTGGTACGCCCTCGAGATGCTCGGCTTCGTCCTCCTGCCGTCCCTCCTCTTCGCCTTCGCGGTGAGGACCCAGAGCGCGAAGCTCGCGCGCGCCGCCGGCGTCATGACCGTGCTCGGCGTCGTCCTCAACCGCTTCAACGTCTCGCTGATCGCGTTCAACTGGAACGTGCCCGACCGGTACGTCCCCGCGCTCGGCGAAATCATCATCTCGATCACGATCGTCACGCTCGGCGTCCTCGTGTTCCGCTGGATCGTCAACCGCATGCCGGTGCTCCACGAGCATCCGGAATGGCGCGGCGCCCACTGAAAGAGCAGAGAAGAAACATGAACGAAAGCAACCTCCTCAGCCCGCACGCCACCAAGGCCATCGAGTACCTGCTCGCGGTCTCGTACCTCCTGCTCTTCATCCCCTTCTGGCGCTTCGTGAACGGCGCCACGGTCGCGCAGTCCTTCTCGCTCGGATGGTTCCAGGTCCCCGAGAACGTCCACCTGCACCGCGGCCACTCCTGGGCCAAGACGTTCGGCGGCGCCGTCGCGGTCGGCCTGGACGACTTCGCGCACAAGCTGATCGGCCCGCTGGACGAAGTCCGGTTCCCCGCGGTCGGCACGGCGCTCCGGCAGGGCCAGAAGGCCTTCACGGTCGTCGCGGACGGCAAGCCTTTCGACGTCGTCTCGCCCGTCGACGGCAACGTCGTCGCGGTGAACGAGGTCGTGCACGCTCACCCGGCCGACGCGGTTCGCGACCCGTACGGCACGGGCTGGCTCCTGAAGGTCGAGCCCCGCTGGCTGACCGCGAACCTCAAGAACCTCGTCTCCGGCGACTCCGCCCGCCGCTTCCTGGACGCGGCCGCCGAGGCGCTCTCGGGCCGCATGAGCCCGGAGCTCGGCGTCGTCCTCCAGGACGGCGGCGCCCCGGTCCACGGCATCGCCCGCGAGATCGACCCCGAGCACTGGGACGAGGTCGTGCGCCACTACCTGAAGGGCGAGTGAGGAGGACGCGATGAAAACCCGCATCCATTTCCTCGCGGCAACCCTCCTTCTCGCCCTTCTTTCTTCGACTCTTCTCGCGGGCACGCTTCCGAACCTTCCGAAGGACAAGGCTCTCCCGCAGGGAGACGGCAGCCCGGGCGTCGTCACCTTCCGCCACGACTCCCACGTCGACGCTTCGCGCCCCGACTGCACGACGTGTCACCCGACGCTCTTCCCCATCGTCAAACGCACCGCCTCTTCGGCCGCCCCCGCCGCGATCCGCCACGCCGACATGGAAAAGGGCAAGAGCTGCGGCTCCTGCCACGACGGCAAGAGCGCCCACGGCCTCGACGACTGCGGAACGTGCCACCAGGCCAAGTGAGGTGACCTATGACGCCTCTTGAGTTCCTCCAGCTCGCCGGCATCTTCCTCGCCGGACTCGTCGTCCGCGCCCTCGCGTTCACGCTCGTCCTCGCGGTCTGCGCGCTTCCGATCCTCGCGGCCTGGGCGCTCTGGCGCTCGTGGCAGAAACTGCGGGACCGGAGCATCGGCCTCGTGGACGTCGGCGGGCTCGAGCTCGCCGAGGCGCACCACTACGCGCCCGGCCACACGTGGCTCCAGCGCAAGACGCGCGGCACGGTCCGCGTCGGACTCGACGAGATCGCGGGCCGGCTCCTGCACGGGCCGACCAGCGTCACGCTGCCGAGGCCGGGCACCGTCCTCGCCGCCGGCCTCCCGGCCGCCACCGTGAACTGCCGCGGCCGCGCCGCCGCGATCCCGGCGCCCATCTCGGGCACCGTCGTCGCGATCAACCCGGCCGTCGTCCGCGACCCCTCGCTCCTCGAGGAATCGCGCTACCGGAACGGCTGGCTCTTCGCGATGAAGCCCGCGACGGCCGCGTTCCTGACGCTGCCGACCGGCGACACCGCCCGCTCCTGGTTCCAGGACGAGACGGCGCGCTTCTCGCACGCGCTCGAGACCGAGCTGGGCCTCCTCGCCGCCGACGGCGGCGAGCTCGTGGTCGAGGCGCCCGCGCTGCTGTCCGAGGAGAAGTGGCAGCGCCTCGTCTCGGAGTTCCTGAAGGGCTGACGCTCAGCGCTTGCCGAAGAGGTTGTCGAAGGCCGAGCGCGCGCCGTCGGGCGTGTCGCCGGCCTTCGTGCCCGTGAGGTCCATGCTCACGACGGGCGCGTAGAACGTGCAGTCGTTCGCTCGCGACTTCGCCGGGATGGCTGCAGTGATCGGCTGGCGACACTGCTGGGGCGCGGAGCCGTCGAAGTGCCGGCACTGGCTGCACGCGTGGAGCGCGGCGCCGCACTTCCGGCAGGCCGACGCCTTCGTAACCGCGGCATCGTTCTTCTCGCCGCAGGCCTTGCAGCGGAAGACCTCGTCGCGGTGGCGGTCGGCGCCGCGGCCGCGCGGCGCGCCTTCCATCCGCGCGGGGCGGTCGGTGGAGAACCCGCCGCTCCCGCCGGCGCTGCCGCCGGAGCCGCCGGTGCGCGCGCCGTCCTGATAGCCCTTGGAGCGGTACTTGCGATCACCCATTCGCATCATTCTACGGTCCGGCGCGCGGGCCGTAGAATCCTCTTCCGAGGTATTTCATGAGACTCCTCCTTCGCATCCTCATCAACGCGGCGGCCCTGTGGGTCGCGGCGTCGGTCGTGGACGGCATCCACGCGGGCGGGGCGGGCTCCATCCTGGCGGTCGCGGTCGTCTTCGGCGTCGTGAACGCGCTCGTGCGCCCGCTGCTGAAGCTCCTGAGCTGCCCGATCATTTTCCTCACGCTCGGCCTCTTCACGCTCGTGCTCAACGCGCTCATGCTCATGCTCACGGCGTGGGTGGGCAGGCAGCTCGGGATCGACTTCACGGTCGACACGTTCTGGGCTGCGTTCCTCGGCGCGCTCATCGTCTCCATCATCTCGACGGTCCTGTCCTGGTTCATCCCGGACAAGGCCGCGTGAACCAACACCCGAAAAGGAGCTCTCCCCCCATGCGCGTTCCGGTCTCTCTCCTGGCCCTCGTGTTCCTCGCCGGCTGCGGCAAGCAGCAGCCCGCGCTCGACGTGAAGTCCGCGGCCCCCGCGTCCGCCCCTGCGGCGTCCGCGTCCGCCCCCGCATCCGGCGTCGTGCCTGCCGCGCCCGAGCCGGCGCTCGTCACCGTCAGCGGCACCGTCCTCGAGACGATGGACGCGGCCGAGTACACCTACATGCGCCTGAAGACCGCGACCGGCGAAACGTGGGCCGCGATCAACAGGACGAAGATCGCCAAGGGCGACGCCGTCACGGTCACGAACGCGATGGTGATGGACGGCTTCCAGAGCAAGACCCTCAATCGCACGTTCGACCACATCCTCTTCGGCGTGCTCGCGAAACCCGGCGCCCCCGCCCCCGCGGCGGCCGGAGTCCCCGCTGCGCCGATGGCCTCCGGCCACCAGCCCGCCGCGGGCGCGGCCGCGCCCCCGACGCAGGAGCAGATGGCCGCCCAGCACGGCCAGGCGGCCGGCGGGCCGGCGGACGCGCCGGACGTGAAGGTGCCGAAGGCCGAAGGCTCGAACGCGAAGACGGTCGCGGAGCTCTGGGCGCAGCGCGCGTCGCTCAAGGGCAAGGAAGTCGCCGTGAAGGCGAAGATCGTCAAGGTGACGAACAGCGTCATGGGGAAGAACTGGCTGCACGTCCGCGACGGTTCCGGCTCGAAGGCCACGAAGGACAACGACCTCACGGTCACGACCGACGTGGTTGCCAGGACGGGTGACGTCGTGACGGTGACCGGTACGGTCTCCGTCGACAAGGATTTCGGCGCCGGGTACGCCTACCCCGTCATCATCGAAAACGCGAAGGTGAAATGACCTCCGCGGACCCTACTCGCCGATGATCTTGATCAGGACGCGCTTCGGGCGGCGGCCGTCCCACTCGCCGTAGAAGATCCGCTCCCACGTGCCGAAGTCGAGGCGGCCGTTCGTGATCGCGACGACCGCCTCGCGGCCCATGAGCTGCCGCTTCACGTGCGCGTCCGCGTTGTCCTCCCCGGTGTCGTTGTGCCGCCATTGCCTCACGGGGTCGTGCGGGACGAGCGCCTCGAAGAAGCGCGCGTAGTCCGCGTGGAGGCCGCTCTCGTCGTCGTTCACGAAGACCGACGCCGTGATGTGCATCGGGTTCACGAGGCAGAGACCTTCCTTTACGCCGCTCTCCTTCACGGCGGCCTCGACCTCGGGCGTGATGTTCACGAACCCGATGCGGGCGGGGACGTTCAGCGTGAGGACCTTGCGATGTGACTTCACGGGACGTCGATCTCGCGCAGGGCCGCCTCGGCGTTTCTCGCGGCGTCGCCCCCGACGGGCGCGAGGCGGAGGATCTCCTCGTAGAGCCGCCGCGCGTCGTGCGAGCGGCCGGAGGCGCGGTAGAGGCCCGCGAGGCCCACGCGCGCGGGGAGCGCCTCGGCGGACACCGGCGCCGACCGGAGGATCTCCTCGTAGAGCGTCTGCGCGCGGAGCGCGTCCTGGCGTTTCTCGGCGGCCTGGGCGAGGCGCAGCGTCGCCGTCCGCGCCGCGTCGGCGTCGGCACCGGAGCGGGCCTGCTCGTAGACGTGCAGGGCGTCCTCGTCCCGCCGGATGCTTTCGAGGTACTCGCCCCGAGTGAGAAGAGCCTCGCCCCGCAGGGAGGGGATCGCGGCAAGAAGGTCGAAAGCCTTGAGGACGCGAGCGTCGTCGCCCGCCTTGCGGGCGAGCTCCGCCATCGTCCGATAGAGCGCGGCGCGCGTCTCGACGCGCGGAGTCCTTGCCGCGGCCTCCGCGTAGAGGTCGAACGCCTTCGCCGGCCCGCTCTCTTTCTCGGCGGCCGAGCCGCGCTCGAGGATCCGCGCGAGCGTCTCGTCAGCGATGGGCGAACGGGCCGGGTCGGGGGCGGCGGCCGGAGCCTGAGCGTTCGCCGGAGCCGAACCCGCGCCCCCACCGGGCAGCCGGGGCGCGCGGCGGGCCCACCACGCCCCGAGGAGAACGACCGCGAGAACGGCGGCGGCGAGAAACGCGGCGGGAATGCGCGGGCCGGTCCGCGCGGGCGGCGAGGCGGGAACCGTGCGCGGGCTGGCGGGAACCGACGCCGGCAGCGCGCGCGCGGCGCCCGCGTCCGGCGAGAGCAGCGAGGCGATCTGCCCCTGCGTGTAGGGGTCCGGGGGCGCGAGCGCCTGGAGCTTGCGGAAGAACCGCATGAGGTTCACGAAATCGTGCTCGAGGCGGTAGAGCTTCGCGAGCTGGAGGAGGAGCGCGAGGTTGTCGGGCTCCTTCTTGAGCGACTCCTCGAGGGCGCGGATCTTGGCGTTGTCGAGCGGCTTCTCGCGCTGCCCGGCGCGGATCGCGGCCGTCCGGAAGAGCTCCTGCGCCTTCGCGTCGTGCGGGAGGCACGCGACCGTGCGATAGGCGGCCCAGAGGGCCTCCTCGGGCCGCGCCGAGGAGTCGTTCATGAGCGTCTCGGCCGCCGCCGTGGACTCCGCGGCGAGCCTCCGGTTGCGCGCGGCGACGAACGCGCCGGGGTCGTCGAGGAACGAGCGGAAGAGGACGGAGGGGCGCTCGACCTTCTCCTTCTCGAACACGGCCCGCAGGGCCCTCGAGGCCGTCGCGGCGTCGGGGAAGCGCGCCGCCCGGTCCTTGGCGTGGAGCTTGCGCAGGAACGTGTCGACGCCGGGCGGGATCGTCGGGTCGAGAAGCGAAGGGAGTTCGGGCTCGCTCTCGGCGACTCGGCGGAGCGTCACGGCGATCGAGTCGGCCGTGAACGGGTTGAATCCGCAGAGGAGCTCGTAGAGCACGGTGCCCATCGAGAAGAGGTCGGTGCGCGCGTCCAGGTCGTCGCCGCGCGCCTGCTCGGGAGACATGTGCGCCGGCGTCCCGACGACGGTCCCCGTCATCGTGAGGCGCGTGAGGTGCTCGGCGTGGCTGATGCCGAAATCGCCGATCTTCACGCCGCCTTCCTTCGTCCACATGATGTTCTGCGGCTTGATGTCGCGGTGGACGATGCCCTTCGCGTGCGCGGCCGCGAGGCCGTTCAGGGCCTCGTCGACGGCATAGAGCGCGATCTCCCACGGGAAGCGCCCCGACTCCTGGCGCAGGGCGTAGAGCTCGCCGCCGTCCACGTACTCCATGACGATGTACGCGTTCGACGGCGTCGGGCTGCAGTCGACGAGCTCGACGATGTTCGGGTGCTTGAGCCCGATCTGGATCCGGATCTCGTGAAAGAAACGGTCGAGGAAGTCGGGGTCCGTGACGAGGTGAGGAAGGATCTTTTTGATCGCGACCGTGCGGCCCGTCTTCCCGTCGACGGCCAGGAAAATCTCCGCCATCCCGCCGAGCGCGAGCCGGCGGACGATCCTGTAGTGGTCGATCCGCTCCGGAACCGGAGGGCCGCCGCCGTCGGGCATGTTGCGGGAATCTTACGCGGCCCGTTCAGGGAGGCGCGCCCGTCTCCATCGGCAGGTCCTCCCGCGAGGACCACTCCCAGAGCGAGCCGTCGTAGTTCGCCGCGACGACTCCGAGGCGGGCCTCGAGGAGGAACGCGAGGAGCGCCGAGCGGACGCCGCCCGTGCAATAGGTGACGACGGGACGCTCCGCGGGCAGGGGCCCGGCGGCCGCAGCGAGCGCTTCGGCGGAGGCATACGTACCGTCCGGCGCCCGGAGCGCGGCGAGCGGAACGAGGCGCGCCCCCGGCAGCCGGCCTCCGCGCGCCTGGCCCGTGAGCGTCTTCCCCGTGAACTCCTCGGGCGTGCGCGCGTCGAGGAGGATGGCCCCGCGCGAGCCGAGGAGATCGCGCAGCGCGTCCGCGGCGATGCGGCGCCCGGGCTGCGGCGACGGCTCGAAGTCGCCGGGCGGCGGCGCAGCGCCGCGCTCGGGGCCGCGCTCGAGGCGCGCCCGCTCGAGCTTTTCCCACGCAGGGAATCCGCCGTCGAGAAGCGCGACGTCCCGCGCGCCGAGGGCGAGCAGCATCCAGCCGATCCGCCCCTCCTCGCCCCAGCCCCCCGCGCCTCCGACGACGACGACGGGCCGCGAGGCCGAGAGGCCGAGGGCGCGCAGCTTCGGAGCCAGCTTCGCGTCGTCCGCGAGGAGCCCCCAGCGCGACGAGCCGCGAAACAGGTATGCGAACCCGCCGGGCCGCACCGCGCTGAAGTCCCTCCAGTCCACGTTCCGGCTGCCGGGGACGCGGCCGGCCTCGAACGCGCGGCGGTCGCGCGCGTCGAGGACGATGGGCGCCGTGGGTCCGTCGAGCGCGATGGCGAGCGCCGCGGCCTCGACGAGCCGGGCCCGGCCCGGAGCGGCCGCGAGAGCGGGCGTCGCCAGCGCGAGGAGGAGAGCGGCGGCGCGCACGCGTCAATTCTCGCGCAGCCGCGCGCGCAACCCGTCGAGGAGGCGGACGGGGCCCTTCGCGTGGCCGGCGCCGCGCATCCACGCGGGCAGGCTCTCGCCGAAGACGCCGCTCTCCGTGTAGACCAGCGTCGCGCCGCCCGGCACGGGGCCCGGGGACACCGAGAAGCACCCGCTCACGGGCGCCACGCGGACGCGGCCGGAACCCGGTGGTGCGAGCCGCGTCGAGGCGTCCTCCCAGAACACGACGGCCGCATCTCCGTCGCGGGCCGTCGCGGGCGCGAGCGCGTACTCGCGTTCCCGGAGCGGCCACGGGGCCGCGAAGACCGCCGCGAACGCGGGAGGCTCGCCCGGCAGCCGCTCGAAGGAGCGCAGGCGCTTGATCCAGAGGGGCCAGCGGGCGACGTCTTCGAGGATCGCGGCGACCCGGTTCGCCGGCGCGTCGAGACGGGTGCGCGCGCGCAAGACCACGGCGCCGCCGGGCAGGCGCGCGAGGCCGACCGTCACGCCGTGCTCCTCGTGAAAAGGCGAGAAACGGGCGTCCTCGATCCGGCAGGGATGGCCGGCGGCGAGCGGGCGCTCCGGGAGGTCCGCCGCCGGCGCGCTGCCCGCGGCCACGGAGGCGGCAAGGAGAGCGGCGGCGCAGCCGCGCGCGATCACGAGGCGCGCGCCGCGGAACGGGCCGGCAGCGCAAGCGAGCCCGTCTTCGGGTCCCAGACCGCGGCGCCGCCCGCGGACGGGAGCGCAAGCGGCTTCAGGATGTACTCGTCGCGCCGCGCGTTGTGCGCGCACATCGAAACGGGGCCGTCGTCCGTCATGACCATGAACGAGCAGTTTGCGAGGCGCTCCTCGTCGAGGGCGTCCGCGTCCATGAAGTTCTGGATGAAGAACGTGATCTTGCCGGTCTTCCTGCGCGCGAGGACTTCGCGCCGCACCCGCCAGAGGCGGGAGAGGACGAACGCGCCGCCGCGCAGCACCCACCAGGGCCGGCGGGCGAGCGCGAGGAGGACCTGCCGCGCCGTGCCCGCAACGTCGCGGCGGTCGAACGGCACGTGTTTCATCTCCTCGAGGAAGCTCTCGTAGAGGGTCTGGTCGGCGAGGACGTCCACGGCGCGGCCGCCGAACGTCGCGAGCATCGTGGCCTCGTGGCAGTCCGGGTGCCCAAGGAGCGCCGCGTTCCACGCGAGCGCGCCCTCGCCGACCGCCGCCGTGATGCGGTCGCGGATCGCCGGCAGCGTGACCTCGGGCGCGCGCGCCTGCCACTCGCCGCGGCCCGTCGCCGCCTGCACCTGGAACGAGGCCATCCCGACGACGTCGGAGTGGTCGAGGAAGAAGCGGACCAGACCCGGAATCTCGTCGAGGTTTCCGCCGTGGACGGACGTGTTGAAGATGACGGCGATCCCGAGGCCGCGGGCGCGCCCGATGTACTCGCGGCGAATCG
Organism: Acidobacteriota bacterium; assembly: GCA_016716715.1. Taxonomy (NCBI): domain Bacteria; kingdom Pseudomonadati; phylum Acidobacteriota; species Acidobacteriota bacterium. The sequence goes on along the minus strand of JADJVE010000001.1, from coordinate 60,699 downwards.
CGTTCAGCGACTCCTCGGTGGGGAAGCGCTTGCGCCGCTGCGTCGTGTCCACGTGAAACGCGACGTCGTAGAGGCCGGCCGCCGCGAGCTCCTCGAGGAGGTCGCGCGTGGCCTTGATGCCGTTCGTGAAGAGCGAAGGGCGGAGGTCGCGCCCGGCGGCGCGCGTCACGATCGCGACGAGCTCCTTGCGATCGCGCAGCGTCGGGTCCCCGCCCGTGATCTGCACGCTCACGCCCGCGCCGTATTGCTCGCGGATCCGGTCGATCCGGTCGAACAGAATCTCGAGCGGCGTGTCCTTCACGGACTCGGAGGATTCCGAGAGATAGCAGAGCGTGCAGTCGAGGTTGCACCGCTGCGTGATCTCGAGGGCGACGCACCCGACCGTCGAGCGCCGCCCGAGCACCTGGTTCGGCAGCCGAAACCGCGGGTCGAGCCTCTCCCACGCCTCGGAAAGTGCGCGCTCGCGGAGGGCGGCGTCGGGAAAGACGGGCAGGCGGCTCATCGGATGGAATATTCGGAAGGTGATGGAAGATATTCCCTCGAACGGGAGTCCGGGGGACGGGAGACAGGGGGATTTTCTTCGAATGAGCAGAAACGGGATCGCGGGCGTTGCAGGGGCGGCGCTGGGTTTCCTCGTCTTCGGCGGCTTTGCGGGTCGTGCTCCGGCGACGCCAGCGCCCGATGCCCCTTTCACAGAATCTCTCTCTCTTCCCTCTTCTTCCTCTTTCTCCTACGCAGACTGGAATCTCGTGCTTTCGGCCTTCGTGGACGACCGTGGCGCCGTCGACTACGCGGCGCTCGCCCGCGCCCCTCAAGCGCTCGACAGGTTTCTCGCCGCGGTGGAGCGGACGAGCCCCGAGTCGGAGCCGGCGCTCTTTCCATCTCGGAACGACCAGCTCGCGTACTACCTCAACGCGTACAACGCATGGGTCTTTCGCGGCGTCCTCCGGCGCGGGCCGGAGACCGAGAGCGTCTGGAAGGGCGGGCTCGTCTCGGGCTATTCGTTCTTCGTGGGGATGGACATCGTCGTTGGAGGCGTGAAGACGAACCTCAAGAAGCTCGAGGACAAGACGGTGCGCGCACGATTCGCCGACCCGCGCATCCACGCCGCGCTGAATTGCGCGAGCCGCGGCTGCCCGCGCCTCCCGCGCAAGGCTTTCGAGCCCGCGACGCTCGACGCCGAGCTGGACGCCGCGATGAGGGAGTTCGTCTCCGAGGAGCGCAACGTCGCCGTCGCCGCGGCCGCGCGCACGGTCACGCTCTCGAAGATCTTCGACTGGTTCGAGGGCGACTTTCTCGCCTTCGAGAAGAAGCAGGGCAACGCGAAGCCGAACCTCGTGGACTACGTGAACCGGTACCGCGCGGCGGACGCGCAGGTTCCGCGAAACTTCCAGGTGCGCTTCGCCGAGTACGACAAGAGCCTCAACGGGCGCTGAGGGGCCGCAGCCCGTAAACTCCGCGGCCGTGCCGCCGCGAGCGCTCCCCTCTCCCGCCCTTGCCGTCCTCGACGTTGGCTTCTTCCGCCACCCGGACCTGACGGCGCGGCGCGTGATCGGCTGCTTCGACGCGACGGGCCGCCGCGTCCTCCCGTTCCGGTACGGCGCGAACGGCACGGGCGCCGAGCACGGGACGCGGACGATGCTCCTCGCGGCGGGGAGCGGGCGGGCCAGCGGGCTCGTCTCGCCCGCACCCCGCGCGAAGGTCGTCCTCGTGAAGGTCGGCGAAGGAGGCCGGGTGCCGCGCGAGGCCATCGTGCGCGCGTATCGCTGGCTCCTCGCGCACGCGGCGCGCCACGCGATCCGCGTCGTCCTCTGCCCGTTCGGCGACGATCCCGAAGTCCGGGGCGAGCGGAGCGAGGTGCCCGCGCTCGTCGCGGCGCTCGCGGCCCACGGTCTCGTCGTCGTCGCCGCCGCGGGCTGGGATCCGGCGAACGAGGTCATCTCGCCGGCGCGCTCACCGCGGGCGATCGCGGTCGGCGGCTGGGACGTGGCCGACAACCGGCCCGCGCGCGGGCCCCGCGTCGGCGTCGTCGAGGGCGTCCTGAAGCCCGATCTTCTCGCGCCGGCGGTCCCGCTCGAGGTGCCGTGCCTCCGCGGCAGCCGGATGCACGAGCGGGCCGGCGGAACGTCGTTTGCGGCGTCCCTCGTGGCGGGGGCCGCGCTCCGCATTCTCGAAAGCGAGCCGGCGCTCGGGAAGGACGGCGTCCTCGCCCGCCTCACGGCCCTCGGGCGCCCGGTGCCGGGCCACCCCCCATACCTGCCCCTGAAGACGCTCCGCCGGAGCTGACCCCGGATTTCCTAACGTTTTCGGGGCTCCGCGTCTGGACTCAGATGCAACTGCACCATTCCCTTCCGATTTCCGGGGGGGCATCGTTCCTCTCACCATGAGCGGAAACACCGACGAACGCCGCGTCTTCGACGAATTCCTCAAGCGCAAAGGCCTCAAGGTCACGCGCGAGAGAACGGCCGTGTTCGACGAGATCTTCTCGACGCACCGGCACTTCGACGCCGACGACCTCGTGAGCCGCATGCGCGAGCGCGGCACGAAGATCAGCCGGGCGACGATCTATCGCACGCTCGAGCTGCTCTACGGCTGCGGCCTCGTGGGGCGCGTCCGCCTGAACGAGGAGAAGTACCGCTACGAGCGGCTCCGCAAGGGCGAGCATCACGACCATCTCGTCTGCACGAACTGCGGCAAGGTCGTCGAGTTCGTGGACGGCGCCATCGAGAAGAGGCAGGACGCGGTCTGCAAGGAGCACGACTTCGTCGCGACGTCGCACTCGCACCAGATCTGGGGTCTCTGCGGCGCCTGCCGGAAGGTCGCTCTGAAGGCTCCGGGCCGGGCTCCGACGATCGCCGCGTAGACTCGCGCGCGTGCCCGTTGCCGTCGTCTGGCTGCGGCGGAATCTCCGCCTCGACGACAACCGCGTCCTCGATGCGGCCCTCAGGGCCGCGGACGCGGTTGTTCCCGTGTTCGTCCTCGACGACCACTACCTGCTCGAGGACTTCTCACCGCCCCGCCTCGCGTTTCTTGTCGCGTCGCTGAGGGAGCTCGCGGCCGCGCTCGAAGGGAAGGGCGGCCGCCTCGTCGTCCGGAAGGGACCGGCGGGCGACGCGCTCGCGGCGCTCTGCCGCGAGACCGGCGCGGACGCGGTCTTCACGCACGCGGACCACGAGCCGCACGGGAAGGCCCTCCACGAGGAGGCGCGCCATGCGCTCGCGGCGCAGGGGACCGCGCTGCACGCCGTCGAGGATCTGCTCCTGCTTCCGCCCGGGCAGCTCGCGACGCAGGACGGCAAGCCCTTCACGGTGTACACGCCGTTCTCGCGCCGCTGGCTCGAGGCCGACAAGCCCGCTCCCGTTCCCGGGCCCGTGCGCGTTCCGGCGCCGGACGCGGTCCTCTCCCCCGCGTTCCCTTCGATTCCTCTCGAGAAGCCGCGGGGGTTCCGCGAGAGGGGAGCGCCCGCGAACCCGGAGGCCGGCGCCGCCGCGGCGCGCCGGACGTGGGACGCGTTCCGCGCGTCGGCGCTCTTCCGCTACGCCGGGGAGCGCGATCGGCCTGATCTCGAGGGCACGTCGCGTCTCTCGCCGCACCTGCGCTTCGGGACGATCGGAATCCGCCGTGTCCTCGCCGAAGCGCGGGCAGCGTGGAAGGACGCCTCTCCCGAAGGAAGGCGAGGTATCGAGACGTTCGTCAAGGAGCTCGCCTGGCGCGAGTTTTACGCGGGAATCCTCCACGCGTTTCCGCGAGTTCTCGCGGAAAGCTTCCGGAAGGACTTCGACGCGTTCCCGTGGAGCGCGGGCGACGAGACAGAGAGGCGCTTCGCGGCGTGGACGGAAGGGCGCACGGGCTATCCGATCGTGGACGCGGGGATGCGGCAGCTCGCTGTGGAGGGCTGGATGCACAACCGGGTGCGCATGGTCGTGGCGTCCTTCCTCACGAAGGATCTCCTCGTCGACTGGCGGCGGGGCGAAGCGTTTTTCCGCAGGCACCTCGCCGACGGCGACCCCGCCTCGAACAACGGCGGCTGGCAATGGGCCGCGGGCTGCGGGACGGACGCGCAGCCGTTCTTCCGCATCTTCAATCCCGTCCTGCAGGGCCGGAAGTTCGATCCCGACGCCGCGTACGTGAGGCGGTGGATCCCCGAGCTTGCACGCGTCGACGCGAAGGCCGCGGACCTCCACGCGCCGTGGACGCTCGCGACCCCGCCTGCCGACTACCCCGCTCCTGTCGTCGACCACGCGGCGGCACGAGCCGCGGCGCTCGCCGCGTTCGCGACGCTGAAGAAGGCCTGAGGCGCTACGGCGCCGCGGGCGCGCCGGTCTCGAGGCGCGGCACGGGCGTGTCGAGCGGGAGCCCGTAGAGCGCGGCGTACGCGCTCTGGAAGTAGAGGACGCGCTTGACGTAGACGCGCGTCTCCGTGATCGGGATCCCCTCGAGGAACTCGTCCATCGGCGCGCCGCCCGCGGCCCTCTTCCACGAGCGCACGCGGCCCGGCCCCGCGTTGTACGCGGCCACGGCGGCGGCCGAATCGCCGTGGAACTCCGCGAGGAGGTCGCGCAGGTACGCGGCGCCGAGGTGCACGTTCTCGGCGGGGTCCCTGAGATCCGGCCGGCTCTTCGAGCCGTTCTCGCGCCGGTTCATCGATTTCCCCGTCGCGGGCATGACCTGCATGAGACCGAGCGCGCCGGCCTTCGATCGGATGTCCGCGGTGAAGACGCTCTCCTGCCGGATGACGCCGTAGAGGAGCGAGGCGGGAAGGCCCACGCGCTGCGCCTCGCGCTCGACGATGCCGGAGTGCGCGACGGGGTAGTACGCGCGGCGCGCCTCCGCGGGCACGCCGCCTTCCTCGGGCGTCCCGAGCTCCGGGTAGCGGCGCTTGAGGAGGCCGGCGGCGCGCCGGTAGTCGCCCGTCCCGGCGGCGACACGCGCCGCGAACACCGGGTCGAGCGTGCCCTCGAGCTCGGCGGCGTCGCCCGCGAGGTCGGGAAAGCCGCAGGACATGAATTCGCGCGAGGGAGCGAGCGGCGTGTCGCTCTCGGCCGCGGAGTTCCGGAGGGGGGCGGTCGCGGGCACGGCGAGCGCCACGCCGAGCGCGGCGGCGGCCCAGCGCGCATAGAGGTCGGGCGCGGCGCCGGGGACGAGGTTCGCGTAGAGGGAACGCGCTCCGTCCGCGTCGCCGAGGCGCTCCCTCGACCGCGCGGCCCAGTAAGTTGCGCGCCGCTTGACGCCGACCTCGCGCCACAGAGCGCTTTGCTCCTCGAAGGCCCGAGCGGCCTCGGCGTACGAGCCCGCCGTGTAGAGGTCGAACGTGTCGCGAAACGCCTCGGCTGCGCCCGCGTCGTTCGCGGGGTCGATCTCGAGGAGACGCAGCAGGAGGGTGCGCGCCTGCTCGGTGCGGTTCACGCGGCGCGCGAGGCGCACGCCGGTTTCGAGCAGCCGGCGGCGGTCGTCCTCCGCGAGCGGCTGCGCGAGAAGCGCCGTGAGCTCGGAGAGGCGGAGATCGGCCGCGGAGCGCTGGGCGGGCGTGAGCGCGGGCGGTGCCTTCGCGGGCGCCGGCTTCTTTCCGCGCGCACTGCGCCGTGCCGCGCGGGGCGACGGCGGGATGAGACTGCGCGCCTCGGCGAGCCACGAGAGTGCGGCGCGGTGCAGCACCTCCGCGTCGCCGAGCCCGTCGGGCGGCGGAAGGGCGAGCAGGCGACGCGCGTCCTTCGGACTGCCCGCGTGCAGCCAGGCCTCGGCCGCGGCGGTCCGCACGGAGACAGGCGGATTGGGGCCGAGCGACTTCAAAAGCGCCGCAGCCTGTTTCGGGTCGCGCGAGGCGACGGCGCGGGCGCGGGCCGCGCGGGCGGCGGGCGGCGCGACCTTCATCGCCGCGTCGAAGGCGGCGCGATCGGTTTCGTCGAAAAGATCCGCGGCGCGCTCGGGGGCATCCGGCCAGGTGCCGCCCGCCGCGCCGAGCAGGAGCCGGGTCTCGTCGCGCGACGGGGCGACGCGGGCGAGCGCCAGCGCGCGCGCGATTCCGGCGCGAGCGTGCCGGGGGTCGGGCTCCTTCCGTGCGGAGAGCGCCTCGCGCACGGCGCGCTTGTCGGCGGGGGTCGCCGCGAGGTGCGCGGCCTCCCCGAGGGCTTCGCGGGCGAGCACCTCGTCCGACCCGGACGCGTACGCGAGGAGAGCGGCGAGGGTGGTCCTCTTCGCGGGGATGCTGGCCGACAGGCCCACCCACGCCGCGAGGCCCGAAAGGCCGAGCGGCGTTCCGTCGAGGCCGGCCACGAGCGCGGGCGCCGACCCGTCGCCACGCGCGAGCGCGGCCGCTGCAGTCGCGAACCCGCGGCGCAGGGCCGGGAGGTTCGGCGCTCCAGGTGCGAGCGCGGCCGCCGCGTCCGGCGGAGGTCCGGAAGCGGCAAGCGCCGCGAGGAGCGCGAGGGCGGCGGGGCTCAGGGAGTCCCGCTCAGCCCATCGGCCCGAGCGACTCGGCGCGTCCGTCCGCGAGGATGCGGACGAGCTCGTCCCTGAAGAAGTCGTGCTCGCGGCGGATGTGCTCCGGCGTGCGCTCGTCGTAGACCTGCCGGCTCCGCTCGATGTCGTCCTTGAGGCGCTCGTAGAGGTCGGACGAGGCGCGGCCTTCGTCGACCTTTTTCTCGTTGTAGAGCTTTATCTCCGAGATGAGGAGGCGCGCGAGACGGCGGGCGTCGTCGAGCGAGCGCTGCGGCCCTTCCGCCTGACCGGCGCGGCCGCGCGGCACGAAGCCGGAGATCGGGCGGACGCCGCCCGCATCCTTCGGAGGCAGCACGGCGGATGCGCCCGTGCGCGGAGCGGGCTTCTGGACCGTCACGTCCTCGCCGCCGGGAGCGGGCGCCGGGGAAGCGCTGCGCATGGCCGCGCTCGACGCGCGAAGCGCCTCGAACGCGCCGGTGAAATCGCCGGTCGATGCGCCGGAAAGCGGCGACGGGATGCCGGCCGGAGGAGGCGGCGCGGTCACGCTGGGCGGGAGCGGCAGCGACGGGTACGAGATCGAGCTCGAGGCCGGGGCGGACGTTGCCGCCGCCGCCGGCGCGGGCATCGGCGGAGGTGGGGGCGGTGTCGCCATCGACGGGATCTGGCTCGTGAGGCCGGGGTCCGAGAACGTGTGTTTCAGGCTCGGGACCGGTCGCTTGCCCGACTCCTCGATGGCGCGCAGCGCCTCGCGTGCGTCGGTCGGGCGCGGCCGGGCCGGAGGGGCGGACGGCGGTTCGAGCGCCGCGACCGTCATGGCCGGCGGCGGAGGAGGTGGAGGCGCGGCGATCGTCGCGGCGGGCGGCGCCATCGAAAGCGCGTCGAGGTCCTGCGCGGGCAGCTGCACGGTGGCTCCGGGCGATGCGGCCGACGCGACTTCGAAGCGCGCGATCTTCTCGCCCGTGGGCGTGAGCGTCGGGGAGGGGATCTTTTTGCGGGCCGCAAGGAGGTCCACGGCGAGGCCGGTGACGAACGTGAGGACCTCGATGGCCGCCTCGTTCAGGCGGCCCTCCTCGCCGGGCAGCTCGTCGGCGCAGACGAGGCCAGCCAGGCGGTCGCGGATGACCATCGGCACGAGGAGTGTCCGCGCGGGTGCCGGGCCGGAGAGCGCGCGGCGAAGCGGCGAGCTCTCGTCGGGCGGTTCGGCGAGCATCGAGCGCTGGCCCTTCAGCACGGCCGCGACGAACGGATCGTCCTCGGTCGAGAGGTCCACGGCGCGCACGGCCTCGTCGCGGCCGCCCGTCGCGTCGTAGCCGACGGATTTCCAGCCCGTGAGCCGGTCGTTGCGCAGGACGAGGAGCGCGACGCGCGAGGCGTGCGCCTGCGTCTGCGCGAGGAAGCGGGACAGGACGTCCACCTGCGTGCGCGCGGACTCGACGGCGGCGAGCGACCCTCGGACGACCGTCCAGTCGGCCTGCGCGGGCGCGGCGGGGGCGGCGGCGCGCGCCGGGGGGGCCGCCGCCGGAGCGGGGGGCGCGGCGTCCTCGAGCATGAGGGCGACGACGTCTTCGGGGAAGAGGGGCTTGGCCTGCGCCGGGATCTTGTCGGACAGGGCCGCGAGCAGGGACTCGATGTCCCGGCGTGCGTCGACGAGACCCGACTTCCACGTCGCGAGGTGGTCCTCGAGGTGCGTGGACAGCGATTCGATCAACCGGCGTGTCGCGGCGGGATCCACCGACATACGTCTCCTGACGGCGCCAATCCAGGGCCCGTGTGGCGTCGTGTCCCGGCATTATATTCAGACAACACGACTTGTGCCCGCCCTTGGCCTCCTGATTGACGGGAGCCCCCTGGCCGCTTAGCATGTGGGGTTTGCCCGTGTCCGGGGACCGTCGTCCGGACCAGTCGGGGCGCGGAAGGAGGGATTCCAAAAGTGCCGCTGATCCACGTCAAAGAGGACGAGTCGTTCGAGAACGCCCTGCGCCGTTTCAAGCGCAAGTGCGAGAAGTCCGGCATCCTCTCCGAGCTCAAGAAGCGTCAGCACTACGAGAAGCCCTCGGCCAAGCGGAAACGCAAGGCCATCGCCGCCCGCAAGAAGATGCTCCGCAAACTCGCCGAAGAGCGCCGTACCGGGATGTAGATTCCCGGTTGGTGTCACCTCTTCCGGCTCACTCCGAACTCGACTGGCCCGGCGTGCTGCGGCTCGCCGGGCGTTTTTGTTCCTCGGACCGGGGCCGGATCCGTCTCCTCGCGTCCGAGCCCTCGGCCGACCCCTTCGAGGTCGCGCGGCGCCTCGGAGTCACGCGCGACCTCCTCGCGCGCCGCGCGCTCAGGCCCGCCATCGCTCTCGCGGGCGTCGACGAGGGCGCGCCGCTCGTCGCGCGCCTCGGCCCCGCGAACCGCGCGCTCGACCCCGAGGACCTCCTCGACCTCTTCCTCCTCGTCGAGCGCTCCGAGGGCGCGCGCGTCGCCGTGCCCGTCGAGGGAGCGGACCTTCCGGCGCTGACGGAGCTTCTCCGCCCGCTCGCGGACTTCGAGGACCTCCTCGCCGAGCGTGAGCCGACGTTCGAGCCGGACGGCCGGATCAAGGACACGGCGTCGGCGCGGCTCTACGCGCTGCGCTCGGCGATCCAGCGTCTGCGCCGCGACCTCGTGAAGAAGCTCGACGAGCTCGCGCGCGCGCAGGGCGACGCCCTCTCCGGCGGCTACGTGACGGAGAAGGGCGGGCGCTACTGCCTTCCCGTGCGCTCGGACCGCCGCGAGGCCGTGCAGGGTCTCGTGCACGAGAAGTCGGGCTCGGGCCAGACGTTCTTCGTCGAGCCGCTCGCGGTCGTCGAGGACAACAACGCGCTCTCCGAAGCGCTGGAAGAAGAGCGCGAGGAGGTCCACCGCATCCTCGTCGCTCTCACGGCGCGCTTCGCGCAGCGCCGCCCCGAGCTCGCCGCCGCGGTCGAGATCCTGACGGAGCTCGACGCCGCGCAGGCGCGCGCGGAGTTTTCGTCTGCCTCCGGCGGCGTCTTTCCCGAGTTCGGGGACCGCCTCGTCCTCCGGGGCGCGCGCCACCCGCTTCTCGACAAGCGTCTCGCCCAGCTGCGCGCCGAGGTCTTCGGCGAGGACGAGGAGCGCCACGCGGAAGCGGTGCCGCTCGACCTCGATCTGCCGGAGGGCACGCGGACACTTCTCCTCTCGGGCCCGAACGCGGGCGGCAAGAGCGTGGCGATGAAGACGGCCGGGCTCTTCTCGCTGCTCGCCCAGTCGGGCTTCGCGATCCCGGCGGGCGCCGGCTCGACGCTTCCGGTCTTCGACCGCATCCTGGTCGTCGCGGGCGATGCCCAGGACCTTCTCGGCGATCTCTCCTCCTTCGCCGCCGCGATGACGCGCACGGCGCGCGTGCTCGCCGAGGCGACGCCCCGGAGCCTCGTCCTCCTCGACGAGCTCGGGAGCGGCACCGACCCCGACGAGGGCGCCGCGCTCGCGATCGCGGTCCTCGCCGAGGACCTCGCGCGCGGCGGCTTCACGGTCGCCACGACTCACCTTTCGGCCGTCAAGGAATGGGCGCAGGACCGACCGGGCGTCCTCTCGGCCGCGATGGAGTTCGACGAGAAGGCGGGCCGCCCGACGTTCCGCGTCCGGCCCGGCGCGTTCGGCCGCTCGCGCGCGCTGGCCGTCGCCGAGCGTGCGGGCCTGCCGGCGCGCGTCCTGAAGGCGGCGAAGGCGCGGCTCGGGAACAAGTGGGAGGCGGCCGACGCGGCGCTCACGCGGCTCGAGTCCGAAACGCGCCGCGCGCGCGAGGAAGCCGACGCCGCCCGGACGGCGACGCTCAAGGCGCAGGCGCGCCTAGCCGAGCTCGAAAGGGAGAAGGCCGCGCTCGCCGCGGACCGGGCCAAGGTCAAGGAGAAGGCGAAGGAGCAGATCGAGAAGGCGCTCCTCACGCTTCGCGAGAAGACGCGCCAGGAGCTCGAGCGGATGCGCGAGGACCTCCGGGCCGGCCGGAGCGTGTCGAAGGGCGCGCTCATGACGGTCACGCAGAGCGCGCGCGAGGCGGCGCTCGGCCTGTTCGGCGAGGAGGAGCCCGAGGCGCCGTCCGGGCCCGTGGCGCCGGGTATGGACGTGCGGGTCGCGCCGTTCGGAGCGGTCGGAAGGCTGCTGACGCTCGGGACGCGCGGCGAGGCGGAGGTCGAGGTCAAGGGCAAGAGGATGCGCGTGGACGTGAAATCGCTTTCTCCCGCTTCCGCCGTCCCGGCAAGCCGACCGAACTTGGAACGCGCAGGCCGCGCGGGCCCGGGGGGGTCTTCCGACCTCTCGGCGTCCTCCCCCGCCGTCGTCGCCACGGCCGAGCTCGTCCTCGTCGGCCAGCGCGTGGACGCGGCGCTCCCGCTCGTCGAGCGCGCGATCAACGACGCCCTCCTCTCGGGCAAGGGCGCGCTGCGCCTCGTTCACGGCCACGGCACGGGCCGCCTGGCGGCCGCCGTGCGAGAGTTCCTCACGTCGCATCCCGGCGTCGCGTCCTTCCGCTACGCCGACGCGTCGGAAGGCGGCCCCGCCGTCACGATCGCGAGGCTCGATGTCTGACCAGCAGTACGACATCAACGACGACGTCAAGCGCGACGTCCTCGCCGCGACGGACATCGTGGCGCTGATCGGCGCCACGACGTCGCTCAAGAAGATGGGGAAGTCGTGGAAAGGCCTGTGCCCGTTCCACGGCGAGAAATCCGCGTCCTTCTACGTCCATCCGGACAAGGGCTTCTACTACTGCTTCGGCTGCGGCGCGAAGGGCGACGCGATCACGTTCGTGCGCGAGACCGAGCGCCTCGACTTCCCGGAGGCCGTCGCGTACCTCGCGCGCCAGGCCGGAATCACGCTCCCCGTGCGCCGCGGCGGGACGCGCGCGGATCGCGGGCGCGACACGCGCGCTTCCGAGGCGCTCGCGGCCGCGGCGGCGTTCTTCCGCGCGAACATCGAGAAGCACCCGGCCGCGCGGGCGCTCCTCGCCAAGCGCGGCCTCACGCCCGAGGAGGGCGCGGCTTTCGGCTTCGGCGCCGCGCTCGAATCGTGGGACGCGCTCAAGAACAGCCTCGGCGCGCGCTTCACGGAAGAGGCGCTCGTCGACGCCGGTCTCCTGCAGAAGAACCCCGAGACGGGCCGCGTCTACGACCGCTTCCGCAACCGCCTCACGGTCGAGATCCGCGACGCCCGCGGCGAGATCCTCGGATTCGGCGCGCGCGCCTTCGGCGACGACCAGCCGAAGTACCTGAACTCGCCCGAGACGGCGCGCTTCTCGAAGGGGAAGCTCCTCTACGGCCTCGACCGCGCGCGCGACGCCATCCGGAAGGAAGACGCCGTGCTCCTCGTCGAAGGCTACTTCGACCGCATCGCGTGCGAGAGGGCCGGTGTCGGATGGGCCGTCGCCTCGATGGGCACCGCGCTCACGCCGGCGCAGGCCGACCTCCTCGCGCGGCACGCCGCGACGGTCGTCGTCGCGTACGACGGCGACGCGCCCGGCGTCGCGGCGGCGTTCAAGGCGTTCCCGCTTCTTCTCGCGCGAGGCGCGAACGTGAAACTCCTGGCCCTGCCGGACGGTCACGACCCGGACTCGTTTCTGGCCGCGCACGGCGCCGAGGCGCTGCGCGCCGAGGTGGCCGCGGCGAAACCGCTTCTCGACGCGCTTCTCGCGGGGGTCCCGCCGGCCGGGAGCGACGCGGTCGAGCGGGCGGGGAAGCTGCGCGAGGCGGCCGAGATCCTCTCGGCGGCCTCCGACCCGGTCCTCCGGCACGAGCTCCTGAGCGGCCTCGCGCGGGGGGCGGGCGTCCCGCTCGCCGTGCTCGCGAAGGGGGCCGGGGCAGCCGAGGGGAAGAAACCCGCGCCTCCGGCGGTTAGGAAAGAGCCGGTGGCGTCACAACAGGAGCTACCGGAGCAGGAGGCCCGGGTCCTTTCAGCCGTTCTCTCCGATTGGCCCGAGAGCGCCCCGCTCGTGGGGCGCATCCCTGTCGAGCTTTTTTCACATCCGATTGCCCGCGAAGTCTTTACGGCCCTGAAAGAGCATGCGTCTCAGCCCGAGACCCTTGATTTTTCGTCACTTACGACACATCTTGGAGCGGACGCGGGGCCCGTGGCCGCACAGCTCCTCCTGCGGGAGGGTAACCAGAGGACAGACGGCGGAAGCACGGCAGGCTCGGAGGGGCTCAGCCGCATTCATATCCCATTGATGCAGTTGAAGATACGCCTCTTGGAGGAGACTGCGAAGAACCTCCAGCCGGACATCCAGAGCGCCTCGTCAGCCGGAGACCGACCGGCGGGGGACGCGGCGACGCGAAAGAAACAGGACCTGGTCGAGGAAATCCGCCGCCTCAAGGCGGAACTCAAAGCCGAGACCGCGAGACGAATCTGAGTAGCGCCCCGGAGAGGCCGGAGCGCATGGAAGTGAGACACCGGTGACCGTAGAAGAAAAACATCCCGAAGTCCGGACGCTGATCAACCTCGGCAAGGAGCGCGGGTATCTCCTGTACGACGAGATTTACCAGGCGCTGCCCGAGGAGCTCGCGAACGCTCCGGAGGAGCTCGACGAGATCTACATTCGGTTCGGCGACTTCGGGATCGAGGTCGTCGACGTCCCGGAGAAGGCCACGAAGAAGGCCGCCGCGCCGGGCACGGAGACGACCGTTCCCGACCCGGCCACCGTCGAGAAGACGAACGACCCCGTCCGGATGTATCTGCGCGAGATGGGCACCGTGAAGCTCCTCGACCGCGAGGGCGAGGTCTCGATCGCGCGGCGCATCGAGAACGGCGAGGCGAAGATCTACCGCGCTCTCTCGACGAACCGCGTCGTGCTCGAGGAGATCCTCCGGATCGTCGAGCAGGCCAAGAAGGACAAGAACGTCGCGCGCGGATTCCTCGAGTTCGCGGCCGCGGCCCTCGAGGACGCCGACGAGATCGACCCGCGCACGGCGCACCGCATCGAGGGGATCCTCGGGCACTTCAAGAAGATCGCGAAGCTCGACGGCGAGCTGCGCAAGCTGGCCGACAAGAAGAAGCCGGCGCCGAAGCCGAAGAAGCTCACGGTCAAGGCGTTCGCGCAGGCCAAGGCGCACCAGAAGGCGGGCGGCAAGCCGGTCCCGCCGACGAAGCCCGTGCCCGTCGTCGACCCGGCGATCGACCGCCGCATCTCCGAGATCGCGCGCCTCATCCACGCGATCGACTTCACGCCTGCGACGCTGCTCCGGATGGTGAACATCCTCCGGGACATCGACCGGCAGTTCGCGATGCCCGAGGCCACGATCCGGCAGGACCTCGCGAACATCAAGAAAGAGAAGAACGAGGTCCGCCGCGACTTCTACAAGCGCCGCGTCTCCAAGTACCGCCAGATGCTCAAGGATCTGGAGGAGAAGTACGGCGTCTCGCACGACGAGATCAAGAAGACGATGCGGCAGATCCGCGAGGGCGAGGACGAGGCCGACCAGGCCAAGCAGGAGCTCATCGTCGCGAACCTCCGACTCGTCGTTTCGATCGCGAAGAAGTACACGAACCGCGGCCTCCAGTTCCTCGACCTGATCCAGGAAGGGAACATCGGCCTCATGAAGGCGGTCGAGAAGTTCGAGTACCGCCGCGGCTACAAGTTCTCGACGTACGCGACGTGGTGGATCCGCCAGGCCATCACGCGCGCGATCGCCGACCAGGCGCGCACGATCCGCATCCCGGTCCACATGATCGAGACGATCAACAAGCTCACGCGCACGCAGCGCTCGCTCGTCCAGGAGCTCGGCCGCGAGCCGACGGCCGAGGAGATCGCCAAGCGCATGGACATGCCGGCCTCGAAGGTTCGGAAGATCATGAAGATCGCGCAGGAGCCGATCTCCCTCGAGACGCCCATCGGCGAGGAGGAGGATTCGCACCTCGGCGACTTCATCGAAGACCGCCAGGTCATCTCGCCGATCGACGCCGTCATCGTCGCGAACCTCAAGGAGCAGACGCGCCGTACGCTCAAGACGCTCACCCCGCGCGAGGAGCAGGTGCTCCGCATGCGCTTCGGCGTCGGCGACGGCTCCGAGCACACGCTCGAGGAAGTCGGCAAGAGCTTCAACGTCACGCGCGAGCGCATCCGGCAGATCGAGAGCAAGGCGCTTCGGAAGCTCCGTCACCCGAGCCGGGCCAAGAAACTGCGCCCGTTCGTGGACGTCGGGCAGTAATTGCCCGCCGTGTTATTCTTCGAATTCGGCCGTCGGGGTCCGTAGCTCAGCGGTCAGAGCCACCGGCTCATAACCGGCGGGTCCCTGGTTCGAATCCAGGCGGACCCACCAGGCCTTTGGCAGAGGGAGATCGACAATCCGGTTGCGACGAATTCATTCCGATCCCGCAGGCGCTTTCGAGCGCCGGGGGTTCGTCCAGGCGGGCGCCGTTCGGCGCCCGCTTTTCGTTTTCAGGGGTTTCTTCGTGACACCACGAGAGATGGGAGCGGGACGTTGAGCACGGGCACCATGGGAGCACTGGACAGGCTGTTTCTCCTTCAGGAAGTTCTGATCGAGGTCCAGCTGAAGACCGAAAAGCGCGGGCAGACGCCGGAGCACCTCGCGCACATCGAAGCGGCGTACCGCGACTCGCGCCAGCAGCGCGAGGAGACCGAGCAAACGCTCGCGAAGGCGGCCGAGCGCAAGAAGGCGCTCGAAAGCGAGATCCTCGACCTGAACGAGAAGCTCAAGAAGTACCAGGGGCAGCTCCAGACGGTCAAGACGAACCGCGAGTACGGCGCCCTCCTGAACGAGCTCGACGTCGTGAAGCGCGACGTGAGGACGCGCGAGGACGAGATCCTCGCCCTCGAGGAGACCGCGGCGGCGGCCGCGGAGGAGCTCGAGCGCCGCAACGAGGCCTTCCCGGCCGAAGAAGCGAGCTACGAGGAGCAGATGAAGGAGTGGCGCGCCGAGCAGGCCGGCCTCTCCGCGGAAATCGAGAAGGCCGAGGCGCAGGCGAAGGCGCTCCGCGCCGAGCTCGACGCCCGGCTCCTGTCCACGTTCGACCGGCTCGCGCGCGTCCGTGCGGGGGTCGCGGTCGCGAAAATCGACATGGTCGGCACCCAGACGGCCGCCTGCTCGGCCTGCCACGTGCGTCTCCGGCCTCAGCTGCTGTCGGACCTCCGGCTGGCCCGCGAGACCGTGACCTGCGAGAGCTGCAAGCGCATCCTCTACTGGGCGGGCGCGTGACGGCCGCGGGGCGACGCGCGGGTGGCGCCGCTCCCGCTTCCGCCGCCGCTCCACTCGTCCTCTACTTCGACGGGGCCTCGCGGGGAAACCCGGGGCCGTCGGCGTACGGCGTCTGGTCTCCCTCCGGCCTCGAGAAGGCCGACGTGCTCGGCACGACGACGAACAACGTAGCCGAATGGCGCGGATTCCTCGCGGCGCTCGACCTCGCGGTCGCCTCGGGCGCCGAGGACGTCGAGATCCGCGCGGACAGCCAGCTCGTCCTCAGGCAGTTCTCCGGCGAGTACCGGATGAAGGCGCCGCACCTCGCGGAATACCTGACGGCGGCGCGGGCCAAGGCGCGGAAGGTGCGCCGGCTGCGCGTCCTTCACGTGCCGCGCGCGGAGAACCGCGAGGCGGACGCCCTCGCGAACCGCGCCCTCGACGTCGAGGCGCGGCACCTCCGGGGGGCCGGGACGCCCGCGTGACCCGGCCGGGCGAGATCGCCGCGCGCGTCGCCGAGGTGCGCGGCCGGATCGCGGAGGCCGCACGCCGCGCCGGACGCGACGCCGCGTCCGTCACGCTCGTCGCCGTCGGGAAGACCTACCCGCTCGACGACCTTCTCGCCGCGCACGCGGCGGGCGTCACGTCGTTCGGCGAGAACCGCGTCCAGGAAGCCGAGACGAAGTTCCCGCTCCTCCCCGCCGGCTGCGCGGCGCACCTGATCGGTCCGGTCCAGTCCAACAAGGCGAACCGCGCCGCGAAGGTCGCGGCCGTCGTCCAGACGATCGATTCCGGAAGATCTCGCCCGCCGGCTCGATCGCGCGGCCGCTACTCTCGGAAAGCGCCTCGGCGCGTTCGTCCAGGTGCGCCTCGGCGGCGAGGCCACGAAATCGGGCGTCGAGCCCGGAGCGGTCCCGGCGCTCGTGGCCGCCGTGAGGACTCTCCCGAACCTCGAGCTTCAGGGCCTCATGGCGATCCCGCCGCCCGGCGACACGCGGCCGCACTTCGCGGCGCTGCGCACGCTGGCGGAATCGCTCGGGCTCGCCGGTTTGTCGATGGGAATGAGCGACGACTTCGAGGCCGCCGTCGAGGAGGGCGCGACGCTCGTCCGCGTCGGCTCGGCGATCTTCGGAGCACGAGAAACGAAGAAAGAGATTGCTTAGAAGGTGAGGAGGGAATGAGGCCGACCACCCAGATGCGCTTCGCGACGCCGCCGGGCTGGCGGCGGATCCCGCCGGTCACGCGCGCGCTGATTGTGCTCGTCGCCGCGGGCTACCTGCTCACGCTCGCGTGGCCGGTCGCGGCGGCGTGGCTCGTCCTCGCGCCGGGCGCCGTCCTTGCCGGGCAGGTCTGGCGGCTTCTCACCTACGCCGTCGTGGGCGCGTCGATTTCGGGCGTCCTCTTCTCGCTCCTGCTCGTATGGAGCCTCGGCAGCGAGATGGAGCCGCGGTGGGGCTCGCGGCGGTTCGCGGCGTTCCTCGCGGCCGCCACGGCGGCCGCCGGAGTTCTCGGTGTCTTCGTCGGAGGCGGGGCGGGCCTCGCACCGGCGTCGCCCTGATCTTCGCGTGGATGCTCGAGGGACCTTCGCAGAGTCTTCTCTTCTTCGGCGTCTTCCCGATGACCCGCCTCGCGTTCGCGGCGCTCGCGTTCATCATCTCGTGTTCGGCGAGCTCGAGGACCGGCTCGCTCCGCCTCCTCTTCGTCCTCGGCGGACTGCCGGTCGCGTGGCTCTTCGTCCGCGGCCCGCGCGGCGGGCCGCGCTTTCCGCGCGTCCGGAACCCGTTCCGCCGCCGCCGCTTCACGGTCGTGGGGTCGAATACCGTCCATTGAGTTGAAGGCAAAGGGTTTATAATCGCAGCATGCGGCCAACCATCAGCTCCCTGGAGATCCGGAAGAGGCAGTTCCCGAAGAAGTTTCGCGGCTTCGACCCGGCCGAGGTGTCGCAGTTCCTCGAGGCGCTCGCGGAGGACTTCGAGGAGATGTCGCGCGAGCTGGACGAGCTCGAGCGCGACAACGCCCGCTTCAAGGACGAGAACATGCGCCACCGCGAGACGGAGGCGACGCTCAAGGAAACCCTCCTCCTCGCCCAGCGCTCGGCCGACAGCCTGCGCGAGACGAGCGAGAAGGACGCCGGGCGCATCGTCGGCGAGGCCGAGACGAAGGCCGAGAAGATGGTCCAGCAGGCGATGGACCGCATGGCCGAGACGGAGAAGAAGATCCGCGAGCTCCGCATGGAGCGCCGCAACTTCCACATCAAGTTCCAGGGGATGCTCGACCTCTTCCAGCAGGTCCTGAAGTTCGACAAGGAGGAGGACGAGATGGAAGCCTCCGTCTCCGTCCACCGTCCGAAACGGAAGGAAGGGGAGGCCGGCTGACCGGCGTCCTCACCGTCCGGCGCCTCGCGGAGCTCGCGACGCCTGAGGGAACCTCCGCCCGCGCCGGCGCCGCGCAGGGCGCGATTCGGCGCGTCACGAGCGCGGCCCTGCGCTTCGAGAACGGGTGCATCGCCTTCGCCGGCACAGACACGGAATTCGTGAGGCGCTACGGCGAGGCGCCGTTGCCCGGCGAGACGATCCTCGACGGGCGGGGCAAGACCGCCGTCCCCGGCTTCGTCGACGCGCACACGCACCTGCCGTGGGACGGCTTCCGCGAGGACGAGTTCAACCGGCTCCTGAAGGGCGAGACGTACGCGGGCATCGCCGCGTCGGGCGGCGGCATCGTCGCCACGATGAACGCAACGCGCGCGGCCTCCGTCGAGACGCTCGCGGCGAACGTGCGCGGGCGCCTCGACCGCATGCTCGCGCACGGGACGACGTTCTGCGAGGCGAAGACGGGCTACGGCCTCGACCTCCCGAACGAGAAGAAGCAGCTCGCCGCGATTCTTGCCGGCGCCAAGGGCCACGCCGTCGGTGTCGCGCCCACCGCGCTCCCCGCGCACGAGCTGCCGCCCGAGCGCCGGGGCTCGGACGCGCTCCGGAGACGCTACGTCGACGAGTGCCTGAACGAGATTCTTCCGGCCCTCGCGGAAGGGGGCGCCCGTTTCGCGGACGTCTTCTGCGAGGAAGGCGTCTTCTCGCTTGCGGAGTCGGCCGAGATCCTCGAGGCGGGTCGATCCCTCGGGCTCGTTCCGCGCGTCCACGCCGACGAGCTGACGCCGCTCGGCGGCGCGTCGCTCGCGGCGCGGATGAAGGCCGCATCCGCGGACCACCTCCTCTTCGCGACGGACGAGGGCATCGCCGACATGGCCGCCGCCGGCGTCGTCGCGACGCTGCTGCCCGGCACGTCCGTCTTCCTGCGCATGAACCGGTACGCGCCGGCCCGAAAGATGATCGCGGCGGGCGTCGCCGTCGCCCTCGGAACCGACTGCAACCCCGGCTCGTCCTACACGGAGTCGCTCCCGGCCGTCGCGTTCCTTGCTTCGGTCGGCATGGGTCTCACGGTGGAGGAGACGCTCACCGCGATGACGTTGAACGCCGCCTCTTCGCTCGGCGAGGGCGCGCGCCGCGGCACGCTCGAGGAGGGGAAGGCGGGCGACGCGGTCCTCCTCGACGGCCCGGCTGTCGAGCACCT
The DNA here is from genome assembly GCA_016716715.1 of Acidobacteriota bacterium. Classification (NCBI taxonomy): domain Bacteria; kingdom Pseudomonadati; phylum Acidobacteriota; species Acidobacteriota bacterium. Next base: position 41,524 of record JADJVE010000001.1, on the reverse strand, counting down.
CGTCTACCACTGGGGCGTCAGCCTCGTGACGGACGTGATCGCGGGCGGGCGCCACGTCGTCCAGCGCGGCCTGCTACGCTGAACGCATGAGCCGCCTCGCCTCCCTTTCCGTCGAAGGATTCGCCGCCGCCCTTGCGTCCGACGCGCCCGCTCCGGGCGGCGGCTCGGCCGCCGCCGCCGGAGGGGCGAACGGCGCCGCGCTCCTCGCGATGGTGGTCCGCCTGACGCTCGGCAAGGAAAAGTACAAGTCCGCGTGGGAGGACCTCGCTCCGCTCGTCGACCGGCTGGACGACGCGCGCGCGAAGCTCGTCGAGCTCATCGACGAAGACACGAAGGCGTTCGACGCCGTTCTCGCCGCCCGCCGCCTCCCGAAGGAGACGGACGCCGACAAGGCCGCGCGCCAGAAGGCGATCGACGCGGCGAACGTCCTCGCGACGGCCGTGCCGATGCAGACGGCGTTCTTCGCGCACGAGGCCCTCAAGAACGCGCCGGCGATCCTCGAGAAGGGGAACCCGAACGCGGCATCCGACGCCTGGGCCGGCGCGCTCGCCTCGTGGGCGGCGGTCCTCGCGGCGCTCGCGAACGTGCGGATCAACCTGCCCGGCGTAGCCGACCCCGAGCTGCTGCGCGGCTTCCGCGAGGACGCCGACCTGATGGAGAAGACGGCGGGCGAGGCGCTCGAAAAGACGCGCGCGATCGCCCGCTCCCGCGGTCTGGCCGCGTGACGCCGCGGCCCCCGCGCACGGCCGCAGCCGTCCTGGCGCTCCTCGTCCTCGCGCGCCCGGCCGCGGCGGCCGTCCTCGGATTCGACCGCCCTGCCGAAGCGTTCGAGCCGTCCCCCGGCTTCCGTCTCGACCCCGGACCCGCCGACGAGCCGCCCGCGGCCTCCCCGGCGCCCGCGCCGCGCTTCTGGGACACGAAGACGACGGCGATCACGGCGGGCGTCGTCATTGGTGCGCCCCTCCTCGGCTACTTCACGTGGTGGCGGGTGAACAGCCGGTCGTCGTTCACGGTCGCGAACGAGCGCTGGTTCCAGAGCGATACGTACGCAGGCGGCGCGGACAAGGCGTCGCACATCTTCCTCGGGTACGTTTCGACCCAGGCGCTCCAGGCCGCGTACCGCGCCGTCGGCAAGGCGCCGGGCGAGGCCCGCGCGCTCGCGCTCGGCGTCGTCGCGCTGACGGGCGCCCTCATCGAGGTCGGCGACGGGTACTCGCAGTACGGCTTCGCGTGGGAAGACATCGCCGCGAACACGATCGGTTCCCTCGTCGCAACGGGCATCGACGCGTGGGGCCTTCACGACACGGTCGGGCTGCGGTTCGGTTACGTGAAGGCTCTCGTCCCGGACGAGTGCTGCCGGTACGGCGGCTACGGCGACGACTACTCGAAGGAGATTTACTCCGCCGACCTGAAGCTCGCGGGTTTCCTGCCGCGCGTCGGACTCAAGCCGGGGCCCGCGCGGTTTCTCCTCCTGTCCGCCACGTACGGCAGCAAGGGCTACCGGTACTCCGACGAGCCGCTCCGCCAGCGCAACATCGGGATCGAGATCGGGCTGAACCTGCGCGAGATCCTCCTCGCCGTCGGCGTGCCCGAGAAGCCGCTGTGGGGAAAAGTGCTTCTCACGATCGCGACGTATTTCCGGTTCCCGTACACGTCCTTCGGGTGGCACTACGACCTGAACCACGGCACGTGGAGCGGCCCCGACACCGGGGACAAGTTCGACCCCGGCTCGATCATCTACGACTGAGCGTCAGGAGCCTCGCCGCTCCTCGAGCCAGTCCGCGAAGCGGTCGCGGGACCACGTGTTCACGACGCGGCCGGCAGGGACGCCCGCGAGACGCGCGACGGCGAGTCCGTAGTCGAGGAACGACAGGTGCGCGGCCGCGTGCGCGTCGCTCGAGATCGAGAAGAGACAGCCCGCCGCCTCCGCGATCCTCGCGAGCGCGGGCGGAAGGTCGAGCCGTTCCGGACAGCCGTTCAGCTCGACGGCCACTCCACGTGCCGCGGCGGCAGCGAAAACGCGCGGCCAGTCGGCTCGCACGCCGCTCCTCATGTCGTAGAGGCGCCCCTTCGGGTGGCCGAGGACGGCGACGCCCGGCGTTTCGACGGCCCGCACGAGCCGGGCCGTCTGGTCGCGCGTGCCTCGGAGGTCCGTGTGGACGGACGCGACGACCGCGTCGAGCTCCGGCACGCCCGCCGGCGTCACGTCGAGGGAGCCGTCCTCGGCGATGTTCGCCTCGGCCCCGACGAACATCGCGAACGTTCCGGCGCGCTCGTTCAGGGCGTCGGCCTCGCGCCGCTGCGCGCGAAAGTCGGCGGGGAAAAGGCCGCCCGCCACGGCGCAGTCTCGCGCGTGGTCCGTCAGGAGCGCGTAAGCGTCGCCGCGCGCCTCGAGGGCGCGGTGGAGCGCGGCGAGCGGCATCCGGCCGTCCGAGCGGTCCGTGTGGAGGTGGGCGTCGCCGCGCAGGTCCGCGTGCGAAATTCCGCCGGGCGCCGAGAGGATCCGGTCCACGTCCGCCCGCGACAGGAAGTCCGCCTTCCTGTGGGCGGCAGGGTCGGCGCGGTCCAGCATCGCGGCCACGGCGTCGCCGACGTTCTCGTCCGAGCCGCACGCGAGAAATGACGCGATCGCGTCGGCGGCGCGGGGCGACACGCCCGGGAGCGACGCGACCGCGACACGGCGCCCGAAGAGGTCCGTGTCGAGCTGGCGGAGGGTCCTGGCGGCCGCGCGGTACTCGGCGGCGCGGCGGCTCAGGGGGTCTTCCGCGGACGCGAGCGCGAGGAGCGCGGACGCGACCCGCCCGTTCGTCACCGGAGGCGCCGCGGGAAGGGACGAAGAGGACCGGGGAGACGGGAGAGCCGACATCGCGCCTCGCCCCGATTCTACGTGCCGGCCTCCCGTCGGGATGCCAGTTTCGAAAGCGCGAACGCCGACGCGCCGGCCACGGCGCAAAAGAGCGGCAGGCGCGCGGCGGCGCGCCCCGCCTCGACGGAATGCGGGAGCGCGGCGTAGCGCGGCTCGAAGACGGAGCGCCTGTAATCGACGGCGCTGGATCCGAACCTCGCCTTCTCCCAGTCCTTCCACGAGCCGAGGTCCTCGGCGGCGTTTACGGCGAAGCCGACGGCGAACGGCAGCGCAAGGACGACCGCGAAGGGGCAGCCGGGCGTCCGCCACGGGGAACCGCGGGGGGAGGACCGGCAACGGAGGCAGAAGAAAACGCGGGCCCCAGCACCAGCCCCCTCGAAGGAATCCCACGTTGCGTAAACGCCAGGGGTATCCGGCGAAGGCGGCGGGCGTAGAACGCCGAGACCGGCGTCGCCGGTCCGAGGCGCAAGGGCCCCACGGCCCCCCCCCCCCCCCCCCCCCCCCCCCCCCCCCCCCCCCCCCCCCCCCCCCCCCCCCCCCCCCCCCCCCCCCCCCCCCCCCCCCCCCCCCCCCCCCCCCCCCCCCCCCCCCCGGGGGGGACCCCCCCCCCCGGGGGCGCGCCCCCCCCCCCCCCCCCCCCCCGCGCCAGCTCGGCACCGAAGGCGATCTGGGCGATCGCGAGGGGTATGAAAAGCGCTCCGTTCAGGACGAGGAGCGCGGAGGACGCCGCGAGGCGCCGCGCCGCGCCCGCGAGCCCCGCCGCTCGCGTCGAGAAGAGCGGACGCCGCGACGAGGACGAGAAGAGCGTTGAGCGGCTCGGTGAACAGCAGCCGCGAATACGGGAGGAGAAGTGTCGTGAAGAGGAGCGTGAAGACGCCGAAAAGCGCCGCGCCCTTGCTCGCGCCCGCGCGGACCGCGGCGCGCCGGAAGACGACGCAGAGGAGAGTGACGAGAAGCGGGGTGAAGAGGAAGGCCGTCACGCGGTAGCCGACCCGCCGCGGGTCGGAGCCCGCGAGAACGCCGAGGCCCTTTCCAAGGAGGTACGTCGGGATCATGAGGACGCTTTGAAGGGGCGCGTACTTCACCGGGCCGAACTCCGGCGTCACGGCCGAGCCCCGCTCGACGAGCGACCGCGTCACGGCGAAGCGCTGGATCGCGTCGACGGTGCCCCACGTGTGCTGCCCGAGGAGGGAGAGGGTCGCGAAGACGACGGCGGCGAGCGCGGCGTCGCGGCCGTTCCATTTATCGCTCACGTGGCCCGCGATTCTGGCACGCGCCGCGGATACACTCGCCGCGATGGCGAACCCCGAACGGCCCACGCTCGCGCTGATCGACGCGTCCAACTATCTCTACCGCGCGTTCTACGCGATCCGCGGCCTCACGGGTCCGGGCGGCAGGCCCACGAACGCGGTCTACGGCTTCCTGAACATGTGGCGGAAGTACGTCGCGGACCGCAAGCCCGCCGCGGTTGCGGTCTGCTTCGACCGGTACGAAAAGACGTTTCGCGAGGAGCTGGACGCCGCGTACAAGGCGCAGCGCGCGGCGATGCCGGACGACCTCGTTCCGCAGATCGAGGACGCCAAGCGCCTTTGCCGCCTCCTCGGCCTCGCGGTGCTCGAGGAAGCGGGCTTCGAGGCCGACGACCTGATCGGCTCGATCGCCGTCGTCGCGCGGGAGGCCGGATTCCGCGCCGAGATCTGCTCGGCCGACAAGGACCTCTTCCAGCTCGTGAAGGACCCGGACGTCGCGGTCTTCCACCCCGTGAAGGACGTCCTCCTCGACGAGGCGGGCGTCCTGGACTTCTTTGGCGTCAAGCCGTCGCAGGTCATCGACGTCCTCGCCCTCATGGGCGACTCGTCCGACAACATCCCCGGCATCCGGGGCATCGGCGAGAAGACGGCCAAGGAGCTCATCGCGACATTTGGCTCACTCGACGCGATCTACGCGCGCCTCGACGAGGTGAAGGGCAAGCGAAGGGATCTCCTCGCCGCCGGGCGCGACGAGGCCTATCGCTCGCAGACTCTCGCGACGGTCCGCTGCGACCGGCCGCTCCCGGCGCCCCCCGAGAAGCTTCTCGAGCACTTCCGCATCCGGCCGGTCACGGGGGAGGCCGCGAAGGAGCTCGCCGCCTTCTATGACGAGATGGGGTTCGGGCGCTTCAAGAAGGAGCTCCTGGCATCCAGACTCCCGACGAACGCCGCCCAGCCGGGTAAGTCCGCCACGGCGTCCGCGCCGACGACCCTCTCACTATTCGAAGAATCCTCCTCTTCGAATCCCCCTCCGGAGGACCTGCGGTGGATCGCGGACGGCGCCGGCCTCGACGCGCTCGTCGCGGCTGCCGTGAAGGCCGGCCGCGCGTCCGTCCACGTCGAGTGCGGCCCCGGCGCGCCGTGGCCTGCGCCGCCGCTCGCGGCCGCGGTCGCGATCCCGGGCGGCGAGGCCGCGGCCTTCGCGCTCGACGCGGCCGGCACGAAGGCCCTCGCGGCGCTGTTCGCGAAAGTCCCCGTCGTCGCGCACGACGCCAAGCGCCTCTTCCTCGCGGCCGACGCGCTCGGGATCCCGCCGCCGGCGCGCTTCCTCGACGCGATGCTCGCGAGCTACGTCGTGGCGCCCGGACTCCACGCGCACGACCTCGCGGGCGACGCCCGCGGCGTCCTGAACCTCCCGCCGGAATCCGTGCCTCCGCTCAAGGAGCTCACGAACGGCGAGCCCGCGTCGGCCGCGACGTTCGCGTCCGAGGAAGGCCGCCGCTGGCTGGCGCCGCGCGTCCTCCTGCCGCTCGCCCTCGCGGACGCGCTCCAGCCCCGCCTCTCGGAGGGCTCGCCGCTCTCGCGGATCCTCGAGGAGATCGAGATCCCGCTCGTGCCCGTCCTCGCGCGGATGGAGAAGGCGGGTGTCGCCGTCGACCGCGGCGTGCTCGCGGGCCTCTCGAAAGAGTTCGACGGGCGGCTCGCCGCGCTGGAGGCGAAGATTCACGAGGCGGCCGGGGAGCCGTTCAACATCGGATCGCCCCTGCAGCTCGGCAGGGTTCTGTTCGAGAAGCTCGGCTACCCGGCGGTCAAGAAGACGGCCAAGACGAAGTCGTACGCGACGGGCTCGGACGTCCTCGAGGAGCTCCAGGCGCTCTCCTCGGGGCCGGTGCCCGCCCTGGTCCTCGAGTGGCGCGAGATCTCGAAGCTCAAGGGCACGTACGTCGACGCGCTCCCGGAGTGCATCGCCGCGGACGGGCGCATTCACACGCGGTACGACCAGGCCGTCGCGGCGACGGGCCGCCTCTCGTCGAACGCGCCGAACCTCCAGAACATTCCGATCCGCACGGAGGCGGGCCGCGCGATCCGGCGCGCGTTCGTCGCGCCGGAAGGGAAGAAGCTCGTCGCGGCGGACTACTCGCAGATCGAGCTCCGGATCCTCGCGCACCTCTCGGGCGACGAGGCGCTGATCGACGTCTTCCGGCGCGGCGAGGACATCCACCGCGCGACAGCGGCGAAGATCTTCGGCGTCGACCTCGCCGCCGTCACCGCGGACCAGCGCCGGAGCGCCAAGACGATCAACTTCGGCGTCCTCTACGGCATGGGGCCGTTCGCTCTCGCGGCCCAGCTCGGCGTCCCGCGTGCGGAGGCGAAGGAGTTCATCGCGGCTTACTTCGACCGCTTCCCGAAGATCCGCGCCTGCCTCGACGCGATCCTCGAGAAGGCGCGCGCGACGGGCGGCACGGAGACGATCCTCGGGCGCGTGCGCCCGATTCCCGGCCTCCACGACCGCAACCACAACGTCCGCGCGAACGCCGAGCGCATGGCGATGAACGCGCCGTTCCAGGGCTCGGCCGCGGACCTCGTCAAGAAAGGCGATGCTCGCCCTCGACGCCGCGCTGGCCGCGGAGCTCCCCGGCGTCCGCCTGCTCCTCCAGGTCCACGACGAGCTCGTCCTCGAGGCGCCCGCGGCCCTCGCGGAGAAGGCCGCGGCCCTCGCGCGGCGCACGATGGAGGGCGCCGCGAGCCTCAGCGTCCCGCTCACGGTGGACGTCGGCATCGGCCTGAACTGGGCCGAGTCGAAGTAAGGGGCGGAGGCCCTAGAATCGCCCCATGCGGAGGCTCCACGGTTTCCTCGGCGCGGCCGCGCTGGCCGCAAGCGGCGTCCTTTCCGCGCAGACGGCGGCTCTCAAGCCCGTCGAGGCGCTGCCCGATCCCGTGCGCCCCGTTCTCGCCGAGGTCGCCTACGCGCATCCGCTCTTCCTCGCGCTGGAGGAGCCGCCGAAGGTCCTCGAGCGCCCGAACCCCGTCGACCTCGAGACGCGGGTCCCGCTCGTGCTCGTCGCGCGCGTCCTCGACACCGGGAAGGTGAGCGAGCTCGCCCTCGTCGAGCCGCCGCTCAAGGCGTTCGCGACGCCTCTCCCGGCGCTCGCCCCGCGCTGGCGATACGCGATCCCGAGGAAGGGCGGGAAGCCGGCCGCCACGTGGGCGACGCAGGTCCTCGAGCTGAACGTTTCGCTCGAGAAGCCCGTCTTCAGCGTCTTCCAGTTCGAGCCGCTCAAGAAGGACGACCCGCTCGCGAAGGTGTTCCGCGAGAACTCCGGCGACGAGTGGATGGCCCGCTATCCGGCCGCGATCGACCCGAAAGACGCCGAGGCCGTCTCCGTCGAGGAGCTGGACGCGCTTCCGGCGGCCGAGAAAACGCCGTGGAGCTTCGACGCGACGCGCCAGCGCGGCCGGATCACGGCGCTCGTGGAGGTTTCAGCCCAGGGCACCGTCTCGCGCCTCCTTCCGACGGGCGACGCCGAGCCGCTTCTCGTGCGCTGGGTGCGCGAAAGCGCGGCGAAGTGGAAGCTCTCCCCGGGCAAGGCGGGCGGCAAGCCGGTGGCGTCGTGGATGACGCTCGACGCGACGCTGGACTACACGATCGACTCGGCGAAGAAAAAAGGCGAGCGCGCGGTCAAGAAGAACCTGCGGGCCCTTCCACCTTCCTGAGATCCCCGACCCGGCGCGTGAGCTTTTTCGAGTCGAAATACTCGAGCAGCGGAATGAGGGTCTTGCGCGTCAGGCCGAGGAGGTCGCGGAAGCCCGCGACCGCGAGCGTCTGGCCCCTGACGCTCTCCAGCTTCTTCTCCGCGGCCGACGCGACGTCCCTGTGCACGACGAGGTCGGGCGAAAGGCGGACGAGGAGGCCCGACTTCACGAGGTGCGACGCAAGGCCCTCCACGACCTGCGGTTTCGTCCCGAGGACCTTCGCGGCGTCGAACGTCTTCGGCGGCTCGAAGCCGGACTTCCTGTAGAGCTCTTCGAGCTTCGCGGCGAACGACGCGGCCTCGCCCGAGAGATCCGCCGCCTTCGCGCCCGGCGGCACCACGCGGTCGCCCTCGAGTGCGATCGTCCTGCCGGCCGCGAGCGTCGCGAGCCAGCCGTCGGCCGCGGCGGGGGAAAGGCCCTTCGCGAGGCGGAGAAGGAACTCGCCCTTTCCGAGCGCGACGGTGGCCGAGCCGGCCCTTCGCCGCTCGGTGAAGAGAGCGGCCGCGCGGCCCGCCAGGTCCGACGCGACGGAGGAGTGCGCGAAGAGCGCAGGCGTGATCTTCAGCGCGCGACCGGCGCCGGCCATGGTCTCGAGGAGGCTCGCGGCGGCGGGCGACACGATCCCGAGTCGGGCGCCCAGCCGCGCGGCGGTGAGTCCGGCGGGGCCGGCCTCGAGGAGGAAGAGGTCCGCCAGCGCCTTCTCGTCGCCGAGGGAGAGAACCGACAGGACCGGGAGAAGGGCCGCGTCCGCGCCGGCACGCCGCTTCATCCGCGGGCGCCCGGCGTCGAGAACGCGCCCGCCGCCGAGCGTCTCGGCGGGAGACGGCCGGCGCAGGATGAAGCGGTCGCCGGGCCGCGCCGCGACGGGCGACTCGAGAGACAGCTGGACGAACGCCGTCTCTCCCGGCCTGAACGCCCGGCCCGCCGGGTCGTCCGGTCCCGGACCCGCCCGCGAGAGTTTCGCGGCGACGTCGGCCGTGCCGAGGTGAACGCGGACGCGCATCCCGTCGGGCAGGGCGGCCGCGGGCCCGGGCAGGATCGTCACCTCGGCCGTGAGCACGGACGCCGCGTCCAGCGCGCCCTTCGGAACGAGCGCCTGCCCGCGCTCGAGATTTCCGCGGTCCACGCCCGCGAGGTTAAGGCTCGTGCGTTCGCCCGCGAAGGCCTCGCGCCGCTCGTCGCCGTGCACCTCCACGCGGCGCACGCGCGCGTCGATCCCGTCAGGCAGAAGGGTGAGCGCGTCCTCGACGGCGATGCGCCCCGCGTCGAGCGTTCCCGTGACGACCGGCCCGAACCCCTTCATCGTGAACGCGCGGTCGAGGAAGAGGCGCGGGACCTTCCGCGAGCGGTCCTCGCGCACGACGCGGCCCGCCGCGGCGAGAAGGGCCGCCCGGAGGGTGTCGAGCCCCTCGCCCGTGGCGGCCGAGCACGCGACGATGGGCGCGTCCTCAAGGAACGAGCCCTTCACGAGCGCGCGGATCTCCTCGTCCACCAGCGCGCCCGTCTCGGCGTCCACGAGGTCGCTCTTCGTCCGGGCGATCACGCCCGTCGAGACCTTGAGGAGCTTCAGGATGTCGAGGTGCTCCCGCGTCTGCGGCATCACGGAATCGTCGGATGCCACCGCGAGGAGGACGAGGTCGACGCCCTGCGCGCCCGCGACCATCGTCCGCACGAACTTCTCGTGCCCGGGCACGTCCACGAACGAGAACGTCGTGTCGTCCCATTCGGCGTGCGCGAAGCCGAGGTCGATCGTGATGCCGCGCGCCTTCTCCTCCGGGAGCCGGTCCGGGTCCGTGCCGGTGAGCGCGCGCACGAGCGCGCTCTTGCCGTGGTCGATGTGTCCGGCGGTTCCGACGAGGACGCGGCGCATGGGCGCCGATTATGGTCTCAGTACTCCGGGCCCTTGAAGATCGTCGACTTCTCGGGCTCGAGCGTCTCGCCCGCGAGCTTCGCGCGCACGTGCCGCGCGACGCGCAGGCCGTCCAGCGCGGCCGAGACGATGCCGCCCGCGAAGCCCGCGCCCTCGCCGGCGGGGTAGAGGCCGCGCACGGAGGTGCTCTCGCACCAGCCGTCGCGGTCGATCCTGACGGGCGACGACGTGCGCGACTCCGGGGCGAAGAGCACCGCCTCTTCCGAGACGAAGCCGGGCATCTTCCTGTCGAAGGCCTTCAGCCCTTCGGCCAGCGCCTCGAGGTACGGCTCGGGCAGGATCCCGTCGAAGGCGACGGCCGTCACCCAGGGGCCGTACGTCGTCTTCGGCAGCGGGCGCGGCGAGATGGGCCGCTCGCGGCTCTTGAGAAAGTCGGTCACGCGCAGGGCGGGCGCGGCGTACGTGCCGCCCGCCGCCGTGAACGCCGCGGCCTCGACGCGCCGCTGCAGCTCGCGCCCGCGCAGGAGCTCCGGTCCCGGCATCGCGTCGAAGTCCTCGTCCTTCGTCTGGACGACGATCCCGGCGTTCGCGTAACCCGAGCCGCGCTTGTAGCGCGACATCCCGTTCGTGACGACGCCGCCCGCCTCGGACGAGCACGCGATGACCTCGCCGCCGGGGCACATGCAGAACGTGTAGATCCCGCGGCCGTTCGACGCGACGTGCGCCTGCTTGTAGTCCGCGGGCTGGACGCCGCATTCCGTCGACACCTGCGCGTACTGGATGAGGTCGACGGCGTCCTGCGGATGCTCGATCCTCACTCCCATCGCGAAGTGCTTGCGCGTCATGGCGACGCCGCGGGCGTTCAGCATGTCCATCGTGTCGCGCGCCGAGTGGCCGAGCGCGAAGATCGCGACGTCGGCCGGAACGTCCTCGCCGGACTCGAGCGTCAGGCCCGCGAGCGCCCCGTCCGGCCGGGTCCTCATGTCGGTGACCTTCGCGCGATAACGCAGCGTCGCCCCGTGCTCGAGGAGGTGCTTTCGCACGTTGCGCAGGACGACGACGAGGCGGTCCGTGCCGATGTGCGGCTTGGCGTCCACGAGGATCGAGGCGGGCGCCCCGAAGCGGTGGAACGTCTCGAGGATGACCTTGATCTTGTCGTGGCGCTTTCCGCACGTGAGCTTGCCGTCCGAGAACGTTCCGGCGCCCCCCTCCCCGAACTGCACGTTCGACTCGGGGTCGAAGACGCCCGACGTCCAGAACTTCATGACCTTGCGGTAGCGGTCCTCGGCCGGGTCGCCGCGTTCGAGGATCGTGACGGGGACGTTCGCGTCCACGAGCGCGAGCGCGGCGAAGAGGCCCGCCGGGCCCGTTCCCACGATCACGACCTTCGCCTTCGTGTCGATCTCGGGCAGGAGCAGCCCCGGAGCGGGCAGCGGCTCGGCCGGGCCCAGGCGCAGCGGGGCTCCGGGCGTCAGGTCGAGGTCCGTCGCCGACGTGAACTCGACGGCGATCTCCCAGAAAAGGACGGGCTTCTGGCGCGCGTCGAGCGAGCGGCGCACGAGGGCGAAGTCGGAGAGGCCGTCCCGGGGAATGCCGAGGAGCCGCGCGACCGTCGCGAGGTTGACGATACTCGGGGTGCGCGCACGGACACCCGCGAGGCGATAGCGCGGCACGCGCGTATTGTGCCGCCGCGATACTCTGATGTCATGCGCGGTCCGCGGGAAATCGAGACGAAGTTCCGGGTCGCGGACCGCGAGAGGCTGGAAGGGCGCCTCGAGGCGCTCGGCGCCCGGCCCGGGCCTCTGGAGGACGAGAAGAACGTCCTCTACGACGATGCGGCGGGCCGCCTGAAGTCCGAGGGGTGCGCACTCCGCCTTCGGACTGTCGACCGGCTCGGCCTCTTGACCTTCAAAGGACCTCCGAAGATCTCGAGGGGAATCAAGAATCGCCTCGAATGGGAGAGCCGGGTCGAATCGCCGGAAGCCGTCGCCGCGATTCTCGAAGCCCTGGGCGTCCAGCCCTCGTTCCGATACGAGAAGCGCCGCACGCCGTGGACGTTTGTGGACCCGTCGCGCCCGCTCGTCGTCGTGGACGAGACGCCGCTCGGGCTCTTCGCCGAGATCGAGGGGACCGAAGCGGCCGTGCGGGCGATGGCGGGCGAGCTGGGTGTCGCGGAGGCGGACTTCATCGCCGAGTCGTACGTCGCGCTCTGGCTCGCCGCGCGCGAGAAAGACCCGTCTCTGCCGGAAGACATGGTGTTCACGTGATCGCGTTCGTCCTCGCCGCCGGTTTCGGGACCCGCTTCCGGCCCGCGACGCTCGCGACGCCCAAGCCGCTCCTCCCGCTCAACGGCCGGCCGATCCTCTTCCACGTCTTCGACCATCTTCTCGGGCAGGGAGCCGACCGATTCGTGGTCAACGCGCACCATCTCGGGCCGGCCCTGCGCGCCGCCGTGGGCGACGCGTACGCCGGCGTCCCGGTCGACTGGTCGTTCGAGGAGAAGATTCTCGGGACCGCCGGAGGCATCCGGCTCGCGTTCGCGCGCGGGCTGCTCGGCGAGCACTTTCTCGTCGCGAACGGCGACGTCCTGACGACGCTTCCCCTCGGGCGGCTCCTCGCCGCGCGGCACGAGCCGGGCGTCGTGTCCGCGCTCGCCGTCCTACCGAACGAGAACCCCCAGCGCGACACGCCGCTCTGGGCGGACGCACGGGGCCGGCTCGCGGCCGTCGGCGGCCCGCGGCCCGACGGCGCAACGGGACCGTGGCTCTTCACGGGCCTTCAGGCCGCGACGGACGCGCTCGCCCTTCGCATTCCCGAGGGCTTCGCCGAGCTCGCGAAGGACGTCCTCGCCCCGTCGGCCGCGGGCCGGGACGGCGCGTTCGCGCTCGTCCCCTACTCGGCGTCCGACGGACTCTGGTTCGACCTCGGCACGCCCGAGCGTCTCGCGGCGGCGGAGGCATCTTTTCGCCCTCGCTGAGCCGCTCGATTCCCGTCGTCACCAGCGGGCGATCCACTTCAGCTTTTTGCCGTGCCAGGTCCAGATCTGGATCTTCGCGTTGATCGGCGTGACGCGCACCGCGGCCTGCCGGTTCCTGCGGTTCGAGAGGTACACCGTGCCGGGCGAGGCGTGGCCCACCGGTGAGAACGTGCAGATGTTCGAATTCCCGAATCGGATGGGATCGGCGAGGTTTCCGATGGGCGCGCCGCCTGGGTCCGTTCCGGCCATCCCGGGCACGAACGAGAAGTTGACGCCCTGGTAGCGGCTGCCCAGCCAGTACGGACCTGCGACGAGCCTGTCGACGCCCTTCTTGATGTCGCCTGTCGTCACGCCGTTGGCGTTGCCGTCCTGGTAGACGGTGAGAACGAGGTCGCCGGCGTTCGCGACCCACTTCACGCCGACGTCCGCGCCCTGGAAGACGGCGCGCGCGCGGGCGGCGTGGAGGATGGCGGCGACCTCCCGGGCGGCGGCGCCGAGCGATTCCTCCGCGAGGATCTCCGACAGCGCCGGGATGCTCACGAGAAAGAGGGCGCCGAGGATGGCGAGGACGACGGCGAGCTCGGCCAGCGAGACGCCGCGTTCGGATGCGCGCATGGTTCCTCCGTTCGTGCGCGTGAGGAGGGGGGACGACGCGGCGCCGCTGTGCCGGCGAGCGCCGCGCCGTCCCATGGGCGGGAGGGACTCAGGCCTTCGTCTTGGCAGGCTTCTTCGTCCCGGCGGAGGTGGTCTTGGCGCTCTTGGACCCGCCGCGCGTGCCCTTGGACGACACCTTCTCGGCGAGCGTCGTCGCGCCGGAGACGGCGATGTAGGGCTTGAGCGTCGTGAAGAACTTCTCGCCGACGCCCTTCACCTGCATGAGGTCCTCGGGGCGCTTGAACGCGCCGTGCTGGCTGCGGTGCTCGACGATGCGGCCGGCCAGCTTCGGGCCGACGCGCGGCAGGCGGGCGATCTCGTCGGCGGAGGCCTGGTTGATGTTGACGACCTTGTGCGCGGCCGGCGCGGGCCCCTCGCCCTCGGCGAGAGCCGGGTGCGCCGCGATGCCGGAGAGCGACAGGCCGAGGACGGGGACGACGAGAGCGCGGACGATCGGACGCAGAGACATCGTGAACTCCTTTGTTTTCTTTCTTCTTTGTTCGGAAAAAGGACACGAACCGGGATTCGGGGGGTTGTTCCTTCCGCTTCGTCCCGGCGCGTCCGGGTGCGCGTGTGTGGCGCCTAACTCATCGATCACCTCGCCGGACTCCATCGCACAGGCGATGCCGGACGGCGCGGCCGAAGCGCAACGCACTGGCGCTAAAGGGACTTCTTCTTAGAACGGGTCCGCAGCCGGCGCCGGATCGCGACAAGCAAACCTGTCGCGCGGGCCGGCCGCCACGCCCTATTACCTTCTAAGCAAATCTCTTCTCTTCTCCCACACGGAAAGGGAGAGCGCGACAGGAAAAGCTGTCGTGGTGGAGAATCCAGCGATGGCGCAGCGCGCGGGCGGGAAGAACGACCTCATCCTCGGAATCTCCGGGGCCAGCGGCTCGCGCCTCGCGCTCCGGGCGCTGCAGATCTTCTCGGCGTCGCCGGACGTCGAGCGCCTCCACGTCGTCGTCTCGCCGCGCGCCCTCGTCGTCGCGCGCGACGAACTGGATGCGAACCTGACGTCGGTCGACGCGTTCGTCGACGCGGCGGGCCTCGACGCCGCGACGCGAGCCAAGCTCGTCCTCCACCCCGAGAGCGCGATCGACGCCTCCATCGCGTCGGGCTCGTTCAGGACGCGGGGCATGGCCGTCCTGCCGTGCTCGGCGGGCACGCTCGCGTCCATCGCGCACGGGACGTCGCGCGGCCTCCTCCAGCGCGCGGCCGACGTCTGCCTGAAGGAGCGGCGGCGCCTCGTCCTCGGCCTCAGGGAAACGCCGCTCTCCCTCGTCCACGCCGAGAACATCCTGGCCGTCACCCGCGCGGGCGCGATCGTCGCGCCGCCCGTCCCGGCTTTCTACGCGGCGCGCACGGCCGAGGCCATGCTCGACGCGTACCTCGAGCGCGTCGCGGACCTTCTCGACGTCGCGGTCGACACCGCCGGCTTCCGCTGGACGGGAGCGCGCTGAAGCTTCTGCGCCCCGTGAAGAAGTACCTCTCCCTCGTCACGTTCGCGCACACGGTCTTCGCGCTCCCGTTCGCGCTGCTCGCCGCCGTTCTCGCGGCACGGGGATTGCCGCCGCTCCCGGTGCTCATCTGGATCCTCGTCGCGATGGTGGGCGCGCGCTCGGCGGCGATGGCCTTCAACCGCATCGCCGACCGCTCAATCGACGCCGTGAATCCGCGCACCAGGACGCGCGACATCCCGGCCGGGCGCGTGTCGGTCGCCGCGGCTTCGGTCTTCTGCGCGCTCTCGGCCTCGCTCTTCGTCCTGGCCGCCTGGCGGCTCAACCCGCTATGCCTCGCGCTCAGTCCCGTGGCGCTCCTCGTGGTCCTCGGCTACTCGTACACGAAGCGCATCACGGCGCTCGCGCACCTCGTCCTCGGCCTCGGCCTCGCGATCGCGCCGGTCGGCGCGTGGATCGCCGTCACGGGCGCCTTCGCAGCGCCTCCGGTCGTCCTCGGCCTCTCCGTCCTCTTCTGGGTCGCCGGCTTCGACGTCATTTACAGCCTGCAGGACGAGGCCTTCGACCGCGAGCACGGGCTCTTCTCTCTGCCGGCCCGCCTCGGGGCCCGCCGGGCCCTGAACGTCTCGACGGCCTTCCACGCCCTCTCCCTGGCGCTCCTCTACGGCGTCTTCGTCCTCGCGGGCGGCGGACTCCTCTTCGGCCTGGGCGTCGTCCTCGCGGGCGTCTTCCTCGTCCGCCAGCACGTCCTCGTCAAGCCGGGCGACCTCTCCCGGGTGGACGGGGCCTTCTTCACGGCCAACGGCTGGCTTTCGGTGGCCGTCTTCGTCTGCGGGGCGGCCGACGTCTTCCTCCGCCGGTAGCCTCGCGGACCGGTAAACTCGCCTCCCGTGCCCGCGCCCACTCCGAAGGAATTCCCGCTCCGCCACATCGCCATCGAGGGACCGATCGGCGTCGGGAAGACCTCGCTCGTGGGCCTCCTCGCGAAGCGCTTTTCGGGCACGCAGATCCTCGAGGACGTGACGAACCCGTTCCTCGCGGATTTCTACGCGGGCAAGAAGGGCGCGGCGTTCCAGACCCAGATGTACTTCCTGCTGTCGCGCTACCAGCAGCAGAAGGAGATCGCGCAGATCGACCTCTTCCGGAACCTCGTCGTCGCGGACTACACGTTCGCGAAGGACAAGATCTTCGCGTACCTCACGCTGAACGACTCCGAGATCGCGCTCTACGACAAGATCTACGCGACCCTCGCCGCGAACGTCCCCCGCCCGGACCTCGTCGTCCACCTCACGGCGTCCGTGGACACGTGCCTTTCGCGCATCAAGAAGCGCGGGCGTGCGTTCGAGAAGGGCATCTCGGCCGAGTACCTCAAGTCGCTCGTCGAGGCCTACAACTACTTCTTCTACCACTACCGCGACGGCCCGCTCCTCGTCGTCGAGACGAACGAAATCGACTTCGTCGAGCGAAAGGGCGACCTCGACGACCTCATCGCTCAGATCACCCGTCCGTTCCGCGGGACGCAGATCTACGTGCCGCGCGGCTCGAAGAAGTAGGCGTGGGCGCCGTCGAGCGGCTGCGCGAGCTGGGCGCGGGCCCCGAGATCCTCGGCGAGGTCGTGCCGCGCGAGCGCGACGGCCTGCGCGTGGCCCCGCGGAACGCGGACCTCACGCCCGAGGAACGCGGCGCCGCGCCGGCCGTCTTCCGCGCGCTCCTCGCGGGGCAGCTGCTCCACGGCCTCGGCGAGAAGAAGTCCTTGAGGCTCCTCAAGGCGGTGCGCCTCGCGCTCGAGATGGAGCCGGGTTTATCGATCGAGGCGTTGGACGTCGTCGACGCCATGACGCTCCGTCCTGTCGAGAAAATCAACGGTCCGGCGGTCCTGATCGCGGCGGCCTGGGCAGGCAAGGTCCTGCTCGCCGACAGCGTGCGGCTCGACGCATCCCGCTGACACGGCGTCGCAATTTCTTTTTCGCTTGATTTCGCTGATTGTTTCGATTCTCATTCCCTTAACAACAGCCCGGAGAGCCCAAGGGTCAGCCCCAATGCCTTCGAAGGCCGTGAAGTCTGTTCGTCGGATCGAGTTCGTTTAGGAGGCGAGACCCATTTCCAGCCCCGGGGGCAGCAGCAGGAACAACGCCCCGTCCCTCCTTCCTGAATTCTCCGACCGGCTCCATTCGCCAGTTCCCGGCGTCCGCCGCTCGATGGTGAGCGTCGTCCGCGATTTCCAACCCTCGGTTTCCGGTTAGAGCCGGCGACCCTCTCTGGAGTTCTGATGTACACGGACAAATCCATCCCCTGTATCGACTGCAGCGCCCCCTTCATCTTCTCGGCGAACGAGCAGGAGTTCTACGCTCAGAAGGGCTTCTCCAACGAGCCCAAGCGTTGCAAGAACTGCCGCGACAAGCGCAAGGCCGGCGGGTTCGGCGAGGGCGGCGCGCGCCAGCTCTACAACGTCACCTGCGACGCCTGCGGCAAGACGACCCAGGTCCCGTTCAACCCCACGAACGGCAAGCCGGTCTACTGCCGCGACTGCTACCGCGAGCGGCGTCCGGCCGAGGTAGGGGGTCCGGGGGAAGGGCCAGGGGCCCTTCCCCCGGCTGAAACTCCCGGGGCCCCGCGCTGCTAGAGTCGGCCCCTATGGCCGACCACGACCGCAAACCTGGTTTCGCGACGACCTGCATCCACGCGGGACAGGAGCCGGAGCCCGTCACGGGCGCGGTGACCGTCCCCATCTTCCAGACGTCCACGTACGTCCAGGAAGCCTTCGGCAAACCGAAGGGCGGCTACGAGTACGCGCGGACGAAGAACCCCACGCGCCTCGCGCTCGAAAAGCAGCTCGCCGCGCTCGAGGGCGGAGCCGTCGCCCACGCGTTCGCCTCCGGCATGGCCGCCGAGACGACGCTCATGCTCGCGTTCGTCAAGGCGGGGGACCACGTCCTCGTCTCGAAGAACACGTACGGCGGAACGTACCGCTTCTTTTCCAAGGTCCTCGCGAACTTCGGAGTCACGTTCGCGTACGTCGACACGACCGACGCCGAGACCGTGCGGAAGGCCGTCACGCCGGAGACGCGGATGCTCTTCGTCGAGACGCCCACGAACCCGACGATGGAGATCTCCGACCTCAAGGCGCTCGCCGACGTCGCGAAGGCCGAAGGGTCGCGGATCGGCGCGAAGATCCGCGTCGTCGTCGACAACACGTTCGCGACGCCGTTCTTCCAGAAGCCGCTCGCTCTCGGCTGCGACGTCGTCGTCCACTCGACGACGAAGTACCTGAACGGCCACTCCGACTCCGTGGGGGGCGCCGTGATCTCGGCGGACGCCGAGGACGGCGCGAAGATCGGCTTCACGCAGAACGCCGCGGGCGGCATCCTCTCTCCGTTCGACTCGTTCCTCGTGTCGCGCGGCATCAAGACGCTGCCCGTGCGCATGAAGGCGCACGACGCGAACGGCCGCGCGGTGGCCGCATGGCTCGCGCGTCACCCGAAGGTGCTCAAGATCCACTACCCGGGTCTGCCCGGGCACCCGGGGCACGCGATCGCGGGGCGCCAGATGACCGGCTTCGGCGGGATGATCTCCTTCGACCTCGGGTCGGAGGCCGCGGCCAAGCGCCTTCTCGATCGCGTGGTCGTCTGCTCGCTCGGCGAGTCGCTCGGCGGCGTCGAGAGCCTCATCTCGCACCCGGCGACGATGACGCACGCGAGCGTCGAGCCCGAGGAACGCCTCCGGCGCGGCATCACGCCGGGCCTCGTGCGCGTGTCGGTGGGCATCGAGGACGTCGAGGACATCCTCGCGGATCTCGAAAACGCGCTGTCGGGGGTCTAGCGCTTCAGGGCGAGCGCGCCGAGGACCGCGAGCGCGGCCGCGAGCGCGGCGAGAGCGCGCGGCGAGAGTGCCGGCACGTCGCCCGCGGGCGGGGGATTGCCCGGCCCGCCGCCGGGCGGCGTGAACGTGATCGTGAGGGACGGCCGATCGGCGAGGTTCGCGGCCTCGCGCGAGCCGAATCGCCGCGCGCTCGGCGCCGCCTGCAGCTCGTCGGCGCGCACCTGCCAGCCGAAGTTCGTCGCCGGCGTGTCCAGCCAGCTCTGCACGTCGGCCTGCATCGCGGCGGTGGGGCCGAAGGAGTACGTCGTGAGCGTCACCTGCACGGGAATCTTCGCGGACGGGAGGACCGCGGTGTCCCCGCCCGGCGTGAGCCACGCCGTGCCGGGCCAGACGCGCCTCGTCCACGTCGCGTCGCCCGCCGTGGCGGCCGCGCCGGTGCCGCCGGGGCTCCCGGCGTCGGACGTCCCCTCGCCCCAGGCGGCCGTCGCGCGGAACAGGTTCATGTCCACCGGGTTGCCCTTCCCGCTCAGGAGGACGAGGTCGAGGCGCGCCCCGTTGATCGTGGCGCCGGCCGGAACGGCGGCGGCGACGTCGAACCGCACGAACGCGCGGCGGATGGCCGTCAGCGCGTTGCGCCCGGCGAAGATCCCGGGGCCCTTCGCGTCGGACGCGTCGCCGTTCTCCTCGTAAATCGACGTGTCCGCCACGGGCCGCACCGTCACCGAGTCGGCGGCCAGCGGCGCGCCGGGCAGGGCGACGGCGAGGATCAGGCAGGGAAGCAGTCGGCGCATCGGACCTCCAGGGGAATCGTAAGGGAGATGGCGGCGCGGGGAGTGTCCGGGCGGCCCGAAAACCCACGCCGCCGGTCCAAATCAAAGGTCAATCGATCGTCGCCTCGCCGGACTCGTCGTCGTCGTCGTCGTCGCTCGCGTCGCCGGTCGACGAGTCGTTCACCCAGGCCGCGAACGCGGAGTCGGCCATCGCGGCAGGGAACGCGGCGATCTCGGGCAGCTCGTAGGCGTTCAGCTCCTTGATCACGCCGCGCACGGCCTCGAAGTTCGAGGCGAGCGTCTTGACGAAGAGCAGCAGCTCGGCGTCCTGCTGCACCTTGCCCTTCCAGCGGAAGAGCGACCGCACGCCGGGCAGGATGTTCACGCAGGCCGCGAGGCGCCTCTTCACGAGCGCGTGCGCGATGTCGAGCGCCTGCTGCTCGGTGCCCACGGACGTGAGCACCACGACGATTTCGGGGGTCCGCGCGCCGTTCTTCACCCATTCAAGGTAGAAGCCCGCCGCCCCGGCGTCAAGCGGCAGGATTGATCAGGCGATCTCCTTCTTGAGGCGTTCGGCGAGGAACTGCTTCAGAAGCGATTGGTAGGGCACGTCGCGCTTGTTCGCCAGGACCTTGAGCTGCCCGATCATCGATTCCGGGAGTCGCAGGGAGATCGTGCGCAGCGACGGTTTGAGAGCGGGGAACGCGGGGCGGTTCGCGCGCCCCCAATCGACGTAGTCCATCGAGTCGTGAGTGGCCCAGAAGGACCGCTCCTCGCCCTCGTTCGCGAACACGGGAATCTGCTTACGCTTTCGTGTGCTCATAGGTGCGGGCCTCCCGGCGGGTCATGTCCCGCGCGGAGATGATGCGTATGAGTGAGCGTCTCACGGTGAAGCTCAGGAAGAGGAGTCGGCCGGCGTCGGTTTGTCCGAGCGCAGCGAATCGCCCTTCGACGTTCGAATGAGGAAGATCGGCCCGAACGACGAGGGGTTCGTTGAAGAACACCTCCTCGGCTTCCCAGAAGGCCACCCGGTGAAGGTCCCAGTTCTTGTCGACATTCCCATCGTCCCAGTCGAATCCGGTGCACCCCTCGAGGGGGTCCTGCCGTTTCACCCGGGAAGTATATATGGGACATATACACCGCGCCAACCGCGGGGGACGCGACTCAAACCCGGTTCAGCTTTCGCCCCCGCCGCGCTGCCGAAGCACGAACAGCGCCTCGGCGAGGAGGCCCGCGAGCGCGACGTACTGCGCTTCCGTGTTGTAGAGCTGTGCCGAAACGCGCACGAGCTTGCCGGCGCCCGACGGGGGCCAGCCGAAGAACCACGGCTCGGAGCCGCGCGCGCGCATCCAGTCCGCCAGCCGAACGCGGTCGAGGCGCGCCGCGGGGCTCGCGGGCGCGGGCGGAGGCAGGATCACCGCGGCCATCGACCCGATCATCGACTCCGGCGCGGGCGGCGAAACGCCGAGCGCGTCGCTCAGGATCTCCCGCGCCTTCAACGCCAGGCCGTTGTTCGCGGCCATCAGCTCCGGCCAGCCGCCGGGGAGAAGGCCGCCCATGTACCGGATGCACTCGGGAATCGTCAGCGCCGGCGTCGGGTCGATCGTCCCGGTCCAGTCGAACTCGTCGCGGAAGCGCGCGTCGCCGCCGGCGTAGCCGTGGCTGATCGTCACGGGGTGGACGCCCTTCTGCCGGTCGCGCCGCACGTGGAGGAACGCGGCGCCCTTCGGCGCGCAGAGCCACTTGTGCGCGTTGCCGGTGTAGTACGCCGCGCCGAGACGCGTGAGGTCGAGCGGCAGCATTCCGAGCGCGTGCGCGCCGTCCACGACGGTGTCCACGCCGCGCGCCGAAAGCTCGGCCACGAGCCGCTTGACGGGGAAAACGAGCGCCGTCGGGCTCGTGACGTGGTCCAGCATCGCGAGGCGCGTGTGCGGCGTCACGCGCGAAAGGACGGCGGAGACCACTTCCTCTTCGGAACGAAGCGGGAAGGGAACGGAAGCCACGACCACGCGCGCGCCCGCCCTGGAGGCCGCGTAATCGAGCGTCTTCTTGCACGCGCCGTAGGCGTGGTCCGTCGTCAGGATCTCCTCGCCGGGAGAGAACGTCAGCGACCGCACGACCGCATTGATCCCCGTCGTCGCGTTCGGGACGAACGCGAGGTCGTCCGGGTCGGCGCCGACGAACGGACCGAGGGCCGCGCGCGCTTCCGCATACAGGGACGGCGCGTGCCGCACGAGGAAGTCCATGGGCTCGCGCTCCAGCCGCGCCCGCAGCTCCGACTGCTTCTCGAGGATCGCCGCCGGGCACGCCCCGAACGAGCCGTGGTTCAGGTAGGCGACGGCCGGGTCGAGGGTCCAGAGATCCGCGTAGCTCATTTCTCGATCGCTCCGAGAATGCCGCGTGCGACGAAGACGCGGCTGCGGCCCCGGCCCGTGACCTCCACGACGACGCCTGCCTCCACGAGCTTGAGGACGTTCAGCGTGGCGGCGCGGTGGGTGACCTTGAGGCGCTTCGCCGCAAGGGGAATCGTCAGGACGGGCGCTTCGAGAAGGCCGTCCACCAGCTTCAGGAGCAGCGCCGACGACCGGGCGGACTCGAAGTGCGCCCGGTACTTCTGGCGGAGGTCGAGCAGCGTCCTCGTCCGGCGGCTCGCATCGCGCGCCTGTTCCTCCACGCCGGAGAGAAAAAACGTGATCCATTCCGTCCACGCGCCTTTCCGGCTCACGGCGAGAAGCAGCCGGTAGTACTCGCTCCGGTGGCGCTCGAAGAACGCACTGAGGGAGAGGCTGGGCTGGGTCAGAAGACCTTCGCTGCAGAGAAGCAGCGAGATCAGCAGCCGCCCGATGCGTCCGTTTCCGTCGATGAACGGGTGAATGGCCTCGAACTGGTAATGGACGAGCGCGATGCGGACGAGAGCCGGCAGATCGGAAGAGGCGTGAACGAACGACTCGAGCTCGTGGAGGCAACGCTCCATCTCCCGGACGGGCGGCGGCACGAACACCGCGTCGTCGAGGCGCGAACCCGGCGGGCCGATCCAGTTCTGCCGCGTTCGGAACTCGCCGGGCGTGACGCCGGCGTGCCCGATGCCGTCCATCAGGCGCTCGTGGAGCTCCCTGAGGAGGCGAAGACTGATCGGCAACGTCTCCAAACGCGAGAGGCCGTATTCGAGCGCCGTTACGTAGTTGGCGACTTCGCGCACGTCGTCCGGCGGGCCCGCGCCTCCGCCGGCCTTCGCGAAGGCGGGCCCGGACTCGAAGAAGAAGAGGTCGGAAAGAGACGCCTGCGTTCCCTCGATCCGGCTCGAGAGCACGGCTTCCTTGTGGACGAACGGCGAGACGAGAAGGTGCGGATTCGGAAGCGAGCGGACCGCGCCCGCCAGTTCGGCGAGGGCGCGGTCCGCTCGCGACACTGCCGAGCCGAGGGCCCACGTGGGCGGCAGCGGCGGAGGCAGACGCTTCGGAACGAAGGCCTCGTAGCCACCCGCGATACCTGCGAGGCGGCCCCAGCTGCCCGGCGAGAGATCGGAAGCCTTCATCTCTTCGATACCTTGTTACGACTCGCGCTCAGCAATGATACTTTTGAGCGTTAAAGTATCATAACGCATTCGTCGCAGAATGGGCCGCCCCGGGAGGTTCCCATGAAGCGCGTCCTCGCCGCCCTCGCCCTCCTCGCCGCAACCGCCGCGCCCGCTTCCGACCTGCTCGTGACGCCGGAGTGGCTCGCCGCGCACCAGCGGGACAAGAACCTGGTCCTCCTGCACGTCGGCGTGCCGGCCGAGTTCGAGAAGGAGCACATCCCGGGCGCGATCCCGGTCACGCCCGCGGACTTTGCGTTTCCGCGGTCCGAGGGCGCGCTCGTCCTCCAGCTCCTGCCGCCCGACCAGCTGAAGGCGAAGCTCGAGGGCTACGGCATCTCCGACGACTCGCGCGTCGTCGTCTACTTCGCGAAGGACTGGGTCTCGCCCACGACGCGCGTCTACTTCAGCCTCGACGCGGCGGGCCTCGGCGACAGGACCTCCATCCTCGACGGCGGCATGCCCGCGTGGAAAGCCGCGGGCGGCCCGGCGATCGAGTCCGCGAACGACCCCGCGTCGGCGATTCAGCGAAAGCCGGGAAAGATCACCGCGAAGCCCCGCCCGGAACTCGTGGCGGATCTCGACCTCGTCAAGGCGAGCATCCGGAAGAGCGGCGTCGCCATCGTCGACTCGCGCAACCCGAAGTTCTACGACGGCGAGGACGCCGGCAACATGCCGCGCGCGGGCCACATCCCCGGCGCGAAGACGCTGCCGTTCGACACGCTCGTCAACGACGACAACACCATGAAGAGCCCGGCCGACACGGCGAAGGTGATGGAGGCCGCGGGCATCAAGCCGGGGGACACCGTCGTCTCCTATTGCCACATCGGCCAGCAGGCCACCGTCATGTACGTCGCGGCCAGGCGCCTCGGCTACAAGGCGCTCCTCTACGACGGCTCGTGGGACGAGTGGAGCCGCAAGAGCGAGCTGCCGGTGGAGAAGAGCGCGCCGAAGCCCTAGATTCTTCCCTGATGCCCGCATCGTCGCGAAGCCGGACGCTCCCGGCGATCCAGTTCGTGGGGCGAGTCGTCAGGGACTTCCGGAAGAACCAGGGGTTCCTCCTCGCGAGCGGGGTCGCGTACAACACGCTCCTCTCGATCGTGCCCCTGTTCGCGGTGCTTCTCGTCGTGTTCTCGGAGTTCACCGACGAGAAGAGCCTTCTCGCCACGGTCGCGAGCTATGTCGAGCTGCTTCTCCCCGGTAGCTCCGCGGCGGTCATGAACCAGGTGTCCAGCCTGCTTGCCCACCGCGAGGCCATCGCGGGCATCGGCGGCCTGGCGCTTCTCTTCTTCAGCTCGATCGCCTTCACCGTCCTCGAGGGGGCAATGTCGGTGATCTTCTTCCACCGCTCCGTGCACCGCCGCCACTTTCTCCTGTCGGCGATCATCCCGTACCTCTTCATCCTCGCGCTCGGCACGGGGCTTCTCCTCGTAAGCATCATCACGGGCGCCCTTCGGGTCGTCGGCCGCGACACCCTCTGGCTATTCGGCCGCCAGTGGGAGCTGGGCGGGCTTTCCCGCGCGATCCTCTGGTTCCTGGGCGTCGCCGGCCTCGCGCTCCTGATCACGGCGCTCTACATGGTCCTTCCGGTCGGCCGTCTCTCCTTCCGCCACGCGCTCGCGGGCGGCGTCACGGCGACGGTGCTCTGGGAGATCGTGCGCCGCATCCTGGCCTGGTACTTCGCGACGATCTCGATGGTCAACGTCGTCTACGGCTCGCTCGCGAGCACGATCGGCGTCCTCCTGACGCTCGAAGCCGCGGCCCTCGTCCTTCTCATCGGGGCGCAGGTCATCGCCGAGCTCGAGAGGTCGCGGAAGAAGCGCTGACCGGCGGCGTTGGCACGAAACTGTCCTCGCGCACGCGCGACGATGTGTCGCACGCCTCCATTGGGCACATGAGTTGCACGGTTTCTCCGGGTCACTGCCTGATCCAGATGAGGACGCTGTCGGTGCCGGCCACGTAGGGATTGCTCTCGCCCTCGGCTTCGACTGTCAGGGAGAACTGGGGCCAGCCGGGGTACGCCTGGGTCGGCAGGGTAACCGTGAGCGAATTCTCCGACGTGTGCCAGACGATCGGGCTGCCGGAGGTGTGCTTGAGGCTGAGCTTCACCTGGGGAGTCGTGAGCCCGGCCTTCTCGAAGTTCACGGTGAGCTTGGCTCCGGCATGGAACTCGCTCTCGCTGGCGATGTTGGTGATCCGCACGTACGGCGTCATGAAGAAGACCGGGACCTTGGCGTCCCAGGTCCAGAACTGATTGTTGCCGTAGCCGCCGCCCCTCAGGCGGATGAACCCGGACGAGTACGTGGAGTCCTTCACCCTCGCGATCGGAAACGGTTGCGGGTATCCGATGTGCCGCGCGGCGATGTCCCAGGTGTAGGTGCCCGGGTTCGGCTCGAGAGTCCAGACCGTTGCGAAGTCGCCGATGTTCTTCGCGGGCCAGCTGTAGCCGACGATCACGGGCGTGTCTGCGGGCGGCCCGGACCAGCTGATCTTCACCGGCTTGTTGATCCAGATCAGGCTGCCGGGCGCCGGCGAGGTGATGACGACGAGGGGGTCGACCTTCTTGAGCTTGACGTCGATGGTCCTCACGCCGCCGACGTCCGACTTGACCTCGTAGTCCCACGTGAACGCGACCTGGTTGTGAAGATGCGGCGCCTCGACCCGGGCGCCGGCGGGATTGTCGACCTTGATGTCGTAGCTGGCGGGCGCACCGCCGTAGCCCGGGTGGGACATGCCGGTCTCGACGAGCTTGTTGCTCGCGTCCCACACCTTCAGCCAGATCTTGTCGCTGCCGCCGAACCACTGCGCGGCTGAGTACCCGGCGACGCTTCCCGTGATGTCGCCCTTCACGCCCCTCCACTTGGGCGGGCCCGAAACGCTCTTGAGGACGACGTTCGTGACGTTGTGGCGGTCGTCGCCCGTCGTCCACTGCTGGTAGTACTGCCATTGAAGCTGGTCGCCGAGCCAGCTGGCGGGCGCCCGGACGCTGAAGTGGCGGGGGTTGTCGCGGTCCATCCTGTAGCGGCCGGTCTTGCCGTCGAGGTTGTCCTCCGCTGTGATCGCGCCGACCTTGTTGCCGTTCGCGTCGAGCACGTCGAGGACGATGTTCTTCGCGGTGGCGAAGACGTCACGAATCGACCTGCCCGGGATGCCGCTCGTAATCTCGCCGGACATCTGGCCCGGCAGCGCCACGTTCCTGGCGGGTTGAAGCAGGGAGGGAGTCGCGATGGCCTTGGCGGCGGCCGGCGCCGGGGTGGGAGTCGGGGTCAGAGGATTGCTCACGGCGGAAACGCCGGCCACGCCGAGGAACAGCGCCAGGCGGAGAACGAGACGGGACAGTCGCCAAGGGGTCATGGTCGTACCCTCCGGTTGTTCTCGAAATGATCGAGCGAATCCCGCGGAAGGAGAGGGGGCGAAAGGGAGCCGCCCGCATGCGACCACTATAGGCGCAGGCGTCGGGGCCGGGTTGGCCCGTCCCTTGACAGAACCCGGGTCGCAATCGAGACTCGGTACACAAGTCCCGAGAGTCCGACGCCGGAGGCGAAGGGTACGGGCGGAGGTTTCCGATGTCGTCTCGCCCGAGCGCGATCAGCGGACCTTCCGCCGACGACGCGGAAACGACGCTCGACACGCCGAGCGTTCCGGGCGGCACGGGAGCGGGCGCGTCGTCGCGGCCGACGGACGCGTTCATCCAGCCGGGCCTCGTCATCAACGGGCGCTATCGCGTCGACCGCCTCCTCGCGCGCGGGGGAATGGGCGGGGTCTACCGCGTCGACGATCAGCTCTTTCCGGGCCGTCCGACGGCGCTCAAGATCTTTCTTCACCCGCTTCGGAACACGGTCGAGCTGTTTCGCACCGAGTTCAAGACGATGGCCTCCCTCCGGCACCCGAACGTCGCGCGCGTCTACGACTTCGAGCAGGTGGCGGGCGCAGACGCGTTCTTCTTCACGATGGAGCTCCTGCCGGGCGTGCCGCTCGACCGCTTCCTGGCCGCCGCGCCTCCCGCCGAGGAGGAGACGCTCGACAGCGGCTCCGCGCCGGTGCCCGCGACGGACGCGCCCCCGCCCGCGACGCGGCCGCCGGCCGGGAGGATCGTGCCGTGGCAGGAGGCCCTCGACCTCCTCGTGCCGGTGATCCGGGCGCTCGCGTACCTCCACGGCCGCGGCGTCGTCCACTTCGACCTCAAGCCCGGCAACATCGTCGTCGGCTCGCGCGGCGGAGAGCGCCAGGTGAAGGTCGTCGACTTCGGCCTTGCGGGCCTGCGCGGCATCCGCGGGCTCGTGATGGGAACGCCCCACTACGTCTCGCCCGAGATCGCGGGCGCGAAGGAAGGCGACCACCGGGCCGATCTCTACAGCCTCGGCATCATGGCCTTCAAGCTGCTGACGGGCGAGACGCCCTACAGCGCCACGCAGGGCCTCGACGTCCTCTTGAAGCAGAAGATGACCGAGCCCGTGCGCTTCGCGCTCGCGCATGCCGAACGCGTCCCGCCGTGGCTGCGCGAGATCGTCGAGCGGCTCTGCTCCGTCGAGCCCTCCGGGCGTCCGGCGGGCGCCGGCGAGCTGCTCGAGCTGATCAACCGCGCCGGAGGCCTCGCGTACGAGCTCGAGACGCGGGACACGCGCGAGAACTACCTCTTCTCGAGCGCCTTCGTCGGCCGCTCCCGCGAGATGGAGGACGTGACCCGCTCGATCGACGCGGGCCTCAAGGGCGACCGGCACACGGGCCTCTTCGTCACGGGGCAGAGCGGCATGGGCAAGTCGCGCCTCATGCGAGAGGTTCGGCAGGCCGTCCAGCTCCGCGGCGTCCCATTTCTCGAGGTCGACTGCTTCGAGCGCGACCTCACCGAGTCCGGCCCGATGGCGAACCTCGTCCTGCAGGCCGCCCGCCTCGCGGTGTCCGTCGGCGCGCAGACGCTTCTCGACGCGCACGCGCCGGAAATGGTGAAGCTCGTGCCGTCGCTCCCGCTCGGCGCGGGGGTCGCGCCGACGCCGCCGCTCCCCAATGCGGACGCCGAGCGCCGGCGCGTGATCGAGGCCATCGCGGAGTTCCTCGTCGGACTGGGCCGGTTCGTGCCGTACGTGGCGTACGTGAACGACCTCCAGTGGGCGCGGGACGGCACGATCGACGCCCTGTCGTCGCTGCTCGCGATCCGGTCGGGCACGGCAGGCGCAACGGGTGCCGGCGCGGGCTCGAGGTTCTGCTTCCTCGGGAGCTACCGCGTCGACGACGTCACGGGGCGGCCGCTCGCGCGCCTCATCCAGCCGGGGCCCGAGCGCCCGGCGCCGCGCGTCGTGGAGCTCGAAGCGCTCCACGACGAGGACGTCGCCGGCCTCCTCAAGTCCATGCTCGGTCTTGCCGAGCTGCCCGAGGGGCTCGCGGCGCGCGTCGCCGAGTCGAGCGAGGGCCTTCCGTTCTTCGTCGAGGAGATCCTGCGCGACCTCCTCGAAGAGGGCCGGCTCGGCGCGGCGGACGGAGCGGGCATCGACGCGGCGGCGTCGTTCCTGAAACGCGCGGCGCGCGTGTCGGTCGACGAGCGGAGCCTCCTCGACATCCTCGCGGTCTCGGGGCGGCCCGTGAACACGGACGTCTTGCAGGAGGTGAGCGGCCTGCCGCGGCCGGCGGCCCGCGAGGCCCTGCAGATCCTCGGCGAGAAACAGATGGTCGTCGCGATCCCGGGCGAGAAGGAGCGCTACAACCTCGCCCACGACCGCATGCGCGAGGCGCTCTACGCGGGCCTGCGGGCGGACGCGCAGACGGCGCTGCACCTCAGCCTCGCGCGGAGCCTCGCCGGCGCCCTCGCGGCGGACGGCCGGTGGGAGACGCTCTTCGAGGCCGTCGCCCACTTCGGCCAGGTTCTCGACCGCGGCGGACCCGGGGCGCTTTCCGACGAGGCCGAGCGCACGGGCGTCGCGCGCCTCCACCTGCGTGCCGCGGCGGCCACGAACGCGACGGGCGCGTTCTCGACCGGCGTCTCCTACCTCGAGCGCGCGCGGGCCCTTCTCCCCGAGCGCGCGTACGAGCGCGACTACGCCCTCGCGCTCGCGGTCGACCACGCGCTCGCCTCGACGCTCATTCCGCTCGGGCGCGTCGACGAGGCGCTCGCCACGGCGGATCGCATCGCCCTGAACGCGCGCGGCGCCCTCGACGAGTCGCCCGGATGGGAGGCCCGCATCCTCGCGTACGCGGCGCTCAACGAGTACCCGAAGGCGATCGCGGCCGGCCTCGAGATCTGCGCGCGGCTCGGCCTCGAGCTGCCCCCGGACCCGAACCGTCTCGACATCGCCCGGATCCTCGGCCGCGTTCTCTGGAAGGTCCGGAACATGACGGACGAGACGCTCGCCACGCTCCCGCAGGTCGAGGACCCGCGCGCCCTGCGCCTCATCCGCATCATGTCGTCGATGACGGCGTGCGCGTACGTCTCGCGGCCGTACTTGTGGCCCGTCCTCATCGGCAACTGCCTGACGCTCATGCTGCGCCACGGCCGCGGGCCCACGCACGCGCTCCTCTTCGTGTGGTTCGGAACGGCGCTCAATGCCGTGGGCCTCTACGGCGCGTCGCCGCGCTTCTCGCGCCTCGGCACGCGCCTCATGGGCGCGCCCGACGGCGCCGCGTTCCTCCCGAAGCTGCACCACGCGATGGGGCAGTTCGTGTCGCACTGGAGAGAGCCGATCGCGCGCTCGGCCCAGTGGTGCCGCGAGGGCTACACGCTCGGCCGGCGCGTCGAGGACGCTGAGTTCGCGGGCTACTGCCACATGGGCTGGGCGAAAGCGCGGCTCGAGACGGGCGAGCCGCTCTCCGAGGTGCGGCAGACGGCCCTCGACGCGCTCGAAACGATCCGCGCGTCGGGACAGATCGGCACCGAGGTCATGCACCGGACGACGATCGAAGCGGTCGACGCCCTCATGGGCCTCGCCCCCCTCCCTGCCGCCGGCGCCGACGACGCCGCGCGCGCCGCCGAGCTCAGCAACACACAGAACGCTTTCCGCCTCCTCGACCGCGCGCGCCTCCTGGGCTTCTTCCGGAGAAGCGGCGGCCCCGCGTTGGGCCGAGAGCTCCTGAAGGTGAGCGAGATCGGTCTGCCCGCGACGTTCTTCCTCTCCATCGCGCACTACTTTGCCTGCCTCGGCTGGTTGCTCGAGGCGCGCCGCGGCGGCGCGTTCACGAAGCTCGCGTGTCTCGTCCGCGTCCGCCTCGCGCGCGGCCGCATCCGCAAGTGGGCGCGGGCCTGCCCCCACAACTTCGAGCATCGCTCGCTGCTCGTGGACGCCGAGTGGCTCCGCACGACGGGACGCTCCGGGCGCTCGCTCCGGAAGTACGAGGAAGCGATCGCGGCGGCGATCGACCACGGCTTCTTCCAGGACGCGGGGCTCGCGCACGAGCTCGCGGCCGAGATGCTGGTCGACAGCGGGCGATCCCGCGCCGCGCGGACGCACGTCCTCGCCGCGCTGGAGAGATACGGCGCGTGGGGCGCCGACGCGAAGGTCCTCGACCTTCAGGCGCGCTACGCCCCGCTCCTCGGCGCCGGCTGACGCGCGGCCCGGCCCGTCAGATCGAGATGCTGTTCGGGATCAGCGAGGGCAGCTGGTTCTCGTACGGCAGCGGGCGGGTCTTGTTCCGTCTCCGGATCTCGGCCTCGATCGCCGCGAGCGCCATCCGGAAGTCGACGGCCGTCGCCTCGGCCCGTGCGTCGCCGAAGTAAGGGCGGCGGGGATTGCCCGAGTACGTGCCGAGCACGTCGTACTGAATGCTGGAGAGGAGATACCCGAACGACAGCTGGTAGAGCGCAACGTCCACCGGCGGCAGGACGGCGAGGTACGCGTCGGGAGCGGGCTTGGCGGAGGAAGGGGGCGGCGCGTACGTCGTCCCGGAGACGCTCGGCAGGTACGACATCAGCGGGTACTGCGCGTAGTTGACGTTCGCGTGCTGCGGGCCGGCCGTGTAGACGATCAGCGACACCATGTCGACGAGATAGTCGAAGTTGTCGAGCCGCGCCGTTCCGTTTTCGACCTTGAGGCCGTCGAGCCCGTGGAACGCGGCGGCGGCCGGGCTCGTGACCTCCTCGACCCACGCCTGCACTTCCGTGTCGGCCTTCACATCGTCGTTGCACGCGTAGTAGCACGCGAGGTACGCGCGCACGTACGCGCGGATCGCGTCCCAAAGCAGCACGGTGTCGTCGCGGAACGGGAACTCGGGCAGCCGGTTCTTGTCCACGCCCCGGAGCTTGAAGAGGTTGTGCGGCAGGTTCTGGTCGAAGCGCCACGCGAGGCGCGCGTCCTCACCATCCCGAGGCTCCCGGCGATGCTCGGCGACAGCACCGAAGCCACCACGCCGTGGGGAATGATGAGGCTGTGCTTGGCGCCCTCGTTGATGTCGAGCGTGAACCGGAAGTGGGGCGTCAGGAGCGCGAGGATCGGATGCTCGTACGAGAGCTGCCGATTCGTGGCGACGACGAGCGTCTCGATCGTGAGATGGCAGGCGCCGAGGTGCGCGACCGTCTCGTGCTGCACGGCGAGCCCGTTCAGCACGAAGAACTTCGCGAGCTTCCACGCGGCCGCGTCGCCGCCCGGCAGGAAGATCGGGCACGAGGCCGGATCGTTCTTCTGGCCGAGCTGGATCGCGACGGGCTGCAGGCTGCCGCGGCCCTCCGGATAGCCCGCCCCGGGCTGGGGTTCCAGTAGAAGAGGGCGATCGGCGCCGTGAGGTAGCGCTGGTCCCCGTGGAGCTTGCTCGTCGGGACGCCGTCGAGCATCGTGAGGTCGAGCGCATAGAGGCGGCCCGTCTCCGCCGCCCCCTGCAGCGTGACGCGAGGATCCGCCCGGGGCGCGCCGCAGCATCCCGTCCCCGGGGGGCATCTTCGAAAGCAGCGTGTTGAGGTCGAGCGCCATCTCCGGCGCGGCGCCCGCCAGGAAGACGCCCTTGAGGTTCGACGTGTTGAAGCCGGCGATCTGGATCCAGCCGAAATACCAATCGCTCTCCCACACCTGCTGGCCGGGCGCGAGGTGCATCCACGGCTCGGGGCGGAAGTTCATCACGGCGGGCGGCCCGGCGAAGGCCTGGTACAGCGTCGCGAACTCGGCGATGTCCTTCGCGTGAAGGTACGCGTCGCCCCTCTCCGGAGTCCTCAGGACTTCGTAGAGCGTGTCCCTCAGGAACGAGGTCATGCCGACGTCCGTCAGGTCTGCGAGCGACTTCGTGAGCGCCTTTTCGAGCCCTTCCACGAGCATGGGGATCTCGGCGAGCTTCTTGTACGACTCGACGAGCTCCGGCGGGCCGTCGTGAAGCGCCTCGAAGATTCGGTGGATGGCCGCGAGGTCGCCGGGGATGTTCAGCCCGCTGAGACCTGAGAACTGCTTCTCCGCATCGTCGACTGCGACCCTCAGCGCGACCATCCAGGGCATCGGCATCGGAGGAAGGTCGGAATGCAGCTGCGCCTCGAAACGCGCGACGAGGACCTTCTTCGAGGTTCTTGGCGATCTCGAGCAGCACGGGCGCGACCTTCGCCTTGTACGCGAGCGTGAACTTCTCGGAGTCCGGCACCTGCGCCGCGAGCGGCGCCGGATACAGGTAGCTCGTCGTGTAGTTGTAGCGCGTCCTCGCGAGCGTCAGCTCGTAAGCCCGGTGGTGGCTCCGCTTCTCGTCGTCTTTCTGCGGGAGGGACGGGAGGGAATTCGGACGAGGAACTCGAGAGCATGCTGTCGGTCACGAAGCCTCCTCGAAACACAGTCGGCGTGGGATGGTTTACGGCTGGGCAGTATAGCGGCGCCGCGATTGCGGCGCAGTCGCGGGATGGTCGAACTGCTCGCCGCAAGCCTTGCAGTGCTTCCGCGGGTCGTCGCCGGAGACGCAACACCCACCCAGCTCGATCAGCCCCTTCTCTGCCGCGGCCATCATTTCCGGCCCTGGGTAGCCGTACTCGATGGGAACGACCTCGGGGCTCCCGCACTTCGGGCAGGGCTTCTTCCGTGTCTTCCTGTCGCTCATGGATCTCCCTTCTCGCCATCAATCTGGTGGGGAGACACGGACAGGGGCTGTCCGGGGAAGGGAGAATCCCCCAGGCATACGCCAATGGCGTATCATCTCCGGGTGGTCATCGTGGAAACCGGGCCGTTCACGGCACGGATTCGGATGCTCCTGAAGGATGAAGACTACCGGCACCTTCAGGCCTTGCTCGCGGGCCGCCCGGATGCGGGGGCGCTCATCCCGGGCACCGGGGGTCTTCGGAAGGTTCGGTGGGCCGGCTCGGGGCACGGGAAGCGGGGCGGAATCAGGATCATCTACTTCTGGCATCAGGCCACGGCCCGCATCGTGATGCTGCTCGCATATGCCAAGAACGAACGGGACGACCTGTCGGAGACACAGAAGCGGGCGCTCAAGCGCGTAATTGAAACGGAGTACCCATGAAGAAGGAACTGTTCGACGAGCTCCTGGCCAGCGTGCGCGAGGGTGGCGCCATCCTCCGCGGTTCGCGCCGCGCTGCTCGCACGACGAAGTTCGCGGAGCCTGACGTCCGCTTGCTCCGGGAGCGATACGGACTCACGCAGTCGAAGTTCGCGGCACTCATGGGCATCAGTGTCGCAACCCTTCGAAACTGGGAGCAGGGCCGGCGCAGGCCGGAGGGCAGCGCTAAGGTCCTGCTCCGGGTCGTTGCGAAGCATCCCGAGGTCGTTCTCGAGAGTGCTGCCGGCGGTTCGGGAAACCGCACCTGAACGAGAGAAGGCTTCTTCAGCATCCCGGGTACTTTCGCCACCATTCGTCCGCCTCCTCGAACCCCGTTGCGAGATCCGCCGAAATCGTCTCGATGACGTCTCTCAG
Organism: Acidobacteriota bacterium; assembly: GCA_016716715.1. Lineage (NCBI taxonomy): Bacteria > Pseudomonadati > Acidobacteriota > Acidobacteriota bacterium. Next base: position 7,719 of record JADJVE010000001.1, on the reverse strand, counting down.
CTCGAGTCGCTCGAGCCACTTCTTCGGAATCGCCTTGCGGCCCAGTGCGGCCCCGAGGATGTTCCCGGCGATCGAGCCCGTGCTGTCGCTGTCGCCGCCGTGGTTCACGGCGAGGAGCACGCCCTCCTCGTATGTCTTGCACGCAAGCGCCGCGTAAACGCCGATAGCGAGCGCCTCCTCGGCGATCCAGCCGCCGCCCAGCGTCGTCAGCTTTTCGGCGGTGGGCTGTCCCTTTCCGGCCAGCTCCACCGCGGCGCTCAGCGCGTCGCGGCATTCGCGTGGGCGCGAACCGTCGTGCAGCAGGCGCAGCGCCTCGTCGACGGCGGCGCGCAGCGTCCGCCCCGCGAGCAGCTCGAAGACCATCGCGGCCAGCGCACCGCCGGCCAGCCAGCCCGTCGGGTGACCGTGCGTGATGACCGACGTCTGGCAGCCCAGCTCGAACGCGCGTTCCACCGTCTCGCCGACGATGCCCGCCGGCGCCGCACGCATCACTCCGCCGCAGCCCTTCGAGTCGTTGATGGGCTCGCGATCCTCCACGCGCCCGAACCTCCCGGACTGGAGCGCCGCGAGGCACGTGTTGCCCGGCCCGCGCCGCGAGCGCAGCTCCCTCACGGTCGACAGCCAGCCGTTGGGATACGTTCCTTCCGGATCCAACCGCGGCAGGTCCTCGGTCGCGAAGCGGAAGCTCTCGCTCTTGGAGTCGTAGCCCTGCGTCTTGAGCCACCTCAGGTAGGCGAAGTAGACGACGGTCGGCCCGTCGCAGATACCCTTCGTCGCGCCCCGGCACATCGCCCGCAGCAGGCCTTCGGCCGTGAAGAGCGTCATCTGCGTGTCGTCGGTGATCGCGCCCAGCTTTCCGTACGCGAGCGCGTAATCGGTCAGCCCTGCCGGGGCCGAAGCGCTCGCGGATCTCCGGCAGCCTCAGGAACTCGATCGGCGCCCCCAGGGCGTCGCCCACCGCGCCGCCGAGCAGACATCCGGCGATGCGCTCCGAGCGGCTCGGGCCGCCCGCGGCCCTCGTCTTTCGTGTTGTTCTTGCGTTCATCGACCTCCCTTCTCCCTGCGAATGTAGGGCGGAGACGGGGACAAGGGGTGTCCGAGGGCCCGCACGGGCCAGGCTTGCGGATATGTACGAATGTGCATACGATTCGCCGACAGAATCCGGATCATCTCAGCGCGGAAGGCGACAAAGCTCGAGCGCGAGCAGTACGAAGGGTGACTCGATGAAGAACGAATACGACTTCAGCAAAGGCAAGCGAGGCGCGATCGTCCCCGTTCCGCGGGGGAAAGAGCGAATCACCATCCGCCTGGACGAGGATGTCCTGCGTTGGTTCCGTGATCAGGTGCACGCCTTTACGGCGGGAGCTACCAGAACCTGATCAACGTGGCGCCCGAGAACACATCACGGCGCGGAAGGAGCCGCTTGAGACGACGCTTCGCCGAGTACTTCGGGAGGAGCTACCGAAGAGAGTGGCCCGGTAGCGGGGAAGTCGTAAAGACCCTCGGCCGCAGCTCACTGAGCCGTGCGGCCGCGCGCCGGCCCGCGTCGTCCGCGGGGAAGCGCGCCGCCACCTCTTCGTAGATCGAGATCGCGTCCACCGTCTGCCCGCGCCTCTCCATGAGCGCGGCCGCCAGGCCCCCGAACCGCGGAGAGAGGTACGGGCGCGCCCTTCGCAGCACCTCCAGCGCCACGTCCGCGGCAGGGTCGCTCTCGCGCATTCCCAGATAGAGCGGGATCGCCCGCCCCGCGCAGCGCACCGCTTCGGCTCCGTCGCCGAGGTCGAGCGCCAGCCGCGCCGCCAGCGCCCACGCGTCGGCGTTCGCCGGGTCTTCCCAAAGGAGTCGCCTCACGTCACGCCGCGCGTGGGCCGGGTTTCCGGCGAAGCGAGCCTCCCTCGCCCGGACGAGGAGCGGGTGCTGCTGCCAGCCGATCTGCGCCTCGATGGCGGGATGGATCCGGCGCCTTTCGATTCCCGCAGCCCAGACGGCGACGGCCGCCAGCATCCCGAACGCGAATCCGCCCACGTGAGCGCCGAAGCCGATGCTGGCGTCCGGACTCCCCACGAGAAGCCACTGCTCCACGAAGCCATCAGAAGCATCGACGGCCGCCCGCACGCGGATACGAAAGCCCAGGAACGGCAGGAAGCCGAGCGGCGCCAGGAAGAACCGCAGGTACCTCGTCCCGAATCGGACCGCAAACGCCCCCTCCACGCCGAAGACGGCTCCCGACGCCCCTATTCCCGATGTCCGGGAGTCGGCGCCGAGCCCTGCCCACGCGTAGCAGCCCGAGATCGCCGATCCGAGGTAGATCACCGGGAAGAGCACGCGCCCGTAGGCGTCTTCGAGAAACGGCCCCGTGGCGAGGAGGAAGATCATGTTTCCGGCGAGGTGCCAGAGGTCCGCGTGGACGAAGACCGCCGTGACGGCGCTCCACAGGCTCGGTCCCCGCGATGAAGCCCCACCGCGCCGAAAGTCCCGGGGTCCGGTCCGCCGGCCCGGCGACGACGAAGACGAGGACATTCAGGGCGACGATTGCGATCGTCACCCACGGCCAGCGCCGCACCTCGCGATCCTCCGGACCCAACGGGAAAAGCAGCATCGATCAACCGCCCCGAGAGATGTTCGTTCCGGAGACGGACAGACCGTGTCCGTGCCCCTCCCGCCATTTTTCGTCTGATGCGTTTGCACCTTTCCCGACACTTCCCGGACATCCCCTGTCCGGGCGGCACGCCTATCTGATGCACATGCCCGATTACGCGCTGGCCGGGGAATTGCAACCCTCCGATGAACTCATGCCCTTCAACGACCGACCGTACTTCCGGCGGCTGCTGGACTTCGACGACCTCGTGCGCCGGGGGCGCCCCGTCACGTGCGAGTCCCTCGCCGCACGCTGGGAAACGTCCTCGAAGACCGTCCAGCGGTTCGTCGAGCAGATCCGCACCGACTTCGAGGCCCCCGTCGTCTTCGACCGCAAGAAGCACTCCTTCGTCTACGAAGACCCGAGCTGGCGCTTCCCGTTCCTCGACGTCTCCGGCGCCGACCTCTTCGCCATCGGCGTCGCCATGAAGGTCTTCCAGATCTACGAGGGCACGCCCGTCCTCAAGGACCTCAAGGCCACGTTCGACCGCATCGCGCGCCTCCTGCCGGAATCGGTGCGCATCCAGCCGTCGTCGATGGTCGAGAAGCTCTGGGTGCATCCGCAACCCGTGCGCGCCATCGCGAAGGAAGTGTGGGCCGCCACGGCGAACGCCCTCCGGGAAAAGACGCAGCTCGACATCGACTACAAAAAGCCCACGGGCCAATCCTCGCGCGCCTCGTCGAGCCGCTCGTCCTCGTCCACATGAACTGGGACTGGTTCCTCCGCGCGCGACCCTGAGGACGGCAAGACGAAGACCTTCTACCTCGCCCGCATCAAAGAGGCGAGGAACACGAACTTCCACTTCACCCCGCCGAAGGACTTCGACGCCGCCACGCACTTCGGCGACTCCATCGGCCTCTTACGTCGGCGGCAAGCCCTTCCGCTTCAAGGTCAAAGTCGCCAGGGAGATCGCCCCCTGGATCACCGAAGTGCGCTGGCACCCCGCGCAGAAGCTCGAGGCGCTGAAGAACGGCGACGTCGTCCTCGACCTCCGGCCGGCTCCTCATCGAGGCTAAGCGCTTCCGTGCTGTCGCTGGGCAGGTTCGGGAAGGCGCTGGGGCCGAAGGAGCTGGTGGGGGAGATGAGGGCGGAGATCGCGCAGATGAGGAAGGACTACGGAGCGGCATGAGGGGGGTCCAAACAGACGCGCCGACGGGATCAGGTTTCGCGAGCTCCGGTCGGGAGCATCCGAATCCTGATTCGATCCTCCTCGATTACGACGATCGCACCTTGCTTGAGCGCATCCGCAACAGCGACCAGGTTGTTCAGAAGAAGAGCCGCCTGGCTTTCCGGCCGGCGCTGCGATGCCCTCCGGAAGAGGATCACCGAGGGAGCGCTCGCGTTTTGAACTGCGAGCAGGGTGCCGAAATCCGTGTCGGCCGAGACAATGACCCGGTGTTCCGCCGCCGCGACCTCGAAGATCTCCGAGTCCGGCGCCGCCGCCAGCTTTCGGTCGCGGACGTGAATCGCGTCATGGCCAGCGGCGCTCAGCAGCTCCGAAACCACGGGAGAGAGCGCGTTGTCGACGAGAAATCTCACGCACCGACCGACAGCGGAAGCTCCCGCTCCCGAACGGCCTCGGCCGCGTATCGAAGGGCCTCGCGGACGTCCTCCTCGACGAGATCCGGAAACGCCTTGACGATCTCGGCGGTGGTCATCCCGTCGGCCACCATCCCCACGACCGTGGCGACCGGGATCCGCAGGCCACGGATGACCGGGACCCCACCCATCTGTTCGGGATTGACGGTAATGCGGGCGAACGTCACGGTGGACTCCTGTGCGGCTTTCATTCTATCTCTCCACGGAGCCGCCTGATGCATGTTGTCGACGGCTCCTCACCCTCGCCGCCACCGACCTCGGCCGCTTCCTCGCGTGCCGGCATCTGACCGGTCTCGACGTCGAGGTTGCGTTCGGCAAGCGCAAGAAGCCGCCGAAGTACCCCGACCCCTTCCTCGACCTCCTCATCAACCGTGGGCTCGCCCACGAGAAGGACTACACAGGGAAGATCGAAAAGGGCGGATCGCCCGTCCTCGATCTGACCGAATTCGGAGGCGCCGACGCCGTCACCCGGACCACCGAAGCCATGAAGGCGGGGAAGCCCGCCATCGCGCAGGGTGCGCTCGCGGCGGACGGCTGGTTCGGCCGGCCCGACTTCCTCCAGAAGGTCGAAAAGCCCAGCTCCCTCGGCCCTTCTCGTACGAAGCCATCGACACGAAGCTCACCCGTGAGACGCGCGGCAGCACGATCCTCCAGCTATCGTTCTACTCCGAGCTTCTCGGCGTCACGCAGGGCGTCCAGCCCGAGTTCTTCCACGTCGTCACGCCCATCGCCCCGAGGAATACCGCGTCTCCGACTTCGCCGCCTACTACCGCCTCGTCAAGCGGCGCCCGAGGAAGCCGCAGCCTCCGATGCGGAGGCGCTTCTCGCCGCCAACTACCCCGAGCCCACCGACCACTGTCTCGTTTGCCGCTGGGACCAGCAATGCGACAAACGCAGGCACGGCGACGACCACCTCTCGTCGCCGGCATCACGCGCCTGAACCGGCGCGAGTTCGAATCGATCGACGTCAAGACGCTCGAGCGCCTCGCCGACCTCGTCTTCCCCATCTCCTTCAAGCCGGCCAAGTGCTCGACGGACTCGCTCGAGAAGGGCCCACCACCAGGCCCGCGTCCAGCTCGCGGGCGCCGTGCCGGCAAGCCCGTCCACGAGCTGCTGCCCCCGAAGAGGGCCGTGGCCTCCTGCGTCTGCCCGAGCCTCGCCCGGCGACGTCTTCCTCGACCTCGGAGGCGCACCACTTGCAGCCGTTGGCCCGCGGAGTACCTCTTCGGCATGACCGTCCTCGGCCCGAAGGGCGGGGGACGTCCCCACCTCAGCCTCTGGGGCCGAGACCGACGCGAAGGAGAAGGACGTCTTCGAGACGATCTCGACCGCATCGGCGAGCTTCTGGAAAGCCAACCCGGGCATGCACGTCTACCACTACGCGCCCTACGAGCCCACCGCGTTCAAGAGGCTCACCGGCCGGCACGCCACGCGCCCGCGAGCTCGACCGCATGCTGCGCGCCGAGCTGTTCGTCGACCTCTGCGCCGTCGTCAAGCAGGGCCTGAGGGCCAGCGTCGAGTCGTACTCATCAGAAGCTCGAGCCGTTCTACGACTTCACGCGCAAGGCCGACCTGCGCCACGCCGGAAGCGCGCCCGGCGCCTCGAATCGGGCGTCAGACGGGCGACCTCGCCGTCCTCACCCCCCGAAGTCAAAGACCTCGTCGCCCTACAACGAGGAAGACTGCGTCTCGCCCCTCCGCCTGCGCGACTGGCTCGAAACCCTGCGGCCCAGGCCGCCCCGCGCCCGCCGCTCGGCGACGGCACCGCCTCGGAAGAAGGTCGAGAAGCGCAGCGCCGAAGTGCAGGCCGCGATGGACGCGCTCTGAAGGGCGTGCCCGACGAGAACGCCGACCGCACGCCCGAGCAGCACGCCCGCTGGCTTCTCGCCCATGCTCGGGTTCCACCGCCGCGAGGACCGGTCCGCGTGGTGGGACTTCTACCGGCTGACGCTATGGACCTCGCCGGCTGGTCGGCGACCGGTCCTGGTCGGCGCGCCGTCGTCAGCGGCCGGACGAGTTCGGGCGGAAGCGACGCCCCGGTGGGGTACACCTTCGAGGCACCCAGGGACCGTCTCGATGCCCAGGACTTCGAGGGCGCGAGCAGACGAGCTGCTCACCAGCACGCCAGAGTCCCTCGGCACCGTCGATTCCCTCGACCCGCCGCCTGCCGCGTGGCAAGCATCTCCGTCGTCAACCGCGTCGACCAGGCGGACCACCCGTCCTCGCCCCGCGATCACTCGCAGGTGGGGTCCGACGCAGTCGTCCTCCCGGCTCGGCGAGTCTGGCGGCGCGACGGCGCTAGCGCGGCGTCACCCCGAGTCGGCCGGTCGCGGTACCTCCTAGTCGGCAGGTCCGCCGCGAGAAGGGCGCGGTCGGCGCTCGCAGGGGGAGGAGGTGATGCCCCGGCAAACCGCCCTCCGCGTCGGTCCACTCCATCGCTCGGTCCTCGCCGTCCAGGGGCCCGCCCGGACAGCAAGACCTGGCTCGGCGCCGGATGATCCTCGCCTGCGCCAACGCCGGGCCTCCGGGTCGGCGTCACCGCCGTCACCCACGAGGACATCCCCAACCTTCTCGACGAGGTCCGCGTCGCCGCTCGCGCAAGAAAGGCTCCCTCTCCGGCGTCAGAAGTGGGGGAGAAGCGGGAGGACCCGGACGCCTGGCATCGAGGTAGTCGCCGACAACGCCGTCGTCCTGGCCGCGCTCGACGACAGGGTCCGCGCAAGTCTGGTCGGCGGCACGGCCTGGCTCTGGTCCCGCGAAGGAGCTGGCAGTGCAGCGGGTCGACGTCCACGTCGTGGACGAGGCCGGGCAGTTCTCCCTCGCCAATGCCGTGGCCGTCGCAATGCGGTGGCCCATCCTCGGGTCGGCCGCGAACGGGGAACTCCGCGGACGGTCCTCCTCGGCGACCCGCAGCAGCTCGACCAGCCGCACCGGCGGCCACCCACGGCGTCGACGCCTCGGCCCTCGAGCACGTCCTCGCGGGGCAACGAGACCATCCCCCGAACACGGGGCGTCTTCCTCGACAAGACGTGGCGCCTCCCGCCCGCCATCTGCGCCTTCACGTCCGAGCGCTGTTCTACGAAGGCCGCCTCGAATCGCGCCCGAGCAGAAACTGACAGAAGCTCTCCGGCGCCCTTGCGCCCTACGAGGGCGCGGGGCTGTGGTTCGTGCCCGTCCAGCACGACGGCAGCAGGAACGCCTCCAGACGAAGAAGTGAAGGCCGTCAAGCCCTCGTCGACACGCTCCTCAAGAAGGGCAGCCGCTGGACGAACCAGAAGGGCGAGACGAAGCAGGTCACGCCCGGCAAAATCCTCGTCGTCGCCCCCTTCAACGCACAGGTCAACCGCCTGCAGGACGCGCTCGAATCAAGGCATCCCGTGTCTGGTACGGTGGACAGGTTCCAGGAAAAGACGAGGCGCCATCGTCATCTACTCAATGGCCACGTCACGCCCCGAAGACGCTCCGCGAGGATGGAATTCCTC